>NZ_JBSFDB010000003.1:0-479431 GCF_053593695.1 Streptomyces sp. NPDC002144
CTGGCGTTGATTTTTGGCACGCTGTTGAGTTCTCAAGGAACGGACGCTTCCTTCGTACTCACCCTTCCGGGCTTTCCTCCGGGCGCTTCCCTTCGGTCTTGCGTTTCCGACTCTATCAGATCCTTTTCCGATCCGATTTCCTCGGTGCTTTCCAGGTTCCCGCTTTTGTTTCGCGGTTTCCTTTCCGGCGGTTCCGACTCTATCAGATCCTTTCGGGCCTGATTCCCTGTCGGCGGGGCCTTTCGACATTCACTACGTTAGCCGATTCCCCGGAGAGCTCATAATCGAGTTCCGCGAGTTCGAATTCAGACATGCGGACATGACGAATTCGACCCCGCTGAGGGGTGATCGTAGGTAGTGGTTTGGCCGCTTCCGGCTGCTGGCGGATCGCCGTACCCGGTTCAAGCGGCTCGGGCTACATTACGCACCTTCCGGGGCAGCGTCAACTTCGGCGGCGCCTCGGCGTATGAGCTCGATAAGGGCTCACCGTCGGGTCGTTGGCAACCCAGTAGCGCCAGGGGTGGACGCCTCCTTCGCCGGCCACTCCGGTGCGGGGACCGCTGAGTACCTGGTCGGAGGCGATCGGGGTGCCCGTGAGCATGCGCAAGGGGGTGTCGCCGGCGGCGCACGCGTCCGTACCGTCGAGGCTTCGGTCCACCCCCAGGGCCGTGGCCAGGCGGGCCGGGCCTTTGGCCAGTTCCTTGTCGTTGCGGGCCGAGAGTCGACGTTTGCGTGCGAGTTCGGCGCCCTCGATCACCTCGCCGGCGCGGAGCAGGACCGCGCTCGCCCGGCCCTCGGGGCCGCAGACGAGGTTCATGCAGAACCACATGCCGTAGGTGAAGTAGACGTACACATGACCGGGGGGACCGAACATCACGTCATTGCGGGGCGTGCGGCCGCGATAGGCGTGGGAGCCGGGGTCGTTCGGGCCGTCGTACGCCTCCACCTCCGTGAGGCGCAGGGCTATCGGACCGTCGGGTGTGGTGCGCACGAGGATGCGGCCGAGGAGGTCGGGGGCGACGTCCAGGACGGGGCGGTCGAAGAACTCCCTGGGGAGTGGCGTACGGTCCGGGGGCGCGATCATGGCGTCCGAGCGTAGTCCAGGCGGCCGGATGCCAAGGGGTGGTCAAGGTTTCCCCTTCTTGCCAGGGTGTGGGGCGGAACCGGTCGTGGCCGGATCGCGTTTACAGGGATCAAGGGTCCGGACGTACGGCACGTACACGCAGAGGGAGAGACATGGCGTTCAAGAAGCTGCTCGCGAGTCTGGGGGCCGGCGGGGCTTCGGTGGAGACGGTGCTGACCGAGGTCAACGTCGTTCCCGGTGGCGTGGTCCAGGGGGAGGTGCGGATCCAGGGCGGGTCCGTGAACCAGGACATCGAGGGGCTGTCCGTCGGACTGCAGGCCAAGGTCGAGGTGGAGAGCGGCGACGAGGAGTACAAGCAGAACATCGAGTTCACCAAGGTGCGGCTCGGTGGGGCCTTCGAGCTGCAGGCCGGGGCCGTGCACGCGGTGCCGTTCGGGCTGGAGATCCCGTGGGAGACGCCGATCACGATGATCGACGGGCAGTCGCTGCGCGGGATGCACATCGGGGTGACGACGGAGCTGGCGATCGCGCGTGCGATCGACTCCGGTGACCTGGACCCGATCAACGTGCACCCGCTGCCGGCACAGAAGGCGATCCTGGACGCCTTCATCCAGCTGGGCTTCCGCTTCAAGAACGCGGACATGGAGCGCGGTCACATCCGGGGAACCCGGCAGCGGCTGCCGTTCTACCAGGAGATCGAGTTCCACCCGCCGTCCCAGTACCGCGGACTGAACCAGGTCGAGTTGAGCTTCGTGGCCGACGAGCACGCGATGGACGTCGTGCTGGAGATGGACAAGAAGCCGGGGCTGTTCAGCGAGGGCAGCGACACCTACCGGTCCTTCCAGGTGGGTCTGCACGACTTCCACGGGACCGACTGGGCGGCTTATCTCAACCAGTGGCTGTCCGAGGTCGGCAGCAAGCGCAACTGGTTCTAGGCTCGGAACCGCTGATTCACGTCATTCGATCAGGAGGTACCGAGGTGACCGAGCTCAAGCGGCGGCCGCTCCCCCACGACTTCCACCCGCCCGTGCCGTCGTTCACGGTGACGAGTGAGGACGTCCAGGAGGGCGCCACGCTCAAGGATGCTCAGGTCTACGCGGCCGGCAACACCTCGCCGCAGCTGCGGTGGGAGGGCTTCCCCGCCGAGACCAAGAGCTTCGCCGTGACCTGCTACGACCCGGACGCCCCGACGGGCAGCGGGTTCTGGCACTGGGTCGTGTTCGACATCCCGGCCTCGGTGACGGAGCTGCCGGCGGGTGCGGGCAGCGGCAAGTTCGAGGGACTGCCCGAGGGCGCGATCCAGGTTCGCAACGACTATGGGTCCAAGGACTTCGGGGGCGCGGCTCCGCCCGCCGGTGACGGGCCGCACCGGTACGTGTTCACGGTGTACGCGGTGGACCAGGAGAAGCTCGGACCGGACGCGGATGTCACGCCGGCGGTCGTCGGCTTCAATCTGCGGTTCCACGCCATCGCGCGTGCCCAGCTGATCGGTGAGTACGAGGTGCCCGCCGAAGACTGACGTTCATGGAACGTTTGCCCGCCCCTGGTCTTGGAATTGATCAGGGGCGGGCAGTTTTTATTGCGTTGTCCATCTCGGCGTGCCCGGCCAGAGTTGATCCAGCCCGCCAGGGGGTGGGCCGGTGCACAGAGGAGGTGGGCTGGATGCGGGACACGCTGGTCTTGAACGCGAGCTTCGAGCCGCTGTCGACGGTGACGCTGAACCGAGCCGTTGTCCTGGTGCTGCAGGACAAGGCCGTCGTCGAGCAGGCCCACCCCGAACTGCGCATGCGGGGCGCCGATGTGGACATACCCGTGCCCCGGGTGATCAGACTCTGCAGGTACGTACGGGTGCCGTTCCGAAGACAAGCTCCGTGGTCCAGGCGGGGTGTGCTGGTCAGGGACCGGCACAGGTGCGCGTACTGCGGTCGCCGGGCCACGACCGTGGACCATGTGGTGCCGCGGGCGCAGGGTGGTGCGGACTCCTGGCTGAACACGGTGGCCTCGTGCGCGGAGGACAACCACCGCAAGGCGGACCGGACTCCGGAGCAGGCGGGGATGCCGCTGCTCAGGCAGCCGTTCGAGCCCACGCCGCGTGACGCGATGCTGCTGGCTCTTGGCGCCGAGGAGTTCGAGGCGCTGCCTGATTGGTTGGCCATGGACGCCGCGTAGCGGAGCGACTGCCGGGTTGCGGTAGTTCTGCGGCTGCCGGCTGTGTGTGGCTTGGCGTGCCGTTCCCCGCGCCCCTGAGGGGGTGCGGGGAACGTTGGTTTGTACGGGCCCTCAGTCTATGGAGGGGTTCTCGCGGCGTTCCGTGGCCTTCTCTGAGCCGCCGCCGTTCGAGCCGCCGCCCACGCCGAAGTTGCCCATCGCGCCGGACAGGCCCTTGAGGGCGTCGCCGATCTCGCTGGGGACGATCCAGAGCTTGTTGGCGTCGCCTTCGGCGATCTTGGGCAGCATCTGCAGGTACTGGTAGCTGAGGAGCTTCTGGTCGGGGTCGCCGGCGTGGATGGCCTCGAAGACCGTGCGGACGGCCTGGGCCTCGCCCTCGGCACGCAGGGCGGCGGCCTTGGCCTCACCCTCGGCACGCAGGATCTGGGACTGCTTCTCGCCCTCCGCGGTGAGGATGGCGGCCTGGCGCGTACCTTCGGCGGTGAGGATCGCTGCGCGCTTGTCACGGTCGGCGCGCATCTGCTTCTCCATCGAGTCCTGGATGGAGGTCGGCGGCTCGATCGCCTTCAGTTCGACGCGGTTGACGCGGATGCCCCACTTGCCGGTGGCCTCGTCGAGGACGCCGCGCAGGGCCGCGTTGATCTCCTCGCGGGAGGTCAGGGTCCGCTCCAGGTCCATGCCACCGATGATGTTGCGGAGGGTGGTGACCGTGAGCTGCTCGATGGCCTGGATGTAGCTGGCGACTTCGTAGGTGGCCGCGCGGGCGTCCGTCACCTGGTAGTAGATGACCGTGTCGATGTTGACGACCAGGTTGTCCTGGGTGATCACCGGCTGCGGCGGGAACGGTACGACCTGTTCGCGCAAGTCGATGCGGTTGCGGATGGTGTCGATGAACGGGACGACGATGTTGAGGCCGGCGTTCAGCGTCCGCGTGTAGCGGCCGAAGCGCTCCACGATGGCGGCGCTGGCCTGTGGGATGACTTGGATGGTCCTGATCAGGGCGATGAAGACCAACACCACCAGAATGATCAGGACGATGATGACCGGTTCCATCGTCGTTCCCCGTACCCTTCTCCGCCTCGGCGCTCTCGGAAGATCTTATGCTTGTTGAAGATCTTGCTGGTCGAGTCTGACAGACCGTCGTGCAACTCGGGTACCGTTCGGTTCAGTTGAGTCGTACGAGGTCAGATGACGATCGCGGTCGCCCCCTCGATCTCCACAACGTCCACTTCCTGGCCTACGTCGTAGGCGCGTTCGGTGTCGAGGGAGCGGGCCGACCAGACTTCGCCAGCGAGCTTGATCCGGCCACCTGAGCCGTCGACCCGTTCGAGGACGACGGCTTGTTTGCCCTTCAACGCGTCGACGCCTGTGGCGAGTTGGGGACGCTGTCTGCTGTGCCGGACGGCGATGGGCCGGACGACGGCGATCAGAGCGACCGAGACGACGACGAAGGTGAGCACCTGGGCCACGGCGCCGAAGCCGAGTCCGGCGAAGACTGCGGCGGCGACGGCTCCCACCGCGAGCATGCCGAACTCCGGCATTGCCGTTACCACGAGCGGGATTCCGAGCGCGGCCGCGCCGACCAGCCACCAGACCCAGGCGTCGATGTCGTTCACATGGTCATGGTAGGACCGGCGGTCCGTTCCCGGACAGGGCGCAAAAGTCCGTAACCCCCCGGTTGTTGCCGAGGAGTCAGGACAGCGGGAGGCCGCGAGCCGTCCAGCGGTCGCCGACCTGTTCCACGACGAGCGGGAGGCCGAAGCAGAGGGAGAGGTTGCGGGAGGTGAGTTCGAGCTCCAGGGGGCCGGCGGTGAGGACCTTGCCCTGGCGGATCATCAGGACGTGGGTGAAGCCGGGGGCGATCTCCTCCACGTGGTGGGTGACCATCAGCATCGAGGGGGCGATCGGGTCGCGGGCGAGACGGCCGAGACGGCGTACGAGGTCCTCGCGGCCGCCGAGGTCGAGGCCGGCGGCGGGCTCGTCGAGCAGGAGCAGCTCGGGGTCGGTCATGAGGGCGCGCGCGATGAGGGTGCGCTTGCGCTCGCCCTCGGAGAGGGTGCCGAACTTCCGGTCGAGGTAGTCGCTCATGCCGAGGCGGTCGAGGAAGGCGCGGGCGCGCTGCTCGTCGACGTCCTCGTACTCCTCCTGCCAGCCGGCGGTCATGCCGTAGGCGGCGGTCAGGACGGTCTGCAGGACGGTCTGGCGCTTGGGGAGCTTGTCGGCCAGGGCGATGCCGGCGACGCCGATGCGGGGGCGCAGTTCGAAGACGTCGGTGCCGGGCCTGCCGAGGGTCTCGCCGAGGATGGTGGCGGTGCCCTTGCTGGGGTAGAGGTAGCTGGAGGCGACGTTCAGGAGGGTGGTCTTGCCGGCGCCGTTGGGGCCGAGGATGACCCAGCGCTCGCCCTCCTTGACCGACCAGGAGACCTCCTCCACCAGAGCCCGGCCCTCGCGGACCACGGATACGTCCTCCAGCTCCAGAACATCGCTCATGAGCGCGTTGTCTCCCCTTGCAGTGTGACCGGTCTCGGCGTCTCGGCGGTCGCAGGCGCCTGTGGGCGCCGCCCTCGAAGAAATCTACGCCACCGGTCGGCCGGTCCATTCCATCGGTCCGGTCCTTAGGGTGGACGCATGCTCTCGGAACCACGTTCAGGACGCCTTGCGGCTTGGGGAAACGCCCTTTTGGCCGGACTTGTCTCGCCGGACGACGCGGTGCTCGCGATCGTCGGGGAGGACGCCGTGCACCGGATGGAGGGGCTGCCCGGCGAGTCGGGGCCGGTCGGGCTCACGCTCGGGCTGGGCCGGCTGCGGGCGCTCGGGGTGACCGGTCTCAGGGTGGCGCTGCCCGCGCCGGGGCATCCGCTGGGGCTGAGCGGTCCGCCGGAGTTCAACGCGCGGGCCATCGAGGCCGAGGAGGCGGTGGTCTGCCACGGCGGTGCGCTGGGTCTGGTGCCGGAGGTGTACGAGGCCGGCCCCGAGGGTGATGTGCATGTCGAGGTGGTCTGGCACTGTCTGCCGGTGCGGGAGGCCCCGCCCGCGGACGTGCCCTCGCTCGGCGAGGCGGAGCGGGAGCTGGCGGAGGCGCTGCGCGAGGCGACGGAGGTGTTGTCGCGGCTGGACGTGGCCGGGTCGGGGCCGGCTGCGGAGGCGGCGATCGACGCCTACCGGGCGCGGGCCGAGCGGGGCCGGGAGGTGCTGGCGCCGGGGTATCCGCCGCGGGCGGTGCGGGTGCTGGAGCTGGCGCAGCGGGTGGGTCTGCTGGTGTCCCTCGCCCGGGAGAACGGGCACGGGGGCGCGGTGAGTTCGGCGGAGATGGGGGCTCGGGCCGAGGCGCTGCGGCCTGTTGAGCGGACGGCTCGGCGGGCGCAGGTCGCGGCCTACAACGCGTATGTGGAGGAGCGGGAGCGCGGGATGCGGTGAGCGTCCCCGGCCGGTGCGCACAAGGGCCCCTCGAGTCGCCGTGGACTCGAGGGGCCCTTCGTCGGGCGGTCCGGCGTCAGCTGTTCGCGGCCTTGTTGCCGAACGCCGGGTTGAGCAGGCCGATGGCGTTCACGCTGTTGCCGACCACGTTGACGGGGACGTGGACGGGGACCTGGACGAGGTTGCCCGAGCCGACGCCCGGGGACTTCACGGCCGCGCCGTCGGCGTCCGAGCTGGCGACCGCGGCACCGGCGGAGGCGCCGGCGGCGATACCGGCGACGGTGAGGGCCACGGCGGCCTTCTTGGCGATGTTCATGGGAAGTGTTCCTCCTGCGAGTGCGTGACGACCCGGCCGGGGGTCGTGCGCTGATCAACGAGGGTGGGAACGGGGGCGGTACGGGCGGTGGACGCCGACTGCCCGTTCGGATCAGTCGGAGGAAAAGCTGACCGGCCTCCCGGGAGCACCCGGGAGGCCGGAGATCACCGACCGCTGTCGGCGGAGGTCAGCGGTTGAGGCCGAGGTTGCCGAAGGCGGGGTTCAGCGCGCCGATGACGTTCACGCTGTTGCCCACCGCGTTCACGGGGATGTGCACCGGGGCCTGGACGAGGTTGCCCGAGACGACGCCCGGGGAGCCCACGGCCTGGCCGTCGGCGTGCGCGTCGGTGGCGGAGGCCATCCCGGCACCGGCGGCGATCAGACCGCCGGCCACCATCGTCACGGCCGCTGCCTTCTTCAGGTTCTTCACTTCTGAGCCCTCCTAGCGATCGCCGCGGCAGTCGCCGCAGCACGCACTGGAGGAACGGCGGAGATCACCGGAGGTTGCGCCATCCGGGGGACATTCCCACGACGGTATGAATCTCAGTCCGGAGCGGAACTCTCCGTATTGCCGTCCGTGAGGCCCTGCGCAGGGGGTTTCAGCCCGCCACGCCGTGGCGTACGGCCCACAGGGCGGCCTGGGTGCGGTCCGCGAGGTCGAGCTTCATCAGGATGTTCGAGACATGGGTCTTGACCGTCTTCTCGGACAGGACGAGGGCGCGGGCGATCTCCCGGTTGGAGCGGCCGTCCGCTATCAGGCCGAGCACCTCCCGCTCCCGCTCGGTGAGCGAACCCGCCCTGCCTTGGCCGGAGTTGGCCTCCTCCTGGGACAGCAGGGCGCCCGCGACCTCGGGTTGGAGCAGGATGTGCCCGGCGTGCACGGAGCGGATGGCGCCGGCGAGCGCGTCGGGGTCCACGTCCTTGTAGACGTACCCGGCGGCTCCGGCGCGCAGGGCGGGGACCACCGTGCGCTGTTCGGTGAAGCTGGTGACGATCAGCACGCGCGCGGGGTTGTCCAGTTCGCGCAGTCTGCGCAGCGCGTCCACGCCGTCCATGCCCGGCATCTTGACGTCCATGAGGACGACGTCGGGCCTCAACTCCTCGGCGCGGGCGACCCCCTCGGCGCCGTCGGCGGCCTCGCCCACGACCTCGATGTCGTCCTGCACCTCCAGGAACGTGCGCAGGCCGCGCCGGACCACCTGGTGGTCGTCGACGAGCAGCACCCTGATTGCGTCAGCCACCGAGGACCTCCATCTCGATCGTGGTGCCCTTGCCGGGCGCCGATTCCACGGTCAGCGTGCCGCCGACCCCGCTCGCGCGGTCGCGCATGGACACCAGACCGAGGTGGCGTCCGGCCCGGCGGACGGCCTTGGGGTCGAAGCCGCTGCCGTCGTCGGTGACCCGCAGCAGCGTCCCGGTGCCGTGGCGGGCCAGCGTCACGCGTACTTCCTGTGCGGCGGAGTGTCTGAGGGCGTTGTGCAGGGCCTCCTGGGCGACGCGCAGGACGGCCTCCTCCTGGGCGGAGGGCAGCGCGCGCACACCGTGGCTGTCGAAGGTGACGCGTGCGGTGTGGGCGCGGTCGAGGACCTGAACGTGGGTGCGCAGGGTGGCGACGAGGCCGTCCTCGTCGAGGCCGGCGGGGCGCAACTCGACGACGGCCGCACGCAGTTCGTCGGCGGCCTCGGCGGCGAGCGCGGCCACCTGCTGCAGTTCGCCCTTGGCGCGGGCGGGGTCGCGGTCGACCAGGGCGGCGGCGGCCTGAGCGGTCAGGCGCAGGGAGAACAGCTTCTGGCTGACGGCGTCGTGCAGTTCGTGCGCGAGGCGGGAGCGTTCCTCGGCGATGGTCAGTTCGCGGCTGCGCTCGTACAGGCGGGCGTTGGTGAGGGCGATCGCGGCGTGCTGGGCGAGGATGGCCAGCAGGTCCTCGTCCTGCTCGGTGAAGCCGCAACCGCCCTCCGGCTTGGGGCAGTTCTGCTTGTTGGCGAGGAAGAGGGCGCCGATGACCTCGTCGCCATCGCGGATGGGCAGGCCCAGGAAGTCGGACATGTCGGGGTGGGCGGACGGCCAGCCCTCGAAGCGGGGATCCTTGCGCACGTCGGCGAGGCGCTCCGGCCTGGCCTCGCGCAGCATCGCGGCGAGGATGCCGTGCTGGCGCGGAAGCGGGCCGATGGCCTTCCACTGGTCGTCGCTGACCCCGTCGACGACGAACTGGGCGAAGCCGCCGTGGTCGTCGGGGACGCCGAGCGCGGCGTACTGCGCGCCGAGCAGCTCACGGGCCGAGGCGACGATCGTCTTGAGGACGTCGCGCACCTCGAGATGCCTGCTCATGGCCAGCAGCGCGTCGCTGACGGCGGCGAGACCGGTCCGGGGGCCTTGACTCATGACCTCACGGTACCGGCGGGGTGTGACAGCGCGGATCGGACCTGTGGTGCCTGGTCCGGGCCGCTGGGCCTAGGACGGTCGGCCTAGGTCCGAGGCCCCGGACCTGCGACGTAGGGCGAAGGGCCGCGCCGCTTTGGTGCCCGCGTCCGAGGCCGGCGGGCGGGTCCCGTTCCTACGTTGAGGGCATGGCCGTCGGACGGCGGCGACGACGAGGGGACGTGGAGTCATGCCGGTAGCGATCATCACGGGGGCCTCCAAGGGGCTGGGGCGGGCGCTCGCCGAGGCCCTGGCCGCGCGGGGCTGGGATCTGGTGCTCGACGCCAGGACGGCCGAGGTGCTCCGGGAGACGGCGGCAGGGTTGGAGGCGACGCACGGCACGCGCGTGCGGGCGCTGCCCGGGGACGTCACGGACGCCGGGCACCGGGCCGAGCTGGTGGCGGCGGCGTGGAAGCTGGGCGGCGTCGATCTGCTGGTGAACAACGCGAGCGCGCTGGGCGCCGAGCCGCTGCTGCGGCTGGAGGGGCTGCCCCTGGAGGGGCTGCGGCGGGCGCTGGAGGTGAACGTGGTGGCCGCGCTGGGCCTGGTCCAGGAGGCGCTGCCGCTGCTGCGGGCCGCGGAGGCCGGCGCGGTGATCGCGGTCAGCTCGGACGCGGCCGCGGAGGCGTATGAGACCTGGGGCGGGTACGGGGCGTCCAAGGCGGCGCTGGACCAGCTGGCGGCGGTGCTCGGCGAGGAGGAGCCGGGGTTGCGGGTGTGGGCGGTGGACCCCGGGGACATGGCGACGGATCTGTACGCGGCGGCCGTACCGGACGACGACGATCCGCGGCCCGCGCCGGCCGGTGTGGTGCCGGCGTTCCTGCGGTTGCTGGACGAGCGGCCGCCGAGCGGGCGGTACGCGGCTCCGTCGCTGCTGGTGGAGGGACGATGACGCTGGCGGTGCACGTGCCCGAGGAACTGTCGGCGCGTGTCCCGGTCGAGCAGCGTGGGCCCGGGCTCGACCGGGACGCCGTGCGGCTGCTCGTGTCGCGGGGGATGCAGGTGTCGCATCACGCGTTCCGGGAGCTGCCCCGGCTGCTGCGGGCCGGGGATCTGCTCATCGTGAACACGTCGACCACGCTGGCCGCCGCCGTGGACGGGCGGGTGGGGCACGCGCGCGTGGTGGTGCACTTCTCCACGCGCGGGGACGACGGGCGGTGGGCGGTCGAGCTGCGCGATCCCGACGGGAGGGGAACCACGCGCGTGCGTGCGGGCGGGCCCGCGGGGACGGAGGTGCGGCTGCCGGGGGGTGTGCGGCTGGTCCTGGAGGAGCCGCTGAGCGCGAGCGGCGACCGTCTGTGGTGGGGACGGGCCTCGGGAGTGGAGGTGCTCGCGATGCTGCGGGTGCACGGGCGGCCCATCCGGTACTCCTACACCGAGCGGGACCAGCCGCTGTCCGTCTACCAGACGGTGTTCGCGCTGCCGTCCGACGACGGGACGGGCAGCGCGGAGATGCCGAGTGCGGCGCGGCCCTTCACGGCGCGGCTGGTGGCGGAGCTGGTGAGCCGGGGCGTGCAGTTCGCGCCGATCACGCTGCACACCGGGGTGGCCTCGGCGGAGGCGCACGAGCCGCCGTATCCGGAGCGGTTCTCGGTGCCGGAGGCCTCTGCACGGCTGATCAACGCCGTGAAGGCCGGTCGGGGGCGGGTCGTCGCCGTGGGGACGACCGCCGTGCGGGCCGTGGAGTCGGCCGCGGGGCCGGACGGTGTCGTACGCGCGCGTGAGGGGTGGACCCATCTGGTGGTGACCCCGGAGCGCGGGGTGCGGGTGGTGGACGGGCTGCTGACCGGGCTGCACGAGCCGGAGGCCTCGCATCTGCTGATGCTGGAGGCGATCGCGGGGCGGGTGGCGCTCGACCGCGGGTACGAGGAGGCGCTGCGCGGACGCTATTTGTGGCACGAGTTCGGCGACGTCCATCTCATCCTGCCGGAGGAACATCCTCACACAGAGCATTGCTCCAGCAACTGCTGGTGAGACGGGCGGGGGCACGGTGTGAGCCCGCGCATAGGGCGCAGGTCACGTACGAAGGTCGGTAGGAGATACAGACTCACCTCATGAGCGGCAAAGACGGTCCAGTCTGTCCTGTTTTGCCCATCTGCGATCCACTACCCGGGATCGTACGTCACACCTTTGCCTCCGCATTTTGCGGCCGCTAAGAATGGCTGCCGTCGCTCAGCGCCGCGGGTTCCAGCCCGCGGCGTTCGTGCGGGAAGGACCCCTGTCCCCCGCCGGACGAAGAGCGACCTCCGCGCTATTCGAAGAGGTCCGTCTGCCATGCCCAAGAACATCAACATTCGCCGTCACAGTCGTGCGCTGACCCGCCATCACAAGATCGCCGTCAGTGGTGTCGCCGCCCTCGGTGCCGCCGCCATCGCCTTCACCGCGGTGCCCAGCAATGCCGAGACGACCACGAGCGAGGCCACCGCCTCCCGCGTCGCCTACAGCAATGAGCCGATCAAGGACGTCAAGGCGAGCGTCACCGACCGGCTCGCCGCCGACAGCATCAAGTCCCAGGCCGCCAAGGCACAGGCCGAGGCCCACGCCAAGGCCGTCGCCGCCGCCGCCGCGAAGAAGCGGGCCGCCGCCGCGGCCGCCGCCAAGAAGAAGGCCGAGGCCCGGAAGAAGGCCGCCGCCGAGCGCAGGGCCAAGGAGGCCGCGAGCCGCTCCGCCAAGCGCGCCGCCCTCAAGAAGGCCACCGTCCGGTCCTACGGCAACAACCTCGACGGCTGGATCAAGCACTCCCTGGACATCATGAAGTCCAAGGGCATCCCGGGCTCCTACAACGGGCTGTACCGCAACATCATGCGGGAGTCCTCGGGCAACCCGAACGCCATCAACGACTGGGACATCAACGCGATCAACGGCATCCCGTCCAAGGGCCTGCTGCAGGTCATCCCGCCGACCTTCACCGCGTACCACGTCGCCGGCACCTCCTGGAACATCTACGACCCGGTCGCCAACATCACCGCCGCCGCCAACTACGCGGCCCACCGGTACGGCTCGATCGACAACGTCAACAGCGCGTACTGAGGTCAGCGCGGACCTCTGCCACGTGAACGCCGAAGGGCGGCACCCCCTGACGGGTGCCGCCCTTCGCGTCGTACGGATACTTCCTACTTGCGCATGACCTCCGGCTCGTGGCGGCGCAGGAAGCGGGCCACGAAGAAGGCGCAGATCACGCCCAGGACGAGCAGCGCGATCATGTCCATGCTCCACGCGGCGACGGTGTGCTCCCACAGCGGGTCGTTGCTCTTGCCCTTGCCGGGCGGGCTGATCTTGTTGAAGTCCAGCGTGGCACCCGCCGCGCCGACCGCCCACCGGGACGGCATCAGGTACGAGACCTGGTTGGCGCCGATCGAGCCGTTCAGGGCGAACAGACAGCCCGTGAAGACGACCTGGATGATCGCGAACATGACCAGCAGCGGCATGGTCTTCTCGGAGGTCTTCACCAGCGACGAGATGATCAGGCCGAACATCATCGAGGTGAAGCCCAGCGCCATGATCGGCAGGCAGAGCTCCAGGAGCGTGGCGTTGCCGAAGACCAGGCCCTGCTTCGGGATGTCCCGGCCGGCGAAGCCGATGACGCCGACCATCAGGCCCTGCAGCACGGTGACCACGCCGAGCACGAACACCTTGGACATCAGGTAGGCGGAGCGGGACAGGCCGGTGGCGCGCTCGCGCTCGTAGATGACCCGTTCCTTGATCAGTTCACGGACGGAGTTCGCCGCGCCGGCGAAGCAGGCGCCGACCGCGAGGATCAGCAGGACCGTGGTGGCCGTGCCGTTCGGGACGGGCTGGCCGGTGGCCCGGTTGATCATCGGGTTGGGCAGCAGGCCCTTGCCGGAGTCGATGAGCAGGCTCACCGCGCCGAGGACCAGCGGAAGGATCACCGTCAGGGCCAGGAAGCCCCGGTCCGAGGCGATGACCGACACATAGCGGCGCACCAGCGTGCCGAACTGGCTCATCCAGCCCTGCGGCTTCGGCGGCTTCATCGCCTGCATCGGCGGCATCTGTACGGACTGTGGTGCGACCGCGTCGATGTCCGCGGCGTACATCTGGTAGTGCTGCGAGCCCTTCCAGCGTCCGGCCCAGTCGTAGTCGCGGTAGTTCTCGAAGGCGGAGAAGACGTCGGCCCAGGTGTCGTAGCCGAAGAAGTTCAGCGCCTCCTCGGGCGGGCCGAAGTAGGCGACCGCGCCGCCCGGCGCCATCACGAGCAGCTTGTCGCACAGCGCCAGCTCGGCGACGGAGTGGGTGACGACGAGGACCGTGCGGCCGTCGTCGGCGAGGCCGCGCAGCAGCTGCATGACGTCGCGGTCCATGCCCGGGTCGAGGCCCGAGGTCGGCTCGTCCAGGAAGATCAGCGACGGCTTGGTGAGCAGCTCCAGGGCCACCGAGACGCGCTTGCGCTGACCGCCGGAGAGGGAGGTGACCTTCTTCTCCTTGTGGATGTCGAGCTTCAGCTCGCGCAGCACCTCGTCTATGCGGGCCTCGCGCTCGGCGCCGGTGGTGTCGGCCGGGAAGCGGAGCTTGGCCGCGTACTTGAGGGCCTTCTTGACGGTCAGTTCCTTGTGCAGGATGTCGTCCTGCGGGACCAGACCGATGCGCTGGCGCAGTTCGGCGAACTGCTTGTACAGGTTGCGGTTGTCGTACAGGACGTCGCCCTGGTTGGCGGGCCGGTAGCCGGTGAGCGCCTTCAGGAGCGTCGACTTGCCGGAGCCCGACGGGCCGATGACCGCGATCAGCGACTTCTCCGGGACGCCGAAGGAGACGTCCTTCAGGATCTGCTTGCCGCCGTCGACCGTGACGGTCAGATGGCGGGCCGAGAAGGACACCTCACCGGTGTCGACGAACTCCTCGAGATGGTCGCCGACGATCCGGAAGGTGGAGTGGCCGACGCCGACGATGTCGGCCGGGCCGAGGAGTTGGGAGCCGCCCTTGGGGATCGGCTGGCCGTTGACGTAGGTGCCGTTGTGCGAGCCGAGGTCGCGGATCTCCATGCGGCCGTCGGGCATCGAGTGGAACTCGGCGTGGTGCCGGGAGACCTGCAGGTCGGAGACGACCAGCTCGTTCTCCAGGGCACGGCCGATGCGCATCACGCGGCCGATGGAGAACTGGTGGAACGTGGTCGGGCTGCGGTCGCCGTAGACCGGCGGCGCCCCCGCGCCACCGCCGGGGCCCTGCTGCTGCGGGACGTGCGCGGCGGCCTGCTGCGGCTGTCCCCACGCGGGCTGCGGCGCCTGCTGCTGCGGTGCCTGCTGCGCCCAGCCCGGGGTCGCGCCCTGCGCGGCGAACGGCTGTTGCTGCGGCTGGGCCTGCGGTGTGGCGACGGCCGCCGCCGCGCCGGAGAGGTTCAGCCGCGGACCGTCGGTCGCGTTGCCGAGGTGGACCGCCGAGCCGGGCCCGATCTCCATCTGGTGGATGCGCTGGCCCTGCACGAACGTGCCGTTGGTGGAGCCGTGGTCCTCGATGACCCAACTCCGGCCCCCCCAGCTGATCGTGGCGTGGCGCCAGGACACCCTGGCGTCCTCCAGCACGATGTCGCCCTGCGGATCGCGTCCGAGGGTGTAGGTCCTGGACGGCTCGAGCGTCCAGGTACGTCCATTTGATTCCAGTACGAGTTCCGGCACTCCAAGCCCCACTGAGTAGTCCCCCGAGTTACCCCCATCACAGGGAGTCTAGGGATGTCGAACATCGTCGGGAACTATTTCAGGCCCGCCCCTCTGACCGAAAGTCGGACCTTGTGAACACCACGCTCATACGCATCCGCCGGTTCCGTTGACGGGGTTGAAACCGACCCGGAGAGTGGTAAATCACGCGAGGGGGCACGCGCGGCCACTCGGTCGCGCCGCGGATCGGGGGGTCTGCCATGAGCGCGTCGTCGAGTGTCGAGTCCGTCCGCAGCGGCACAAGGGTGCCGTGGGGCGACGTCCTGCTGTCCGCGATCGCCTCCGTGAGCTGGGCGTTGATCGGGATGGCGGGCACGGCGGCCCTCGGCCTGCATCTTCTGGGGGCGGACTCGACGGGTTCGCTGGGCCCGATGACCGCTGCCGTGGTGGCCCTTGGGGCGGGTGGTTCGATATCGCCGTCCGGCGACGTGTCCGCGTTCGGTCTAAGGGGCGCGGAAGCCCATACGGCCGTCACGATCACGCCACTGGGCGTCAGCCTGGTGGGGGCGCTGCTGCTGTCCTGGGTCTTCCTACGGTCCCTGCGCTCCGCGGGAGTTGTGATCGCGCCGGCCGAACTCCTCGCACGCGCGGGCGCGGTGGTGGTGCTGTTCGTCGCGACACTGGGCGGGCTGGTGTGGGCGGGGCACGACGTCATCACCATCGACGGCGGCTCGCTCGGGCTGGACAAGCTGCCGGGCACCGGTGGCGGGGGCGGCGGTGTGAACATCCCGGGCCTCGGGGACGTCGGGAACATCGGCGGGCTGCTGCCCGACAACATCGGCAACCTCATCCACGCCAAGGCGGCGGTCGGCTTCTCGGTCGACACGGCGCCCACCGTGCTGGGCGGGCTCGGCTGGTCGGCGGGCATCCTGCTGATCGCCCTGCTGGCCTCGCGCCGCACTCCCCTGCCGCCCGGCTGGGAGGCCGTGCACCGGGTGGTCCGGCCGGCCGCTTCCGCGCTCGTCACGGTGCTGCTGCTGGCCGTGGCGGCGGGGTGCGCGGCGGCGGTGTACGCGGCGATCGGCGACGCCCATCCCAAGCGGATCTTCGGAGCGGCGCTGCTGGGCGCGCCCAACGGCACCTGGCTCGGCATCCCGATCGGTCTGTTCGTCCCCTTCGACGGCAGGGCGACCGGCGTGCTCACCAAGTTCCTCCCCGACCCGCTGGACAAGCTCCTCACCGCGAAGACCGACCAGTCGGTGACCCTGAGCCGCCTGGCCGACCTGGACGGACGGGTGTGGCTGCTCGGGGTGGCGGCGGCCGTGATGATGCTGCTGGCGGGGGTGCTGGCGGCGGTACGGACCCCGGTCGCCGCGCGCGGTACGGACTCCCGAGGTGTGCGTGGTCCGGGTGCGCTCGCCTTCGCGGGGCGGTGTGCGGTGCGGCTCGGCGTGCTGACCGCGCTGACGCTGCCGTTGCTCGCGTGGCTGACGGAGGTGTCGGTGAACGCCTCGCTGTCGGTGCTGGGGTTCGACGCGTTCGGCGCCGGGATCCAGTTGCACGGGAACCTCGGTATGGCGCTGCTGCTCGGCGCCCTGTGGGGCGCGGGTGCGGGGGCGGCCGGGGCGCTGCTGGCGTGGGTCACCGGGGCGGCGGGACGACGGGCGGCGCCGCTGGCGGTGGGGGCCTTGGGTGCGGGGGCTGCGGGGGCCGGCCTGGGCACGGGGGCCGTGGGGACGGGCACGCCGGTCGGGACCGCCGAGTACCCCCGGCACGCGCGTGAGCCGCAGCCGCCCCCGATGCCGGTGCGCGAGCCGGGTACGGGGGTGCCGGGGCCGTACCGGCCCGGTTCGTCGTACCGGCCGCCGAACCCCGCCACCAATCCGTACCTGCAGCTGCCGGAGGAACTGCGGGAGCCGGAGGACGAGCGTCCCGGCCCCGGCGAGGAGCAGGGGACGGGCGAGGCACCACCGCCCGGCACGGGGCACAGGGACGTGTACGGCGCGCCGACCGTGGCCCGGCCCTACGACGGCCCCCCGCCACGGCGGCCAGGGACCGGCCGCTCCCCGGAGGGCGGGCGCCGCCAGCCACCCCCACCGCCACCACCTCCTCCCCCACCCGGCCGCCCCAAGGGGGGTCACTGAGCGAGGCCGGGGGTCCGCGGGCGCAGGGAGGTTCTCCAGGCGCAGGATGAGTCACCTGCCGCAGGACGGTTCTCCGGGCGCAGGGAGGCCCACTGGCGCGGGGCGGGTCCCACGGGCGCAGGGAGGCCCACCAGCGCAGGGCGGGACCCGCAGGCGCAGGGAGGCCCACCAGCGCAAGGCGGGACCCGCAGGCGCAGGACCGTCCCCCGGGCACGGAACGGCAACCCGGGCGCAGGACCGTCCCCCGGGCGCGGAGCGGCATCCTGCGCGCGGAGCGGCCACCCACGCGCGGGGCGGGATTCCGTGCCCGCCGGAGGGGGGTCGTCGTGGTCCACCCGTCATGTGCCCGCCACCCCGTCGACACCCACTGTTCCGTGTCCGCTAGGCGGACCGCGGCGGCGGGCGGCACTGGGTGCCGGATACGGTGGGAAGACCATGAGCGCTTCGCAGATCCCGACCTCCGACGTTCCGGCCGACGCCCCGACCCTCCTCGTCAAGATCTTCGGCAAGGACCGGCCGGGCATCACGGCCGGCCTCTTCGACACCCTCGCCGCCTACTCCGTCGACGTGGTCGACATCGAGCAGGTCGTCACCCGTGGCCGGCTCACGCTGTGCGCGCTCGTGACCCATCCGGCGGCCACGCTCGAGGGCGATCTCCGCGCCACCGTCCACAGCTGGGCGGAGTCGATGAAGATGCAGGCGGAGATCATCTCCGGTCGCGGAGACAACCGGCCGCGCGGCCTCGGCCGCTCCCTGGTCACCGTGCTCGGCCATCCGCTCACCGCGGCGGCCACCGCCCGCATCGCGGCGAATATCGCCCAGACCGGCGGCAACATCGACCGTATCTTCCGGCTCGCCAAGTACCCGGTGACCGCGGTCGAGTTCGCGGTCTCCGGTGTGGAGACCGAGCCCCTGCGCACCGCCCTGGTGACGGACGCGGCGGCACTGGGTGTCGATGTCGCGGTGGTCGCCGCGGGACTGCACCGGCGGGCCCAGCGGCTCGTCGTCATGGACGTCGACTCCACGCTCATCCAGGACGAGGTCATCGAGCTGTTCGCCGCGCACGCGGGCTGCGAGGACAAGGTCGCCGAGGTCACGGCAGCGGCGATGCGCGGGGAGCTGGACTTCGAGCAGTCGCTGCACGCGCGCGTGGCGCTGCTGGAGGGCCTGGACGTCTCCGTGGTGGACAAGGTGCGCAGCGAGGTGCGGCTGACGCCGGGCGCGCGCACGCTGATCCGTACGCTGAAGCGCCTCGGCTACCAAGTCGGTGTCGTCTCCGGCGGGTTCACCCAGGTCACGGATGATCTCAAGGAGCGGCTGGGGCTGGACTTCGCCCAGGCCAACACCCTGGAGATCGTCGACGGGAAGCTGACCGGCAAGGTCACCGGGGAGATCGTGGACCGCGCGGGCAAGGCGCGGCTGCTGCGCCGCTTCGCCGCCGAGGCGGGCGTACCGCTCGCCCAGACAGTGGCGATCGGCGACGGCGCCAACGACCTGGACATGCTCAACGCGGCCGGTCTCGGTGTCGCCTTCAACGCGAAGCCGGTCGTTCGGGAGGCGGCGCACACCGCGGTGAACGTGCCGTTCCTGGACACGGTCCTGTATCTGCTGGGCGTCACCCGCGAAGAGGTCGAGGCGGCGGACACGCACGACGACCACTGATCCCCGGGCGAGAACGGCCGTGGGGCCCGGCACCGCTGCGGTGCCGGGCCCCGCGGCCTTGGTACGGCGGGCTGCTACTCGGTCGGCCCCCAGTAGTCGACGAGGGTGGCCGCGGCGGGCTCCAGGGCCTTCCAGGAGCCGTCGAAGGACAGGACGGCGAAACCGGCGGCCGGGAAGCCGCGGCGTTCCATCCGCTCGCGGGCATCGCCCTCGCCCGAGCCGGCCAGGATGTCGGCGAGGCCGTGCACACCCGGGTTGTGGCCGATCAGGATGACGTTCTGCGCGTCGTCCGGGGTCTCGTTCAGCAGGGCGATCAGCTCACCGGGCGAGGCCTCGTAGATCCGCTCCTCGTAGACGGTTTTCGGCCGCTGCGGGAACTCGTGGACCGCGAGCTTCCAGGTCTCCCGGGTGCGGGTCGCGGTGGAGCAGAGGGCCAGATCGAAGGGGATGCCGGTGTCGGCCAGCCTGCGTCCGGCTGCCGCGGCGTCCAGTCGGCCCCGCTCGGCGAGGGGGCGCTCATGGTCGGTCACCTGTGGCCAGTCGGCTTTCGCATGGCGGAAGAGGACGATCCTGCGGAGTTCAGCGACGCTCATGACACCCAGCTTCGCACGAAACAGGCCATGGGGCGCAGGTAGTTGACCGGCGGCTCGACGGGTGCTCGGTGGGCGCTCAGCGGGCCATGAGCTGCTGCACCCGCTCGAAGAGGTGGGTGATCACCGGGTCGCCGGCCGCCTGCGCGTCGCTGGGGTTCAGCATGAGCGCCAGGAGGACGACGAAGGCGAGCGCGGGCAGGGCGAGGGCCCACCAGGGCAGCCGGATGTCGATGCCGCCCGTGCTCGCCGGGAGGGGCCGGGTGTGCGTAGGGGCCGACATGGGTGCCTCCGTGGTAGCCGTGGTCTTCGAGCGGTCGGTGGCCGCCGTCCGCGGCCACACTTCGAAGGTACGGACTCGGGACCCCTCAACCCATCCGGAGATCCACCCACTTGACCCTGACACCGACCCCCTAGGGGATGGTGGGGCTAGCCCCACCATCGAAGGGGGCGAAGATCACGGCGAGACGATCGTCGCGACGATGGCGATGACCACGAAGATGGCGAAGAACGAGCCGAAGACGATCAGCATCTTCTTCTGGCCGTTCTGGGGGTTCGGCTCGAGCACTGGCATACGGCCAGTCTCGCACCCCCCGTCCGCGCCGGATCCGCCGGGGTGAGCTCAGCGGGCGGCGGCCTCGTCCTCCACCGTGCGGTCGCGGCCCGCCAGGACGCCGACCACCATCTGCGGGACCATCAGTGCCGCCATGAGGGCGATCGGCAGCCCCCAGCCGCCGCTGTGCTGGTAGAGCACGCCGACCAGCAGGGGGCCGGGGATGGAGATGAGGTAGCCGGTGCTCTGCGCGAAGGCCGACAGCTGGGCGACACCGGCACCGGTCCGCGCCCGCATGCCGACCATCGTCAGGGCGAGCGGGAAGGCGCAGTTGGAGACGCCGAGCAGCACGGCCCAGGCCCAGGCGCCGCCGGAGGGCGCGAGGTACAGGCCCGCGTAGCCGACAAGGCCGCAGGCGCCCAGAGCCAGCACGATCGGGCCCTGGTGGGGCAGCCTGGTGGCCACGCGCGGGATGACGAAGGCCAGCGGCACGCCCATCACCATCGTGACGGCGAGCAGCAGTCCGGCCGTGCTCGCGGGCACCCCGGCGTCCCGGAAGATCTGCGCCATCCAGCCCATCGTGATGTAGGCGGCGGTGGCCTGCAGCCCGAAGAAGACGGCCAGCGCCCAGGCGGTACGGCTGCGGGTGATCCGCAGCGCGGGGGCCTCCACACGTGCGTGGACGTCGGTGGAGGTCCGGCCCGGGGCGGGCGCCTCCACGCGCGCGTGCCGGCGTGCCGGGTCGGCGGGCCGCGCGCCCCGGTCCCGTACGAACGGGATCCACGGCAGTACGGCCGTCGCCGCGAGCCCCGCCCACACGGCGAGCCCGGTCTGCCAGCTGCCTCCCAGGGCGTCCGTCATGGGCACCGTCACCGCCGCCGCGACCGAGGTGCCCGCGGCGAGGGCCATGGAGTACAGGCCGGTCATGGCGCCGACACGGTCCGGGAACCAGCGCTTGACGATGACCGGCATCAGGACGTTGCTGACGGCGATGCCCATGAGGGCGAGCGCGCTGGCGGCCAGGAAGCCCGCCGTGCCGCCCGCGTACGGCCGGATCAGCAGACCCGCGGTGATGGCCACCATGCCCGCGCAGACGACCGCGCCCGGGCCGAACCGGCGGGCGAGGCGTGGGGCGGTGACGCCGAAGACGGCGAAGCAGAGCGGGGGCACGGAGGTGAGGAGTCCGGCCAGGCTGCCGCTCATGCCGAGCCCGTCGCGGACCTCTTCCAGGAGCGCGCCGAGGCTGGTGATGGCGGGGCGGAGGTTGAGCGCCGAGAGGACGATGCCGATGACCAGCACCCGCATCGTCCACGCGCGCGTGGCGGGCCGCCCGGGGTCGTGGCCGACCGACCTGCGCGCGGTTTCGGACGTCATCGTCGTTGTTTCCTCGCTCTGCATGCCACCTATCATAGAATCATAGGATGACCCGCTGTCCATCCGTTGGTCGGCCGCACCCGGCCACCTCGTGCGAAGGTGTGCCATGCCCCTGAGTCATCCCCGCCGTTCCGCCCTGTCCGAGCAGGTCATCGCCGCGCTGCGCAACCAGATCACCTCGGGCGAGTGGCCGGTGGGCTCCCGCATCCCTACCGAGCCGGAGCTGGTCGAGCAGCTCGGGGTGGCCCGCAACACCGTCCGCGAGGCCGTCCGCGCGCTCGCGCACAACGGCCTGCTGGACATCCGCCAGGGCTCGGGCACCTATGTGGCGGCGACCAGCGAGCTGGCCGGTGTGATGCACCGCCGCTTCGCCGACGCCGACCCCGGTCACATCGCCGAGCTGCGCTCCACGCTGGAGTCGGCCGCGGCGAGCCTGGCGGCCGAGCGGCGCACGGAGAAGGACCTCAAGCAGCTCGACGCGCTGCTGGTGCGCCGCGAGGAGGCCTGGGAGTCGGGCGACGCGGAGGCGTTCGTGACGGCCGACGCCACCTTCCACCTCGCGGTGGTCTCCGCCTCCCACAACGACGTCATGACCGCGATGTACGCCGATCTGGGCGAGGTGCTGCGGGACTGGCTGCGGGAGGACGTGGGCGGCGCGCTGACCCCGGAGTCGTACATGGAGCACACGCGGCTGGTCGACGCTATCCGCGCGGGTGACGCGGACGCGGCCGGCGCGGCGGCCGCCAGCTATCCGTTCCTGTGCCGTCCGGGGCGGTTCACCGCCTCTGGTGGGTGATCCACGCCGAGCGGACCTCCTCCCAGCAGCGCCCGGTGAGCCGTACGGTCATGGCGGGCCCGGCGTCGACGGTGGCGCTGTCGGTGTCGAGGTCCCACCACCGCTCGCACTCCACGTGCAGGCTGACGCCGTCGGTCTGCGGATAGGGGTTGTGGCAGTACGAGGTCACATGGGACCCGGTGACCTTGGTACGGCACTCGGCGCCGAAGGGCTGCGCCGGGGCCGGGCGCGTCACGCGCGCGTGGGGCACCGCCTCGTAGGGCAGGCACAGGACGAGTACGACGGCTGCGGTCGCTGAGGCCAGGCTGCGGGACAGGCGCACAAGGGGACCTCCTCGGCCGTGCTCGGGAGGGGGAGCGTGTGGTGAACGCTTCATCCAGGGTGCGCGGTCGCCCGCCCGGTCCGCCCGGCCGGCTAGCCCGGACGAGTGATACGCGAGGGCCCGCGTCCCGTAGGACGCGGGCCCTTGTCCTCCCGGCTCGGCCAGGCGACGGCGTCAGGCGCCGATGGCGTGCAGACCGCCGTCCACGTGGACGATCTCGCCCGTGGTCTTCGGGAACCAGTCGCTCAGCAGGGCGACGACGCCCTTGCCGGCCGGCTCCGGGTCCTTGAGGTCCCACTCCAGCGGGGAGCGGCTGTCCCAGACGGAGGCCAGCTCGCCGAAGCCCGGGATGGACTTGGCGGCCATGGAGCCGATCGGGCCCGCGGAGATCAGGTTGCAGCGGATGTTCTGCTTGCCGAGGTCGCGTGCGAGGTAGCGGCTGGTGGCCTCCAGGGCGGCCTTGGCCGGGCCCATCCAGTCGTACTGCGGCCAGGCGAAGGACGCGTCGAAGGTGAGGCCGACGACGGAGCCGCCGTTCTGCATCAGCGGCAGGCAGGCCATGGTCAGCGACTTCAGGGAGTACGCCGAGACGTGCATGGCCGTGGCCACCGACTCGAACGGCGTGTTCAGGAAGTTGCCGCCGAGCGCGTCCTGCGGTGCGAAGCCGATGGAGTGCACGACGCCGTCGAGCCCGCCGAGCTCCTCGCCGACCAGGTCGGCCAGCCGGGCCAGGTGCTCGTCGTTGGTGACGTCGAGCTCGATGACCTTGGTGGGCTTGGGGAGCTTCTTGGCGATGCGCTCGGTCAGCGTGGGCCGCGGGAACGCGGTCAGGATGATCTCGGCGCCCTGCTCCTGGGCCAGCTTGGCGGTGTGGAAGGCGATGGAGGACTCCATCAGCACACCGGTGATCAGGACGCGCTTGCCCTCGAGAATTCCGCTCATGGTGTTCAGTGACCCATTCCCAGTCCGCCGTCAACGGGGATGACGGCTCCAGTGATGTACGAGGCGTCGTCCGAGGCGAGGAACCGCACCGTCGCGGCGACCTCCTCGGGCTGCGCGTAGCGGCCGAGCGGCACCTGGGCCACGATGCCCGCGCGCTGCTCGTCGGTGAGCACCTTGGTCATGTCGGTGTCGACGAAACCGGGCGCGACGACGTTGAAGGTGATGTTGCGCGAGCCCAGCTCACGGGCGAGGGAACGCGCGAAGCCGACCAGGGCGGCCTTGGAGGCGGCGTAGTTGGCCTGGCCGGCCGAGCCGAGGAGCCCGACGACCGACGAGATGAGGACGACCCGGCCCTTCTTGGCGCGCAGCATGCCGCGGTTGGCGCGCTTGACCACGCGGAAGGTGCCGGTGAGGTTGGTGTCGAGGACGGACGTGAAGTCCTCCTCGGACATACGCATCAGGAGCTGGTCCTTGGTGACGCCGGCGTTGGCGATGAGGACCTCGACCGGACCGTGCTGGGCCTCGATCTCCTTGTAGGCCTGCTCCACCTGCTCGGTGTCGGTGATGTCGCACTTGACGGCCAGGAAGCCGGCCGGCGGCTCCCCGGAGCGGTATGTGATCGCGACCTTGTCGCCGGCGTCGGCGAACGCGCGGGCGATGGCGAGGCCGATGCCCCGGTTGCCTCCGGTGACGAGAACCGAGCGGCTCAACGGATCACCCTTTCGATAGGGGTCTGACACACCCGCCCAACACCTGGTGACAGGCGGCTTCAGTCGAAAACCTATCGGTCCGGTCGCGCCTGAGGACATTCGGGCACCGACAGTGGCGTACGGGACTCACTGTCGGGTCTCTACAGAATCGTCCCGACAGCGGCCCGAAACCTGTGGTCGGCGGGCCCGCCGGCGCGACATGATCGGGGCAACCGCCGGTCCGGTCAGGTCACGACAGTCAAGGAGAGACCTCGGTGCCTCATACCATCGACGAAGCCTTCACGGCCCTACCCCTGCGCGCCCTCGCCGACGCGGCGCTGGCACGCGCGCGTGCGCTGGGCGCCGAGCACGCCGACTTCCGGTTCGAGCGGGTGCGCAGCGCCTCCTGGCGACTGCGGGACGCCAAGCTCGCCGGTTCGTCGGACACCACCGACCTCGGGTACGCGGTGCGGGTCGTGCACGGGGGCACCTGGGGCTTCGCGTCCGGCGTTGATCTGACGCTCGACGCGGCGGCCAAGGTCGCCTCGCAGGCGGTGGCGATGGCCAAGCTGTCCGCCCAGGTGATCAGGGCGGCCGGCTCGGACGAGCGCGTCGAGCTGGCGGACGAGCCCGTGCACGACGACCGGACGTGGATCTCGTCGTACGAGATCGACCCGTTCACCGTGCCGGACGAGGAGAAGGCGGCGCTGCTGGCCGACTGGAGTTCGCGGCTGCTGGCGGCGAACGGCGTCAACCATGTCGACGCCTCGCTGCTGACGGTGCACGAGAACAAGTTCTACGCCGACACCGCGGGGACCGTGACCACCCAGCAGCGGGTGCGGCTGCATCCGTCGCTGACGGCCGTCTCGGTCGACGAGTCCAGCGGCGAGTTCGACTCGATGCGGACGATCGCGCCGCCGGTCGGACGCGGCTGGGAGTACCTCACGGGCACCGGCTGGGACTGGGAGGGCGAGCTGGAGCAGATCCCGGAGCTGCTCGCCGAGAAGATGCGGGCGCCGAGCGTCGAGGCGGGTCTGTACGACCTCGTCGTCGACCCGTCCAACCTGTGGCTGACCATCCACGAGTCCATCGGCCACGCCACCGAGCTGGACCGCGCGCTCGGCTACGAGGCGGCCTACGCCGGCACCTCCTTCGCCACCTTCGACCAGCTCGGCAAGCTGAGGTACGGCTCCGAGCTGATGAACGTCACCGGCGACCGCACCGCCGAGCACGGACTCGCGACCATCGGGTACGACGACGAGGGCGTCGAGGGCCAGTCCTGGGACCTGGTGAAGGACGGCCGGCTCGTCGGCTACCAGCTGGACCGGCGCATCGCCAGGCTGACCGGCTTCGAGCGGTCGAACGGCTGCGCCTTCGCGGACTCCCCCGGCCATGTGCCGGTGCAGCGCATGGCCAACGTGTCGCTGCGTCCGGATCCGGCGGGGATGTCGACGGACGATCTGATCGGCAGCGTGGACCGCGGGATCTACGTCGTCGGGGACCGGTCGTGGTCGATCGACATGCAGCGCTACAACTTCCAGTTCACCGGCCAGCGGTTCTTCCGGATCGAGAACGGGCGGATCACCGGGCAGCTGCGGGACGTGGCCTACCAGGCGACGACCACCGACTTCTGGGGTTCCATGGCCGCGGTGGGCGGCCCGCAGACGTACGTCCTCGGGGGCGCCTTCAACTGCGGCAAGGCCCAGCCGGGCCAGGTCGCCGCCGTCTCGCACGGCTGCCCCTCCGCGCTCTTCAAGGGCGTCAACATCCTCAACACGACGCAGGAGGCCGGTCGATGAGCGCCCGCACGCACAAGCCCCACGAGATCGTCGAGCGGGCGCTGGAGCTGTCCACCGCCGACGGCTGTGTCGTCATCGCCGACGAGCACTCCACCGCCAACCTGCGCTGGGCGGGCAACGCGCTCACCACCAACGGCGTCACCCGCGGCCGTACGCTCACGGTCGTCGCGACCGTCGACGGCAAGGAGGGCACCGCCTCCGGTGTGGTCTCCCGCTCGGCGGTGACCGTGGACGAGCTGGAGCCCCTGGTGCGGGCCGCCGAGGCCGCCGCCCGCAGCGCGGGGCCCGCCGAGGACGCGCAGCCGCTGGTGACGGGCGTCCCCGCGTCCCCGGACTTCACGGACGCGCCCGCGGAGACCACCTCCGCCGTCTTCGCCGACTTCGCACCCGCGCTGGGCGAGGCCTTCGCACGCGCGCGTGCCGGCGGGCGCGAGCTGTACGGCTTCGCCAACCACGAGCTGGTGACGAGCTACCTCGGTACGTCGACGGGGCTGCGCCTGCGTCACGACCAGCCCAAGGGCACCCTGGAGCTGAACGCCAAGTCGCCGGACCGTACGCGCTCGGCGTGGGCGGGCCGCTCGACGCGGGACTTCAAGGACGTCGACCCGGCGGCGCTGGACGCCGAGCTCGCCGTCCGCCTCGGCTGGGCGGAGCGGCGCGTCGAGCTGCCGGCCGGGCGGTACGAGACGCTGCTGCCGCCGACCGCGGTGGCCGACCTGCTGATCTACCAGCTGTGGTCGGCGTCCGGCCGGGACGCGGTCGAGGGGCGCACGGTGTTCTCCAGGCCGGGCGGCGGCACGCGCGTGGGCGACCGGCTGACCGAGCTGCCGCTGACGCTGCGCAGCGACCCGTACGAGCCGGGACTGGAGTCGGCGCCCTTCGTGATCGCGCACTCCTCCGGGGGCGACCAGTCGGTGTTCGACAACGGGCTTCCGCTCACGGCCACCGAGTGGGTCCGGGAGGGCGAGCTGCGGCACCTCACGACCACCCGGCACAGCGCGGGCCTGACCGGGCTGCCGGTGGCTCCCGCCATCGAGAACCTCGTCCTGACCGGCGGCGAGGACCGCTCGCTGGAGGAGATGGTGGCCGGCACCGGGCGCGGGCTGCTGCTGACCTGCCTCTGGTACATCCGCGAGGTCGACCCGGCCACCCTGCTGCTCACCGGCCTGACCCGGGACGGCGTCTACCTCGTCGAGAACGGCGAGGTGACCGGCGAGGTCAACAACTTCCGGTTCAACGAGTCCCCGGTCGACCTGCTGGGCCGGGCCACCGAGGCCGGGCGCACGGAAAAGACGCTGCCGCGGGAGTGGAGCGACTGGTTCACTAGGGCTGCGATGCCCGCGCTGCGGGTGCCCGACTTCAATATGAGCTCTGTCAGTCAGGGCGTATAACCTCGTAGCCGGTGGCCGCTCGACCACCCGAAGATCATCAAGGAGATACGAGAACCGTGACGGACATCGTCGACGAACTGAAGTGGCGCGGGCTGATCGCCCTCTCCACTGACGAGGACGCATTGCGCAAGGCGTTCGCGGACGGTCCCGTCACGTTCTATTGCGGCTTCGACCCGACCGCGCCCAGCCTGCACCTCGGCAACCTCGTGCAGATCCTGACGATGCGCCGGATCCAGGACGCGGGCAACCGTCCGCTGGGCCTGGTCGGAGGGGCCACCGGTCTGATCGGTGACCCGAAGCCCAACGCCGAGCGCACGCTGAACTCCCCGGAGGTCGTCGCGGGCTGGGTGGAGCGGCTGCGCGCGCAGATCGCCCCGCTGCTGGACTTCGACGGGCCGAACGCCGCGGTCATGGTCAACAACCTGGACTGGACCCAGGGGATGTCGGCCATCGAGTTCCTGCGGGACGTCGGCAAGCACTTCCGCGTGAACAAGATGATCGCGAAGGAGGCCGTCGCCCGGCGGCTGGAGTCCCAGGAGGGCATCAGCTACACCGAGTTCAGCTACCAGATCCTGCAGGGCATGGACTTCCTGGAGCTGTACCGGCGGTACGGCTGCACGCTGCAGACCGGCGGCAGCGACCAGTGGGGCAACCTCACCTCGGGCACGGACCTGATCCACAAGGTCGAGCCCGAGGCCGTGGTGCACGCGCTGGGCACGCCGCTGATCACCAAGGCCGACGGCACCAAGTTCGGCAAGACCGAGTCCGGCACGGTCTGGCTGGATGCCGAGATGACCACACCGTACGCCTTCTACCAGTTCTGGCTGAACGCGGACGACCGGGACGTCTCCAAGTTCCTGCGCATCTTCAGCTTCCGGTCCCGTGCGGAGATCGAGGAGCTGGAGAAGCAGACCGAGGAGCGGCCGCAGGCGCGGGCCGCTCAGCGGGCGCTGGCGGAGGAGCTGACGACGCTGGTGCACGGCGCCGAGCAGACGGCCGCGGTGATCGCCGCGTCGAAGGCGCTGTTCGGTCAGGGCGAGCTGGCGGAGCTGGACGAGCGGACGCTGTCGGCGGCGCTGTCCGAGGTGCCGCACATCAAGGTCGCCGAGCTCGGCCCGGTCGTGGACCTGTTCGCCGAGGTCGGTCTGGTGGCCAGCAAGTCGGCCGCGCGGCGGACGGTGAAGGAGGGCGGGGCCTACGTGAACAACGTCAAGGTCGCCTCCGAGGACGCCACCGCGGCCAAGGAGGACCTGCTGCACGGGCGGTGGCTGGTACTGCGCCGGGGGAAGAAGAACCTGGCGGCGGTCGAGGTCACGCCCGTCTAGTCGACGGACAGGGGCCGGGCTTCCATGGCGGTCCATGGAAGCCCGGCCCTGTTCTGTCGTGTTCTGTCAGGCCGTCTGTTTGCGCTTGCCCAGCGTCGCCATGTACAGCATGTCGACCACGAAGACGATGATGATCGCGGCCACGAGCTGGAAGGCGTGGCGGCTCCAGTCGATGCCGGGGGTCGACTCCACCCCGACGGCGCGTGCGATCGCGTTGCCGACGATCGCGCCGAGCATGCCGCAGATGGTGGTCAGCCAGAGAGGACTGTGCTGTTTGCCGGGGATGATCGCCTTGGCGATCAGGCCCAGCACGAATCCCACGATGATCGCCCACAACCAGCCCATGACTGCCTCCTTGTACGGCTCGAGGTGAGCACTGGGGCCAGTCTTCGCCCGTACGCCGTACGGCGCATGTCGGGTGCCGCCGTACGCGCTACGGCCGATGCCGGTCGCCCAGGCGGGAGGTGACCCGGTCTCGTAGGCGACGCAGGCGCGGCGTAACGTTGGAGTGGTCCGGACCTCGTACCCCGACCGGGGTCGGACCGGGCACGGGGCGGTGCGGGGCCGATGCGGGCGGATGGTGGAATGTGATGCGGAAGCAGCATGGCGGTGGCAACGGCCAGGTGTTCCGGATCACCGGGGCCCGGACGGGACTCCACGAGGACGTACGCGGCCGGCAGCGGCGGTATGTGATCTCGATGTCGATCCGTACGGTGGCGGTGATTCTCGCGGCCTCGCTGTGGAACGTCGAACGGCCGGTCGCGATCGTGGCGTTGGTCCTGGGAGCGGTGCTGCCCTATGTCGCGGTGGTGATCGCGAACGCGGGGCGGGAGAACGCGCCGTCGCTTCCCACGACGTTCGTGACCGTGCCGATGCGTCCGATGATCACATCGTCACGGACGAATGACGGTTTCGCGGAACCCGTCCCGGAAGATGTCACGACGGAGCCCAGGACGGGCGTACGAAGCGAGCCGCGCGACCGAGCCTGAGCGGAGCGCAGGTGTCGCAAGCGGAAGGCGACTACGCGCCAAGCTCAAGAAAAGCTCAGATCAATCATGTTGTTCCAGTGCCGGGCGGCGGGTTACCCGTGACATACTTCGTAGGCGCTCCGCATCCCCCGTCGGAGCGACGGACCGACGCCGGGCAGCTCCCCCCGTGGCTGCTCGGCGTCGCCTTTTGTGCAGCGGTTGTGAGACGAATCTGTGAGTGACGAGACCACCCCCATCTGCTCCGCCAAGGGCTGCCGTGTCGACGCCGTGTGGGTGCTGGCGTGGAACAATCCGAAGATCCACACGCCGGAGCGGCGCAAGACCTGGCTCGCCTGTGAGGAGCACCGGGAGCATCTGTCGCAGTTCCTAGGGGTGCGGGGGTTCCTGAAGGACGTCGTGCCGCTCTCGGAGTGGGAAGCGGCCGCCGGGGCCTGACCGCCGGTCAACCGCCGATCGCCGACATCGGCCTGTCCGGCTGGACGAAGGACGGGTCGTCCAGGCCGGCGCCCGCCTTCTTGCCCCACATCGCCAGGCGCCAGATGCGGGCGATCTCCTCGTCCGGGGAGCCGTCGCGCAGGGCGGCCCGCAGGTCGGTCTCCTCCCGGGCGAACAGGCAGGTGCGTATCTGGCCGTCGGCGGTGAGGCGGGTGCGGTCGCAGGCCGCGCAGAAGGGGCGGGTGACGGAGGCGATGACGCCCACGCGGTGCGGGCCGCCGTCGACCAGCCAGCGCTCGGCGGGGGCCGAGCCGCGCTCGTCCGCGCCTTCGGGGGTGAGGTCGAAGCGGGTCCGCAGGGAGGCCAGGATGTCGCCCGCCGTGACCATGCCCTCGCGCTTCCATCCGTGCTGGGCGTCGAGGGGCATCTGCTCGATGAAGCGCAGTTCGTAGTCGTGCGCGACGGCCCAGGCCAGCAGGTCCGGGGCCTCGTCGTCGTTCAGGCCGGGCATCAGGACCGAGTTGACCTTCACCGGGGTCAGTCCGGCCTCGCGGGCGGCCTCCAGGCCGTCGAGGACGTCCTGGTGGCGGTTGCGGCGGGTGAGGGTCTTGAAGACGTCCGGGCGCAGGGTGTCGAGGGAGACGTTGACCCGGTCCAGACCGGCCGCCTTCAGGGCCGTCGCGGTGCGCCTCAGCCCGATGCCGTTGGTGGTGAGGGACATCTGGGGCCGGGGGTCCAGCCGGGCGACGCGCTCCACGATGCCGACCAGGCCGGGACGCAGCAGGGGCTCGCCGCCGGTGAAGCGGACCTCCTCGATGCCCAGTGAGGTGACGGCGATGTCGATCAGACGGACGATCTCGTCGTCGGTGAGCAGGTCTGGCTTGGCCAGCCACTGCAGGCCCTCCTCGGGCATGCAGTACGTACAGCGGAGGTTGCACCGGTCGGTCAGCGAGACCCTCAGGTCGGTGGCCACTCGGCCGTAGGTGTCGATGAGCACGTGGGCCCCCTCCCTCGTAGCGGTTCGGCGCGGGCGGATCAGCGCCGTCGGGTCTTTTCCTGTCACTTGCGAGCCTACGTGACACGACTGACAACGACAGCGGCCGATCCCACGAGGTGCGGCGCGGCCGCGTCGTAGGGATCTACGACGCGGCCGCCGCGAGGGGGTGGTGCGGGGGTTCTCAGTGGGCACCGGTGCCGGTGAGGGACCGGACCTCCAGTTCGGCGTACTTGCCGGCGTCCGGCTCCTCCTTGGAGAGGTAGGTGCCGAGGATGCCGAGGAGGAAGCCGACCGGGATCGAGATGATGCCGGGGTTCTCCAGCGGGAACCAGTGGAAGTCGACGTCCGGGAACATCGACGTCGGCTTGCCCGAGACGACCGGCGAGAACAGCACCAGGCCGACCGCGGTGACCAGGCCGCCGTAGATCGACCACAGGGCTCCGGAGGTGGTGAATCGCTTCCAGAAGAGGCTGTAGAGGATCGTCGGGAGGTTGGCCGACGCGGCGACCGCGAAGGCGAGGGCGACCAGGCCGGCCACGTTCAGGTCGCGGGCGAGGGCGCCCAGGACGATGGAGACCGCTCCGATGCCGACGGTCGCCCAGCGGGCCGCGCCGATCTCCTGCTTCTCGGTGGCCTGGCCCTTCCTGATGACGTTCGCGTAGATGTCGTGCGCGAAGGAGGAGGACGAGGCCAGGGTCAGGCCCGCGACGACCGCGAGGATCGTGGCGAACGCGACCGCGGAGATGGTGGCGAGCAGGATGGCGCCCCAGTTGGAGTCCACGCCCCCGAGGTGCAGGGCGAGCAGGGGTGCGGCCGTGTTGCCCGCCTTGTTGGAGGCGATGATCTCGTCGGGCTTGATCAGCGCGGCGGCGCCGAAGCCGAGGGCGAGGGTCATCAGGTAGAAGGCGCCGATCAGGCCGATCGCCCAGATCACGGACTTACGGGCGGCCTTGGCGGTCGGCACCGTGTAGAAGCGGATCAGGATGTGGGGCAGGCCGGCGGTGCCCAGGACCAGGGCGATGCCGAGGGAGATGAAGTCCAGCTTGGTGGTGCCCGTGGCGCCGTACTTCAGGCCGGGCTCCAGGAAGGCGGCGCCCTTGCCGCTGTTGTCGGCGGCGGAGCCGAGCAGGTCGGAGACGTTGAAGTGGAACTTCAGCAGCACCAGGAAGGTCAGCAGCAGCGCGCCCGCGATCAGCAGGACCGCCTTGACCATCTGCACCCAGGTGGTGCCCTTCATGCCGCCGATGGTGACGTACACGATCATCAGGACGCCGACCAGGGCGACGATGCCGATCTTGCCGCCGTCGCTGGTGATGCCGAGCAGCAGGGAGACCAGGACGCCCGCGCCCGCCATCTGGGCCAGCAGGTAGAAGATCGAGACGACGATGGTGGACGTACCGGCCGCCGTGCGGACCGGGCGCTGGCGCATGCGGTAGGCGAGGACGTCGCCCATGGTGTAGCGGCCGGAGTTGCGCAGCGGTTCGGCGACCAGGAGCAGGGCGACCAGCCAGGCGACCAGGAAGCCGATGGAGTACAGGAAGCCGTCGTAGCCGAAGAGGGCGATGGCGCCGGCGATGCCGAGGAAGGACGCGGCGGACATGTAGTCGCCGGAGACGGCGAGGCCGTTCTGGAAGCCGGTGAACTGGCGTCCGCCGGCGTAGAAGTCGGCGGCGTCCTTGGTCTGGCGGCCGGCCCAGACGGTGATGACGAGGGTCGCGGCGACGAACACCGCGAACAGGGTGATGATCAGCGGGCGGTGCTGGCTCGCCTCGCCCGCGGCGAGCAGGGTGTGCTGCGCGGGGCTCATGCGCCGCCCTCCATCCGGGTCTTGATGGCCTCGGCCTTGGGGTCGAGCTGGGCGGCGGCGTGCCGCGAGTACCACCAGGCGATCAGGAACGTGGTCAGGAACTGGGCGAGGCCCAGGACGAGGGCCACGTTGATGTTGCCGACCACCTGGGTGCCCATGAAATCGTCCGCGTAGTTCGACAGCAGGACGTACAGCAGGTACCAGGCGATGAAGCCGATGGTGAGCGGGAAGGCGAACGAGCGGTGGGAGCGGCGCAGTTCACCGAACTCCGCGCTCTCCTGCACCGTCACGAACTCCTCGGTGGAGGGGAGTTGGGCCTGGGTATTCGAGGGGGGCGGTGTCTCGGTGGCCACGGAGTCTCCTCGCGTTGCGGATGCGGGCGGGACGGGGTCGGGGCGAGTGTCCTCGCCTTCCCTGTCCAAGGTCACGGCGCCACGCGAGGACAGGTTCAACGTCCTTGACCTCTTTCCGAACCGACCTTGAGGAACTCATTGCTGACCAGGGACTTCGGAGGATAGTTTTCGCCCTGGACCGCCCGTCATGTACCTGCCCGAGCACCACCTGTGTCTCGGGCCGTTTTCGTATCCGGATGATGTGGAGACCCCATGGCTCATCTGCGTTCCAGACGCCGGCTCGCCCTCGCGGTGCCGGTCGCGCTGTCGCTGACCGCCTCGCTCGGCTTCCTCCCCGCGGCCGCGCAGGCCGCCCCGCGCGCGGAGTCCGCCTCCCAGGCCGCCGCCGCGGACACCTACGCCTACCTCGTCAACACGAAGACGGACCCTTACACGATCAAGTCTGTCAAGGCGGCGATCAAGGCGGCCGGCGGTTCCGTCGTGGTGTCGTACGACAGGATCGGTGTGATAGTCGTCCACTCGACGGACCTCGACTTCGCGAAGAAGATACGCAAGGTACGCGGCGTGCAGTCCGCCGGCGCCTCGCGGACCTCGCCCGTGCAGGCGGCGGGGACGACGGACGAGGGCGCGGTGCAGTACCTCTCCAAGGCCGAGTCGGCGAAGGTCGCGAAGGGCGCCACGGCGGGCGAGGAGCCCCTCGAGGCCGACCAGTGGGACCTGAGGGCGATCGGCGCCGACAAGGCGTCCGCGATCGACCCGGGCAGCAAGAAGGTGACCGTCGCGGTCATCGACGTCGGCGTCGACGACACCCACCCCGACATAGCGCCGAACTTCTCGCCCTCACAGTCCGCGAACTGCGTGAGCGGCAAGGCGGACACCACGTACGGCTCCTGGCGGCCGGTGGACGCCGACCACTACCACGGCACGCATGTGGCCGGCGAGATCGCCGCCGCTCGCAACGGAATCGGTGTCGCGGGCGTCGCGCCCGGCGTGAAGGTCGCCGGCATCACGGTGGCCCAGCCCGACGCGAACCAGCTGTTCTTCCCGGAGAGCGTCGTCTGCGCCTTCGTGTTCGCCGCCGACCACGGCGTCGAGATCACCAACAACAGCTACTACGTTGATCCGTGGCAGTACAACTGCATGGACGATCCCGATCAGCGCGCGATCGTCGACGCGGTCAACAGGGCCCAGTTGTACGCCCAGCACAAGGGCACGCTCAACGTCGCCGCCGCCGGCAACTCCAACGACGACCTCGACTCGGACGCCCTGGTCGACGCCTCCAGCCCGGACGACTCGACGCCGGTGAACCGTACGGTCGATCCGCACGAGTGCTTCGACGTGCCGACCCAGCTGCCGGGTGTCGTCACGGTCAGCGCGACGGGCGTCAAGGGCGCCAAGTCGTACTACTCCAGCTACGGTTACGGCGTCGTCGACGTCGCGGCGCCCGGCGGGGACAAGTACCAGATCCCGGACACGCCGTCGAAGAACGGCCGCATCCTGTCCACGCTGCCCAACAACCAGTACGGCTACCTCCAGGGCACGTCGATGGCGACTCCGCACGTGGCGGCCGTGGCCGCGCTGCTGAAGTCGACGCACCCGTGGGCGACGCCGACCCAGTTGCAGGCGCTGCTGAAGGCCCAGGCGGTGAACCCGGGCTGCCCGACCGACCCGTACGACGGGAACGGCGACGGCGTGGTGGACGCGACCTGTGTGGGCGGCAAGCGCGTCAACGGCTTCTACGGCTTCGGCATCGTGAGCGCCCTGCGCGCGGTGAAGTAGACCGGCCGGGATCCTTGCATACGGATCCCCTCGGTCCATATGTTGATTGAGTCAATACTGCATAGTGCAGTCATGACTGTAATCAAGACAATGGTGCGGGAGGGCGCTCTCCAGGGGCGCCTTCCCGCACGCGAGCTGGCGCGCGCCTGCGTCGAGTCGTGCGCCTCGGCCGCAGCCGGACTGGCTGCGCTGCGGGCAGGGCTCGACCGGGTGCCCGAGGTCCGGGTGGACGACGGGGCCGTCGCCACCGCGTTCCACAGCGAGCGGCATCTGCTGGTCGACGGACGGGCGCCGGTCACCTTCGCGCCGTTGTCACGGTTCTGGCGGACGTCGGACGGCTGGGTGCGGACGCATGCGAACTATCCGCACCACCGGGCGCGGCTGCTCGGTGTGCTGGGGGTGCCCGAGGACGTGGGCGCCGTCGAGGCGGCGCTCGCGGAGCGCACCTCGGCCGAGGTCGAGGAGTCCGTGTACGCGGCGGGGGGCCTGGCCGTGGCCCTGCGCACGCCCGAGGAGTGGGCCGCCCATGAGCAGGGTGCCGAGGTGGCGCGGCGGCCCCTCGTCGAGCACGAGCGGCTCGACGAGGCTCGCGCGCGGGTGCTCGCGCCGATCGACGGCACTCCCCTCCTGCCGGCCGCCGGGGTGCGCGTGCTGGACCTGACGCGGGTGCTGGCCGGTCCGGTCGCGACCCGCACCCTCGCCCTGCTCGGCGCGGACGTGCTGCGCCTGGACCCCCCGTATCCGCCCGAACTGCCCGACCAGCACACCGACACGGGGTTCGGGAAACGCTCGGCGCTCCTGGACCTGGCGGCGGACCGGGCCGCCTTCGAGGAGCTGCTCGCCGGGGCGGACGTCGTGGTCACCGGGTACCGGCCCGGCGCCCTGGACCGGTTCGGGCTCTCGCCCCGGGCACTGGCCGAGCGGCGGCCGGGGATCGTGGTCGCCCAGGTGTCGGCCTGGGGTGCGTACGGGCCCTGGGCCGGGCGGCGGGGCTTCGACAGCCTGGTGCAGGTCGCGACCGGCATCGCGGCCATCGAGGGGTCGAAGGAGGCGCCGGGCGCGCTGCCCGCACAGGCCCTCGACCACGGGACCGGCTATCTGCTGGCCGGCGCCGTACTGCGGGCGCTGACCGAGCAGGCGTCCGAGGGAGGCAGCAGGTTCGTGCGGCTGGCGCTGGCACGAACGGCCCAATGGCTCCTGAACGGTGTGACGGCCGGTCCGGCGGGGGAACTCTCGTACGACGGGCCGGGGCCCTGGCTCGCCGAGACGAACAGCGCGCTGGGACCGCTGCGGTACGCCCTGCCTCCCGTGTCCTTCACGGGCGGGCCGGTCGACTGGACGCGGCCGCCGACGCTCTGGGGGTCGGATTCGGCGCGCTGGGACTGAGCCACGGGGCGTCCGAATACGTATCCATGTGCGGAATGCCGTACCCCCGGTTGTTTTTCTCGACTTGCCCGGTTCTGCGGCACCTGGTGAAGATCTTCGGGTGACTTTGACAAGACCCACGCCTGAGGCGGCCGACGCCGGCGGACCCATACGGCGCCCCGGCGCCGGCCGGGCCACCGCCGTCCTCGTCCTGGTGGGCCTCGCGGCCCTGATACCCCTGCTCGGCCCGACCGCCGCGCTGCACGGCACCGGTGAGGCCGCCGCCCCCGCCGTCGCCGGTGTCGCGCTGCTGCGGTCGGTGCTGTTCGCCGCGCTGTGCGTGCCGGTGGGCGAGTGGTTCATCAACCGTCTGGCCCGCTCGCTGCCCGGCGCCCCGTTCGACGCGCCCCGCAGCTGGAGCCTCTGGGCGGCCCTCGCCGGTTTCGTAGCGGCCCTGGGGCTGGCCTCGATCGTCTCGACGGGCAATCTGGTGCCGCGCAGCCTCGCCCAGATCGACGTCGGCGGTCTGTACGCCACGCGCGACGGCCAACTCGCGCTGCTCGAGGTCAACGCCTTCCTCGTGGCCGCCCTGTGCGCCCGCTCGCGCCGCCCCGCCACCCAACTCTGGCCGGTGGCCGCGGTGATCGTGGCCGAGGCCCTGCGGGCGCATCCCGGCACCGAGCACGCCCCGCTCCTCGGCTCAGGGCTGACGCTGGTTCATCTGACCTGCGCGGCCCTGTGGGTGGGCGGTCTGCTGCACGCCCTGCGCACCCTGCGGCTGTGGGGTCCCGTCGAGGCGAGCCCCGCGCTGCTCGGTCTCTACGCGCGCGTGGCGGCCGTCCTGCTCGCCGCCATCACCGCGAGCGGCGTCTGGAGTTCGCTGCGCCGTATGCCCCCGCACACGATCCTGGACCAGCTGACGACGACGGCCTACGGGCGCACCCTGCTGGCCAAGGTGCTCCTGGTGGGCGCCGTCGCGCTGCTGGCCCTGTGCGCGCGGATCCGGCTGCGCCGCGCCACCGACCCGCTCTCGGCCTGCTCCCCCGCGCGCGCGGAGGTCGTCGCCCTGGGAGTCGTGGTCCTGGTCTCGGCGCTGCTGACGGCGCTGCCGCTGCCGATCCGCTGGTCCTGACCTTGATTCACCGGCAGCGACCTTGATGCGTCGACGGCTCTCCCGGCCTGTATTGATCCGTTGATCAACCGGACCCGTTGATCAACCAAATCAGTTGATCAATCGTTGGTGACCAGGACCTTGAGCGCCGTGCGCTCGTCCATCGCCTTGTAGCCGTCCGGGACGCCCTCGATGCCGACGGTCATGTCGAAGACCGGCGACGGGTCGATCGTGCCGTCCAGGACGTCGGGCAGCAGGTCCGGGATGTAGGCGCGGACGGGAGCGACGCCGCCGCGCAGCGCGATGTTCCGGTCGAACATGACGCCCAGGTCGACGCCGGTGCCGCTGCCGTGCGGGACACCGACGAATCCGATCGCGCCGCCGTCGCGGGTGATCTCGATCGCCGTGCGCATCGACTGCTCGGTCCCCACCGCCTCCACCACGGCGTGCGCCCCCTGACCGCGGGTGAGCTCACGCACCGCCTCGACGGCCGCGTCCCCCCGCTCGGCGACGACGTCGGTGGCGCCGAAACGGCGGGCGATGTCCGTGCGGACCTGGTGACGGCCGAGCGCGATGATCCGCTCCGCGCCGAGCCGCTTGGCGGCCAGCACCGCGCACAGACCGACCGCGCCGTCGCCGACAACGGCGACCGTGGCGCCCGGGCGGGTGCCCGCGCCGAGGGCCGCGTGGTGGCCGGTGCCCAGGACGTCGGAGAGGGTCAGCAGCGCGGACAGCAGGTGCTCGTCGGACGCGGCTTCCTTCGGCAGCGGCACGAGCGTGCCGTCGGCGAACGGCACACGCACGGCCTCTCCCTGACCGCCGTCGTACCCGACGGAACCCCAGAAGCCGCCGTGCTCGCAGGAGGTGGTCAGGCCCTCACGGCAGTAGTCGCAGACGCCGTCGGACCACATAAAGGGAGCCACGACCAGGTCACCGCGCCGCACGCCCGTGACCTCGCTGCCGGTCTCCTCGACGAACCCGAGGAACTCGTGCCCGATGCGCTGGCCCGGCCGACGGGCCGCCTCGCCGCGGTAGGCCCACAGGTCGCTGCCGCAGATGCAGGCCCGCAGCACCCTCACCACCGCGTCGGTGGGCAGCTGCACCACGGGCTCGGGCACGTCCTCCACGCGCATGTCATAGGGGGCGTGGATGGTGGTGGCGCGCATGGCGAGGGTCCCTCTCGTGCGGTGTCGTGGGTGCGCTCAGGGGGTGGTCGAGCGCACTTCACGGTACGCCGTCGCGGGCGCGGGCCGCTCTTCGAGGGTGCCCCGGACCAGCAGGAACTGAGCGGCGGCGTACGTCAGCATGATCCACAGGTCGGGTCTCGGCGGCTGCGGCCAGTCGGCGACGCCGGTCGCGATGAGGGTGTCGGAGAGCATGAACAGCGCACCGCCGAGCCCGGCGACCGGGTCGAGCCGGGCGGCGGTGTACGCCATGGCCGTGAGCAGGGTGCTGTAGCCGGCGACGGGGACGCGCAGGTCCGCGGGCAGGTCCGGCCACAGCAGGGCGACCGTGGTGACCAGGGCGGCGGTGTAGACGGGGGCGAGCAGACGGCCACGCGCGCGGGACGTGCCGTGTGGCGGTCGCCGGCGGCGGAAGTGGACGAGGTAGCAGACGTGCCCCGCGGCGAAGGACGCCATCCCCGCGAGGAACGCCGGGTCCGCGTCGGACAGCAGCAGGACGTCACCGCCCCAGCCGCACAGGAGCGCGGCGATCAGCAGCCGGGGCGCGCCGCGCACGCCCGCGTGGGCGGCGAGAAGCGGCATCAGCAGGGGCTTGGCGACGACATGGCCGGGGTGGAAGCCGGCGGTCAGGGAGGCGAGATCGACGACGGTGGCGGTGACGAAGGCGCCGAGGAGGACAGGCGCCAGGGCACGGGTGCGTGCCCTGCCCTCAGGGCCCGGCGTCACGCCGCCGCGGTCCCCTCGGCCGGGGCCGGCTCGGCGACCGGGGCGGCCTCCACCGGGGGCGTCGGCGCCCAGCCCGGGCCGCGGAAGACCCGCCCGGCCCGCTCGCCCCAACTCCTCGCCGCCCGGACGTCCTTGAGGATCGCGGCGTACTCATGGGTGGCGACCTTGATCGGGTTGAACGTGTTGATGTTCTTGGTCAACCCGTAGACGGGGCGTTCGGTCTCGGGCACGAAGGAGCCGAAGAGCCGGTCCCAGACGATGAGGATGCCGCCGAAGTTGCGGTCCAGGTAACCGCCCTGGGAGGCGTGGTGGACGCGGTGGTGGGAGGGGGTGTTGAAGACGAACTCGAACCAGCGGGGCATCTTGTCGATGCGTTCGGTGTGGATCCAGAACTGGTAGACGAGGTTGGCCGAGGAGCAGAAGGCGAGGGCCGCCGGGTGCACGCCGACGGCGATCAGGGGGACGTAGAACGGCCAGACCGTCCAGGTCGTCCAGGGCTGGCGCAGCGCGGTGGTGAGGTTGAACTTCCGGCTGGAGTGGTGGACGACGTGGCAGGCCCACAGGATGCGGATGACGTGGTGGCCGCGGTGGGACCAGTAGTAGAAGAAGTCCTGCGCGAGGAGCATCAGGGGGACGGTCCACCACAGCACGGGCACGCGCAACGGCGTGAGTTCGTAGACCGCCGAGTAGATCGCGACGATCGGGATCTTCCAGAAGAAGTCGAAGACGAGGCTGCCGAGTCCCATGCCGACGCTGGTCGCGGCGTCCTTGGTCTCGTATCCGGCCGCCTCCTCGTCGGGATGGATGCGCACGCTGATCATCTCGACCACGGTGAGCAGCACGAAGGCGGGTATCGACCACAGCACGACATCGGGCAGGTTCGGCATGGGGGCACCGTAGAACCGCTGGTCGGCCGCGGCTAGACGTTGTTACCCACAAGTATTTCCCGGGGTACGCGCTTGCTTCTTGGTGATCTCCGCCAATGGGTGTGCCACGCGGCGGCCTTGTGCGCGACAGGCCCTGGACCTGCCCTAGACCCCGGCGGCGCCCAGCAGTGCCCCCGCCGCGTACGTGACGCCCATCGCCAGCGCGCCGCCCGCCACGTTCCGCAGGACGGCGCGGCCCGGTTCCGCGGCGCCCAGGCGGGCGCTGCTCCAGCCGGTGATGACGAGGGCGGCCAGGACCGAGACCACGGTGATCCACACCCGCCAGCCCGCGGGCGGCAGCACGATCGCGAGCAGGGGCAGCAACGCGCCCACCGTGAACGCGAGGAAGCTCGCCCAGGCCGCGTTCCAGGGGTTCGTCAGCTCGTCGGGGTCGATGCCGAGCTCCACGCGCGCGTGCGCCCTGAGCGCGTCCCGTTCCGTCAGCTGCTCGGCGGCCTCCCGGGCGACCTCGCGGGACAGGCCGCGCTCCTCGAGCAGTTGCGTCAGTTCCTCCAGCTCGGCCTCGGGCTGCTCCTTCAGCTCCCGCTTCTCCATCGCGAGGGCGGCCATCTCGGAGTCGCGCTGGGTGGACACGGAGACGTACTCGCCCGCGGCCATCGACATCGACCCGGCGAGCAGCCCCGCGAGCCCGGCGGTGAGGAGCGCGGAACGGTTGTCGGTCGCGCCGGCCACACCGACGACCAGTCCGGCGGTGGAGACGATGCCGTCGTTGGCGCCGAGCACCGCCGCCCGCAGCCAGTTCAGCCGCTGCCCCAGTGCGCCCCCGTGGGCCTCACCGCCGTGCGTCGCTTCGCTCACACCGGGAGGATGCCACCCCGCCGACACCCCCACGCGCACCGACGCTCACGGACCTGCGCCCCTCCCGTGCGCCCGCCCCTCACCACACCCGTACCGAGGCCCCCGTCGCGAACAGCGGGCTGGTCGCGTCCTCCGGGGGTTCCGGCAGGGGCTCCGCGATCTCCTCCACCGTCGGGCCCACCTTCGCCGCGATGGGGTCCAGCAGGTCCAGGTCGAAGCCGTAGACGCGGGCCGCGTTGCCGCCCAGCATCGCGGTCAGGTCCTCGCGGGGGACGCCCGGGAAGGCGAAGCGCAGGCCCTCGCGCGTGTACGGGTAGGTGCCCTCGTCGTGCGGGTAGTCGCTGCCCCACATGATCTTGTCGACGCCGATGCGGTCCCGCAGCGGCACCTCGTGGGGCCGCATGAAGCTGGCGCCGACGTAGCAGTTGTCGTGCCAGACCTCGGAGGGCGGTTTGCCCATGCGGGCGGCGAGGCCGGCGCCGAACTTGGACTCCGCCGTGGACGCCTTGGTCGCGGCGGCGATGAGACGGCCGTGGTAGTAGTCCAGCATGTCGAGCACGCCCGGGATCCAGCCCGAGCCCTGCTCGGTGAGGACGAGTTTCAGGTCCGGATGACGACGGAAGGCGCCGCCGAAGACGAGGTGCCACAGGGCGCGGTGGGAGAACCAGGTCGTCTCGACCATGAAGACCGCGCGGGCGGCCGGTTCGTCGCCGAGCGGCGGGGACGCCGAGCCCGCGTGGTGGTTGACGGGCACGCCCAGTTCCTCGCAGACGGCCCAGATGGGGTCGTACGCCTGCGAGTAGAGCTCCGGCAGCCCGGAGCCCGGTGGGGTGCCGGGGAGCATCAGGCCGCCCTTGAGGCCCGCCTCGGCGGCCCGCCTGATCTCCTTGACGGCAGCTTCGACGTCACCCAGGAGGATCTGGAAGACGCCCGCGCGCCGGCCTGGCGCCGCCGCGCAGAAGTCCGCGAGCCAGCGGTTGTGGGCGCGCAGTCCGGCCCAGCGCCGCTCGAACTCCTCGGCGGTCGGGGCGGGCGCCATCAGGGAGCCGGACGGGAAGAACGGCGGGATGGTGTTGGGGAAGATCACCTCGGCGACGATTCCGTCCTGCTCCAGTTCCGCGAGGCGCCGCTCGGAGTTCCAGTTCTGGTCGGCGGCGTCGGCGAGGAGGTCCTCGTAGGGGTTGACGTAGGTCGCCGCCCACACGTCGAACTCGTCGTGGTAGCGCTTCTCCAGGTAGGGCTTGTAGTCGAGGAGGTCGGCTCCCGCGTGGCAGTCGGCCGAGATGACCGTGTACCGGTCGTTCACCGCGTCACCCCCAGGGTCGGGAAGTCATGGTCGGTCAGCCAGTGCCGGCCCACCTCGCGCGAGCGCGCCCAGGAGGCCTCCACGGCCTCCTGGTCGTCCGGCTGGCCGAGGTCGGCCGGGGTGGGCCCGATGCGCCGGGCCAGCGGGGTCAGCCTCGCCACGTCGAAGCCGAACACCTCGGCGGCCGCGAGGCCCAGCATGCGGCGCGTTTCGGCGACCGGGATGTCGTGGAAGGTCCGGCGCAGCCACGCGTGTGTGTCGGGCCAGGTGCCCTCGGGGTGCGGGAAGTCGCTGCCCCAGAGGATGTTGTCGACGCCGATCTCGTAGCGCTGGGCGAGTTCGCGGCGCTTGGTGTTGGTCGCGCAGATGAAGACCTGGCGGTCGAGGTACTCGCTCGGCGGCCGCTTCAGCTCCTCGAAGGGGGAGAGCTTCTTGCCGCCGTGCGCGCCCAGGTAGAGGCGGTCCATGAACCACAGCAGGTTCGGCAGCCACCAGCAGCCCGACTCCGCGACCCCGAACCTGAGGCCGGGATGGCGTTCGAAGACCCCGGACCAGAGCAGGAACCACAGGGGGCGGGCCGGCCACCAGGTCACCTCGCTGACGAAGATGCCGAGGTGGTCGCCGTACTCGTGGCGCGGTGCCGATCCGGAGTGGGTCAGCACCGGCATGCCGCACTCGGCCGCGGCCGCCCACACCGGGTCGTAACGGCGGTCGTGGTAGGGCTCGTTGTCGCCCCACAGCGCGGGGATCATCAGGGCGCCGAGCCCCGACTCCCTGGCCCGGTGGATCTCGGCGACCACCTTCGTCACCTCGGCCGTGACGGGCAACAGGGCGACTCCGCAGTGCCGTTCGGGGTTCTCCGACACGAAGTCGGCGAGCCAGCGGTTGTGCGCCTGCGCGCCCGCCATGCCGAGCTCCGGATCGTGGTCGCCGGACAGGCCGAGGCCCACTCCGAAGGGGGCGGCGGTCTGGCTGTCGACAGCGTCCGCGTCGGGGAAGACCACCTCGGCGGCCACCCCGTCGCCGTCGAGCTCCTTGAGCCGCTGGGCGGTGTCCCAACCGCCGCGCAGGCCCTCCTCGTTGTCCTGGAACCACTTGGCCGCGAACGCGTCGTTGCGGATGCCGAGCCGGGTCATCTCCTCGCGACGGCGTTCGCGCCCGGCGAGGAACTCGTCGAAGTCCCGGTGGAACCGGCTGTCCAGATAGGGCCGGTACTCCTCGGTCGGCAGCCCGGCATGGCAGTCGGAGGAGATGATCAGATACGGCTCCTGGTCGGTCACATCGGCCTCCTCAGTCCAGGATGAAGCTCTCCAGGTACGACGGGTTCGTGCGGTCCAGCATCGACCCGGCCCGCGCGCGGATCTGGGCGTCGCTGTGCTCGCTCGGCGGCAGCAGCCAGAAGCGGTCGGCGCGGACGCCCTCGACGACGAACTCCGCGACCTCCTCCACGGGCGTGAAGCGGACCTCCTTGCCCGCCGAGCGCATCGCGGTCTCCCACTGGTCGAGGCTGCGGTACGGGGTTTTCCGCGGCCGCTCCTTCGCGTACCGCTCGGGACGGTTGCGGTGCGACTCCCACAGGCCGGTGCGCAGCATGTGCGGTCCGGGGAAGAGCACCGAGGCGCCCACGCGCGCGTGCTCCGCCCTCAGGTGGGCGTACAGGGACTCGGTCATGGTGACGACGGCCGCCTTGGTGACGGCGTACACCGAGGCGGTGGGCAGTGGGGCGATGCCGCCGTCACCGGAGGACGTGTTGACGACATGACCGGGTTGACCCGAGTCGATCATCCGTGGAACGAAGGCCTGGATCCCGTGGAAGACGCCCCACACGTTGACGGAGAACGCCCACTTCCAGTCGTTCGGTTCGTGCTCCCACATCCGGCCCTCGGCGCCCGAGCCGACCCCGGCGTTGTTGCACAGCAGATGGACCGCGCCGTACGTGTCGTACGCCGACTCGGCGAGGTCGAGCACCTGTTGGCGCTCGCCGACGTCCACCACGCGCGCGTGCACCTCCGCGCCGGCGGCCCGCAGATCCGCGGCGGCCTTCTCCAGCGCGCTCTCCTCGACGTCCGCGAGGACCACCTTCAGTCCCTCCGCCGCGAACCGCCGGGCCATCGCGAGCCCGATCCCGCTCGCCGCGCCGGTGACGACGGCGACCTGGCCTGCCTGGAGCTCCATTAGGCGGCCCCTTCCGGGTTTTCCGGCGGCGCGTCGTGGACCTGCCGCGGATCGTCGTAGCGCTGGTGGACGTACGGCAGCAGCGCCTCGCCGCCGACCCGTTCGACGACCTTGCCGCGCTGGTCGCTGGTCTTCTCGCCGATGGTGATGTCGAGGAGCCCGAGGACCGGGAGGTCGGCCACCGGGTCGTACATCGACTCTCGCAGGACGACGTCCCCCGTGACGCGTTCCAGCCGGCGCACCTTCTCGTGGCGTACGCAGTGCACGAGCACCGGGTCGGCGTCGAAACCCGAACCGTCCACGGCGGGAAGGAACTTGAAGTAGAAGTCGGTCTTGCGGCTCGGCTCCGGCAGGGGCAGCGTCTCGCCGACCCGGCCGCGCACCTCCACGAAGGCGATGTCGTGCCGGGCCATCCACGCCCGTACCGCGGACCCGTCCCGCTCGACCCTCACCTCGCCCAGTTTCTTCGGCTCCCCGAAGACCTCACGGCCGCCGGTCAGGGCCCGCTCATGGGTCATCGGCATCACGAGCGGGTACCAGCCGTCGACGCCGCCGTGGCTCGCGGCGACCGCGAACGAGCCCGCGCCGAGCGGGTATCCGGGCAGATCGACCTTGCTGATGTTCACCCGGACCAGCGGCCGGCCGGTGGGTTTCAGCGGCGGTGGCAGCACCGCGGCCAGGGCGTCCGGGTCGGTCTCCCACAGGGCCACCACACCGGTGGACCAGATGTCGGGAAGTCTCGCGCTCGCCGTCCGCGCCGCGGCGATCTCCGCCTCGGTCCGTGCGCCGTACCGTACGCGTGCCATACGCCGTACCGCCCTTCCGTCGAGGGGTCACACGCCGGGCGGGAGGCACGCTTGCACCGGGCGGTGAAAAGGTCCATAGCCGCGCGCGGGGCATTCCGGACATTCGAACGGGCTTGTGGGGCAGGGCACCTGACGGAGGGGAGTGTCAGTGGCGGCCCGTATCCTCAGTGACCATGCTCGAAGACCCTACGACGACCGCAGCGCCCTCCCCCACGGCGTGGCCGGCCGCGTATCCGCAGGGATACGCGGTCGTTGACGTGGAGACCACCGGCCTGGCCCGGGACGACCGGATCATCTCCGCGGCCGTCTACCGGCTGGACGCACGCGGCGAGGTCGAGGACCACTGGTACACGACGGTCAACCCGGAGCGGGACCCGGGCCCGGTGTGGATCCACGGGCTGACGAGCGAGGCGCTCGAAGGGGCTCCCCTGTTCACGGACATCGCCGGGGAGTTCGCGGACCGGCTGGAGGGCCGGGTGCTCGTCGCGCACAACGCGGTCTTCGACTGGCAGATGATCGCGCGGGAGTACGCACGCGCGCGGCGTGAGGCACCGGTCCGTCAGCGGCTGTGCACCATCGCCCTGTCCAAGGAGCTGGGCCTGCCGCTGCCCAACCACAAGCTGGAGACACTGGCCGCCCATTTCGGCGTGGTGCAGCGCCGGGCGCACCACGCGCTGGACGACGCGCGGGTGCTGGCGGAGGTGTTCCGGCCGAGCCTGGCGGCAGCGGCGGCGGGCGGCGTACGGCTGCCGTTGCTGGAGTGCCGCCCGCTGACGGAGTGGAGCGACAGCCCGGTGCCGCGCCAGCCGGGCGGCTACGGCGGTTACCGGCAGACGAGTTGGCGCCCCTCGCGCAAACGCCCTGCCTGCCCCTACCCCAACCCGGGCCGCTACGAGGACGGCAAACCGCTCAAACAGGGCATGCGGGTGGCGTTCTCCGGGGACACCTCGGTCGAGCGGGACCTCCTGGAGGACCGCGCGGTCGAGGCGGGGCTGCATGTCGCGACCAGCATCTCCCGGCTGACCAGTCTGCTCGTCACGAACGACCCGGACTCGGGCACCTCGAAGGTCGTCAAGGCGCGGCAGTACGGCACCCCGGTGGTGGATGAGGCGGCCTTCGGGCAGCTGCTGCGCGATGTGGCGCCGGCCGACGGGTGACCCGTACGGACGGGTGATTGCGCGGCGACTCGCCCACCGCCGACTCGCCCCCACGGCGGTGGCGGCTCACCCTGTGGCGCATGGCGAAATGTGAAGTTTGCGGCAACGACTACGGAATGTCCTTCGAGGTGCACGCACAGGGCGCCGTCCATGTGTTCGACTGCTTCTCCTGTGCGATCCATCGCATGGCCCCCGTCTGCGAGCACTGCCGGGTGCAGATCATCGGGCAGGGCGTCGAGGTCGGGAACCAGTGGTTCTGCGGTGCCCACTGCGTCCGCGAGGCCGGGAAGACGGGGATCGTCGACAAGGTGTGACCCGCCACCCGCGTGCGTGCGCCCCACGACCGAGTTGTACGGTCGTGGGGTGTACCGCTTCCTGTTGACCCGGCAGTGGGTGATCCTCACGCTGGTCGCCCTGCTGCTCATCCCCACGATGATCAGGCTGGGCATCTGGCAGATGCACCGCTACGAGGAGCGCAGCGCCCGCAACCAGCTGGTCTCCGACGCGCTGCACGCGAGGCCGGTGCCCGCCGAGCGGCTGACCTCGCCGGGACATACCGTGACCAGGCACGACCGCTACCGCACGGTCACGGCGAAAGGTCACTTCGACACCAAGGACGAGGTCGTCGTCCGCCGCCGCACCAACTCCGACGACGAGGTCGGCTACCACGTCCTGACCCCGTTCGTGCTCGCCGACGGCAAGGTGCTGCTGGTCAACCGGGGCTGGATCCCCTCCGACGGCCCGAGTCAGACCACGTTCCCCAAGGTGCCCGCGCCGCCCGCCGGCACGGTGACGATCTCCGGGCGGCTGATGCCCGACGAGACGACCGCGGCCAGCGGCATCAAGGACCTCAAGGGGCTGCCGCCCCGGCAGATCATGCTGATCAACAGCGAGGAGCAGGCCCGCCGTCTCGGCGCCGAGGTACTCGGCGGCTACATCCAGCAGACGGCGCCCGATCCGAAGGGCGACACCCCGGAGCAGATCTCCGACCCGGGCAAGGAAGACGCCCCGCTGAACTACGCGTACATGATCCAGTGGTGGCTGTTCGCGGCCGGTGTCCCCTACGGCTGGTGGGTGCTGGTCAAGCGTGAGCGCCGGGACCGGGCCGAGGCGGCGGCGAAGGAGTCCGAGACGGAGGCCGAACCGGCGTCCGTGTGAGGCACCGGCCCGCCTCACCCGCCCGGGTCAGCCCCTGATTGTCGGCCGCCGCCGCCGGGAACCCGCACAGCGTGCACCCGCGTATCGAGGACTACGCCCTGATCGGCGACGAACAGACGGCCGCGCTGATCGGCCTCGACGGCTCCGTCGACTGGCTGTGCCTGCCGCGCTTCGACTCCGCGGCCTGCTTCGCCAGGCTGCTCGGCGACGAGGACAACGGTCACTGGCGCATCGCCCCCAAGGACGCCGAGGGCCCCTGCACCCGGCGCGCCTACCGGCACGACACGCTCGTCCTGGACACGGAGTGGGAGACCGGCGAGGGCGCGGTGCGCGTCACCGACTTCATGCCCGAGCGGGACCGCACCCCCCACCTCGTCCGCATCGTGGAGGGCCTCGGCGGCCGGGTGACCGTCCGCAGCACCCTGCGCCTGCGCTTCGACTACGGCTCGATCGTGCCCTGGGTGCACCGGTCCGGCGAGGAGCGGGTGGCCGTCGCCGGCCCGGACGCGGTGTGGCTGCGCAGCGAACCGGACGTGCACACCTGGGGCGAGGACTTCGGCACCCACACCGAGTTCACCGTCGAGGAGGGCGAGCAGGTCGCGTTCGTACTCGGCTGGCACCCCTCGTACGAGTCGCCCCCGCCGCGCATCAACCCGCACAAGGCCCTGCGCACCAGCGTCCGCGACTGGCGGGAGTGGTCGGGACGCTGCCGTTACGACGGCCCGTACCGCGACACCGTCGTCCGCTCCCTGATCACCCTCAAGGCCCTCACCTACCGTCCCACCGGCGGCATCGTGGCCGCCGCCACCACCTCGCTCCCGGAGGAGGTCGGCGGCGTCCGCAACTGGGACTACCGCTACTGCTGGCTGCGCGACTCGACCCTCACCCTGAACGTGGGGCTGTCCGCGGGCTACCGCGAAGAGGCCGAGGCCTGGCGCGACTGGCTGCTGCGCGCGGTCGCGGGCGACCCGGCCGACCTGCAGATCATGTACGGGCTCGCGGGCGAGCGGCGGCTGCCGGAGGTCGAGCTGCCGTGGCTGTCCGGCTTCGCCGGCTCCACGCCCGTACGGATCGGCAACGACGCCTACACCCAGCTCCAGCTGGACGTGTACGGCGAGGTCATGGACTCGCTGTACCTGGCCCGGAGCTCGGGGCTGTCGACCAGGCCGCACATGTGGGCGATCCAGGTGGCGCTGATGGACTGGCTGCGCGACGAGTGGCGGCAGCCGGACGAGGGGCTGTGGGAGGTGCGCGGCGGCCGGCGGCACTTCGTGCACTCGAAGGTCATGGTGTGGGTGGCCGCCGACCGGGCCGTGCGCACCCTGGAGGAGAACCCGGGGCTGGACGGCGACCTCGACGGCTGGTGCGCGCTGCGCGACGAGGTGCACCGGGAGGTCTGCGAGAAGGGCTTCGACAGGGAGCGGAACACCTTCACGCAGTCCTACGGCTCGCGCGAACTCGACGCGGCGCTGCTGCTCATCCCGCGCGTGGGTTTTCTACCGCCGGAGGATCCGCGGGTGCGCGGCACGATCGACGCGATCCGCGAGGACCTGACGCACCGCGGCTTCCTGCGCCGCTACAGCCTGGACGAGACGACGGTCGACGGGCTGCCCGGGGACGAGGGTGCGTTCCTGGTCTGCTCGTTCTGGCTGGCGGACGCGCTGCAGATGACGGGCCGCACCGAGGAGGCGCGCGAGCTGTTCGAACGGCTGGTGGGGCTCTGCAACGACGTGGGGCTGCTGTCCGAGGAGTACGACCCCGTGGCCCGCCGCCAGCTCGGCAACTTCCCGCAGGCCTTCAGTCACGTCGGTCTGGTGAACACCGCCCTCGCCCTGTTCGGCACGGGCGAGGCAGGATAGGGGCCATGGATCTTGGACTGAAGGACCGGGTGTACGTCGTCACGGGAGCCACGCGGGGCCTCGGCAACGCGGCGGCGCGGGAGCTTGTCGCCGACGGGGCGAAGGTGGTGCTGACCGGCAGGGACGAGAAGCGGGCCGCCGACGCGGCGGCCGAACTGGGGCCGGACGCCGTGGGAGTGGCCGTCGACAACGCCGATCCGCAGGCGGCGGCGCGGCTGATAGCGGCGGCGCGGGAGCGGTTCGGGCGGTTCGACGGCGTTCTGGTGAGCGTGGGCGGGCCCGCTCCGGGGTTCGTCGCCGACAACACCGACGAGCAGTGGCAGGCGGCGTTCGAGTCGGTCTTCCTCGGGGCGGTGCGGCTGGCCCGGGCGGCGGCCGCGGAGCTGGAGGCCGGGGGTGTCATCGGGTTCGTGCTGTCGGCGTCGGTGTACGAGCCGATTCCGGGGCTGACGATCTCCAACGGGCTGCGGCCCGGTCTCGCCGGTTTCGCCAAGTCCCTGGCGGACGAGCTCGGGCCGCGGGGCATCCGGGTGGTGGGCCTGCTCCCCTCCCGCATCGACACGGACCGGGTGCGCGAGCTGGACGGGATGTCCGCGGACCCGGAGGCCACGCGAGCCGCGCACGAGTCCCGTATCCCGCTGCGGCGTTACGGCACGCCGGAGGAGTTCGGGCGGGCGGCGGCGTTCCTGCTGTCGCCCGCCGCGTCCTATCTGACGGGCATCATGCTTCCCGTGGACGGCGGAATGCGGCACGGCTTCTGAGGGATCGCGCCACTCAACTGACCCTTTCCGCCCGGTGCTTGACGGCTTTGAGCCGGACCTCCGCCGGGAGGGCGGCCAGGGCCGCCGAGTCCCGGGCGTGGGTCAGGGCCCGGGTCGTCAGGTGGTGCAGGGCCCTGGAGGGGTCCACGTGCGGCTCCAGGAGGAGCTGGACGCGGGCCTGCGGGGCCGTGCGGCGGCCGGTGAGGTGGGCGTGGGCGTGGGCGACGCCCTCCGCCTCCGCGGCCTCGCTCGCCAGGACGCCCTCCAGGGCCCGGCCCCGCAGCAGGGCCCCCTCGCTGTCGCCGGTGTCCACCAGGACCTCCCCCAGCCTGCGCCGGCGCAGCACCGCGGCCAGCCACCACAGGGCGAGCAGGACGAGGACGGCGAGGGCGCCGAGCACCGTCGGCCACCACCAGCCGTGCCCCTCCCAGCGGGTGCGCTCGGCGTCGCTCAGCAGCACGTCGTGGCGGCCGCCGTGGATCCACCAGGACGGCGGGTTCGCGCCCAGCCCGACGGCCAGGACGGAACCGCCCAGGGCCAGCAGGGCGAGGCCCACGACGCCGATCAGTACACGGTTGACGATCCTCAGCACCGCCCTCACCCCTTCCGCCCGAGGCTTCGTACATGGACATGCAGCGCGGGCGGACGCGAGAGCCCCAGACCGTTGATCGCGGCACCCAGCGCGGCCTCCAAGTCCTCCTGTACGTCGTCCAGTTCGCGGAAGTGGGAGACGGCGCGGACGTCGGCGCGCGAGCGGCCCACCCTGACCCGCGCCGACTGGACGCCGGCGATCTCCATGGCACGGTCGCGCAGCACCAGGGCCGCGGCCTCCCGGTGCAGTCCGGCGTGGACGTCGGGGTGGACGCGCCGCATCGGCAGGACGCCGCGCAGTCCGGGCGTGGCCGCCAGCAGGATCAGCCAGACGCCGGCAGCGGCGGCGACTCCGGCGCCGAGCAGGACCCAGGTGTCGTCGAGGGGGCGGTGCGCGAGCTGGTGGGCCAGTTCGCGGCGCCAGGCCATCGCGGGCCGGTGCGCCCGTACGGCGGCGACGTCGTACAGGAACAGGCCCGCGACGGCGAGGACCAGCAGCGCCACGACGGCCGCGGGGACGCGGCGCGCGGACCAGAAGCGGCCCTCGGGGCCGTGGTCGCCGACGACCGGGGGCGGTGGTGCCTCCGGTGCCCGTTCGATGACCGGCAGTCGTTGTGTGGTGCCCTCCGAGCCCTGGGGCTCGCTCATCGCGTCCTCCCCTGTGCCGCGCCGTGCGCCGGGGTCAGATGCAGCCGCTCCACGTGGACGGCGACCTCCGGCACCTCCATACCCACCAAAGCGCGTACCCGGGAAGCGACATGTCGACGCACATCCGCGCACCGGGCGCCGATGTCACAGGGGTAGTCGAGTTCGAGATGGAGACGGATGTGGGCGGTGCGGTGGTGGACGACGACCGTCGCGTAGGGGTGTGACGCCTCGTCCGACTGGTCGGCGAGCGCCTCGCGGGCCGCCTCGGCGGCGATCTTCGAGACGACCCGGTCGGCGATCCTGGTCGCGCCGCGCTCCCCCGGCGCGACGGCGGTCGGGCGTCTGCCCAGTTCACCGACGCCCTCGCTCACCCCCGTCACCGCCGGCGGTCGTCACGGGTGCGGAAGAAGTCGCCGAGTTCCAGGTCCCCCTCCAGGAACCGGCCCGCGACGAAGCCGATGGCGCCCAGGGCCGCCACCAGCAGAAAGGCCCCGAAGCCGCCGAAGTAGCCGGCGAAGCCCAGCGCCATCCCGGCGATCATGCCGACCACGGCCATGCTCATCGTGTGCTCCCCTCACGTCGTCCACAGGCCGGTCGGTCACTGGATCCGGGGCTCCGGTTCCTCGTCCTCCTCCTCCGGCAGCTTCACGTCGCTCACCGCGATGTTGACCTCGACCACCTCGAGGCCGGTCATCCGCTCCACGGCCGCGATGACGTTCTCGCGGACGGCGCGGGCGACGTCGGCGATCGAGACGCCGTAGTCCACGACGATCTCCAGGTCGAGCGCCGTCTGCACCTCGCCGACCTCGGCCTTCACGCCGCGGGTCACCGACTTCGAACCGCCGGGCACGCGGTCGCGCACGGCGCCGAAGGTGCGGCTGAGCCCACTGCCGAGGGCGTGGACGCCGACCACGTCCCGGGCGGCCAGCCCGGCGATCTTCTCCACGACCCCGTCGGCGATCGTCGTACGGCCGCGGGTGCCGGGGTCTCCTCCGCCGCGCCGTATCGCCTGCGCCCTGCGTGTCCCCGGGGTCTCGGGTAGGTCCTTCTCGCCCGTGGGGGTCCTCGTCCGGTTCTGCTCCGTCATGTCGGTCATCGCCGTACGTCCCTTCCGGTTCGTCGTCCTGTGACCACGGTAAGTGGGGTTGCCGCGAGGCGCGCCGGAGTTGCGGCAGGCTGGAGGAATGACCGCGGACGGATGGGCTCGGACGGTACGGCACCGGCTGGGGGTGGGCAGGCTCCTGCCGCTCGGGGAGCCGGGGGACGGCGCGTGGATCGCGGAGGAGGCGGCCGCGGCGGTACTGCGGCATGCGGCCGCCGGTCTGCCCGGGGTACGGCTGGACGTCCTCCGCATCGCCCTGACGGACCCGGAGGACGCGCACGCCCCCGTCGTGCCGCCCCCACCGAGCGCCCTGCCCCCGGGACCGCTGCGGATCACAGCGGACTTCGCGGCGACGACGGCCGAGCCGCTGCCGGCCACGGCGACCCTCCTCCGCACGACGCTCGCGACGGCGGCGACGCACCTGCTGGGGCTGACGGTGACGGAGGTGGACCTACGGGTGACGGAACTGCTGGACGCGGAGGAGGGGTTGGAGGAGGACGGCGCGGGGGCTGAGTCGGGGGCGGGGGCTTACCACCCGCCGCCCGCACAGCCAGGACCGGCGGAGCCGGAGACGGCCGACGAGCAGCGCGTGGCCGTCGCCGCCCTGGCCGTTCCGGGCGTGGACCGGCTGCTGGGAGGCTTCGGGCATCGGGCCGTGCGTCTGGAGGAGCGGGAGTCGGAGGGCGCGCTGCCGCGCCGCCATGTGCGCGTGGAGTTTGCGGTCCGCGCGGACCACCGCCCACTGGACGTGGCCCGAGAGGTCCGCACCGCCGTCTCCACAGCCCTACCGGACCACCCGACGGTGGCGACCCTGGTCACGGCGGTAGGCCACTGACCGAGGCCCTCACCCGAAGAACGGCCGCCGCGCGAACCCGCCCGGTCGATCCCACCGAACCGGCACCGGCCGTCACGCCGAACCGGCACCGGCCGTCGCACCGGACCGGCACAGGCGGTCGCGGCGAGCCGGCACGGGCGGTCGTGGTGAGCCGGCGCAGGATGTGCCGCCCACCCGTGGGTCACTCGCCGAGGCCCGCCAGGTCTCGCAGGCGGCGGGCCTGGGCGGCTCGTTCCGCTGCGCGCTGGTCGTCGTAGGTGCGGTCGTGGGCGCCGCGGAGCAGGGTCTTGGTCTCGATCACCGCGTCCCGGGGGGCGGCCAGGATCGCCGACGCCAGGTCGGAGACGGCCGCGTCGAGCTGGTCGGCGGGGACGGCGAGGTTGGCGAGGCCGGTGCTGACCGCCTCCTCGGCCTGGACGAAGCGGCCGGTGAGGCAGATCTCCAGCGCGCGGCCGTAGCCGACGAGGGCGACGAGCGGGTGCGTGCCGGTCAGGTCCGGAACCAGGCCCAGGCTGGTCTCGCGCATGGCGAACTGCACGTCGTCCGCGACGACGCGCAGGTCACAGGCGAGGGCGAGCTGGAAACCCGCTCCGATGGCATGCCCCTGTACGGCGGCGATGGACACGAGGTCACCGCGCCGCCACCAGGTGAAGCCGTCCTGGAACCCGGCGATGCTCGCGTCGAGTTCACCGTCGCTGCTGCGCGCGAGGTCGATGAACGTCGGCTCGCCCTCGATGCCCTCGGGCGTGAACATCTGCCGGTCGAGGCCGGCGGAGAAGGACTGCCCCTCGGCACGCAGAACCACGACGCGGACCGACCCCGGCAGCACCCGCCCGGCCTCGGCGAGCGCCCGCCACAGGGCGGGGCTCTGCGCATTGCGCTTGGCCGGATTGGTGAGCGTCACCGTGGCGATCGCGTCGTCGACGGTGAGCCGTACGCCGTCCTTGTCGAGTACGGGACCGAGGTCCTGGGCGGACGTGGCCATGGGGCGCCTCCGATGAGTGCGGTCAGCAGAGCAGTAGGAACTACAAGCTAAGTGACTGCACAGTAACCACCCGGCCAGTCATCCGACCGACCGGGTGGCCACCATCGAAGCCGATGGGCCGCCCGGGTCAGGACGAGGCGGCCTTCTTGCCCCGTGTCGCACCGCCACGCCCACGGAGCGTGACGCCCGACTCGCTGAGCATCCGGTGCACGAAGCCATACGAGCGGCCGGTTTCCTCGGCCAGTGCCCGAATGCTCGCACCGGAGTCGTACTTCTTCTTCAGGTCTGCCGCGAGCTTGTCGCGCGCGGCGCCGGTCACCCGGCTGCCCTTCTTCAGAGTCTCGGCCACCCGTGCCTCCTCATGGGAAGTGCGCTCTGGTCTCCTCATGATCACCCCTCCGGGCCGTCATGGCCACCCATTCGGCAAGGTCCGTGAGACAGGCTTTTGACGACAGGAGCGCGTCCCCACATGCGGAATACCGGGTTCCGCGTTGTCGTGTTCGTTCGGCCGAACGGGTTGATCCACGAAGTGCCAGGTCAGGACGTGACGCGGCCGAGCCCTTCAGGACAGAGGGCTCGGCCGGGAATATTGATGTAGGACACACCTCGGTACGAGGAGATCTCACACAGATGGTGGATCACCGATGGGCCGAATGATCCATACGGCGTTGATCACACGGTGATCACGTATTCGATCAAGCGAGCGCGACGAGGTCCGCATAGTCGGATCCCCACAGATCCTCGACGCCGTCGGGCAGCAGGATGATGCGCTCCGGCTGGAGTGCTTCCACGGCGCCCTCGTCGTGGGTGACCAGGACGACCGCGCCCTTGTAGGTGCGCAGGGCGCCCAGGATCTCCTCGCGGCTGGCGGGGTCGAGGTTGTTGGTGGGCTCGTCCAGGAGCAGCACGTTGGCGGAGGAGACCACCAGGGTCGCGAGGGCCAGGCGGGTCTTCTCGCCACCGGAGAGGACACCGGCCGGCTTGTCGACGTCGTCGCCGGAGAACAGGAACGAGCCGAGCACCTTGCGGACCTCGACGAGGTCCATGTCGGGGGCGGCCGAGCGCATGTTCTCCAGGACCGTGCGGTCGGCGTCCAGGGTCTCGTGCTCCTGGGCGTAGTAGCCGAGCTTGAGTCCGTGCCCGGGGACGACACCGCCCGTGTCGGGCTGCTCGACGCCCGCGAGGAGTCGGAGCAGGGTGGTCTTGCCGGCGCCGTTGAGGCCGAGGATGACGACCCTGGAGCCCTTGTCGATGGCCAGGTCGACGTCGGTGAAGATCTCCAGCGAGCCGTAGGACTTCGACAGGCCCTCGGCCATCAGCGGGGTCTTGCCGCACGGCGCGGGCTCGGGGAAGCGCAGCTTGGCGACCTTGTCCGACTGACGGACCGCCTCCAGGCCGGCGAGCAGCTTGTCGGCGCGGCGGGCCATGTTCTGCGCGGCGACGGTCTTGGTCGCCTTGGCCCGCATCTTGTCGGCCTGCGTGTGCAGCGCGGCGGCCTTCTTCTCGGCGTTGGCGCGCTCGCGCTTGCGCCGCTTCTCGTCGGCCTCGCGCTGCTGCTGGTAGAGCTTCCAGCCCATGTTGTAGACGTCGATCTGGGCGCGGTTGGCGTCCAGGTAGAACACCTTGTTGACGACCGTCTCGACCAGGTCGACGTCGTGGGAGATGACGATGAAGCCGCCGCGGTAGGTCTTGAGGTAGTCCCGCAGCCAGATGATCGAGTCGGCGTCGAGGTGGTTGGTCGGCTCGTCGAGCAGCAGGGTGTCCGCGTCGGAGAACAGGATGCGCGCCAGCTCGATACGGCGGCGCTGACCGCCGGAGAGCGTGTGCAGCGGCTGGCCGAGGACCCGGTCGGGCAGGTTGAGCGCGGCGGCGATGGTGGCGGCCTCGGCCTCGGCGGAGTACCCGCCCTTCGTCAGGAACTCCGTCTCCTGGCGCTCGTACTGCCTGAGGGCCTTCTCCCGCGTGGCGCCCTGGCCGTTGGCGATGCGCTGCTCGTTCTCGCGCATCTTGCGCAGCAGGACGTCCAGGCCGCGCGCGGAGAGGATGCGGTCGCGGGCGAGGACGTCGAGGTCGCCGGTGCGGGGGTCCTGCGGGAGGTAGCCGACCTCTCCGGAGCGGGTGATCTGGCCGGCGGCGGGGATGCCCTCGCCGGCGAGGCACTTGGTGAGGGTGGTCTTGCCGGCGCCGTTGCGTCCGACCAGGCCGATGCGGTCGCCCTTGGCGACGCGGAAGGTGGCGGACTCGATGAGGACTCGGGCGCCGGCGCGCAGCTCGATACCGGTGGCGGAGATCACGGACATGCTCCAGGGCGGACAGGGGGTTGACGGATGGGCGGCTGAGGACGTTCCCGCCGTCTAATGCGCGAGGAGAATGGCCATGGGCCAAGTCTAACGGGGCCGTGCAAGCGCATTTTCTACGTCCGGGTGTTCGTTACGGCACTTGTCAGTCTCCCCCGGTGTGCACCTGGAAGGCGGCGCGGCGCACGGCCTTGGCGAGGGCCGGGTCGGGGTGGGCGGCGGCGAGGGCGACCAGGACCTGGACGGTGCGCGGGTGGCCGACGGCGCGGACCTCGTCGAGCAGCATCGGCACCGTGGGCTGCACGGCGGACTCCAGGTGCCGTACCAGCATGGGGGCCTCGCCGTGGTCGGCGACGGCGGCCGCGGTGTCGACCCAGAGCCAGGTGGCCTCCTCGCGGGTGAGCACCTCGTGCGCGTCCTCGGGGTCGACGCCGTCGTGCTCGGCCAGCCACAGCAGGGCGTACGGGCGCAGGGTGGGCTCGTCGGCGACGGCGCGGACGTCGGGCTCGGCGGGGGCGCCGACCACGCGCAGCGCCTCGAAGGCGAGACCGCGCAGCAGGGCGTCGTCGCCGCGGGCGGCGGCGATGAGCTCGGTGACCGCGCTGCCGACGGGGCGGGCGGCGAGCCAGGCACGGTACTCGGCGCGGGCGGCGTTCGGGCGCAGCTGGGCGCAGCCGCGCAGCATCTCCTCGGCGCCGGCCTCGATGTTCCCGGCCGGGCTCTGCGCGGCGACGCAGATCTGCTCCAGCTTCACCCACACCGCCCAGTTGCCGAGCGGGGTGAGCGTCGCGTGTCCGTCCCCGTAGGTGAGGGCGCCGACGGAGGCGAGGGCGTGCAGGGCCCAGTCGAGGAGGGGGGCGAGCGGGGCGTCGGGCGCCTCGGGCTGCTCGACGGGCTCGGGCTGCGGACCATACGGGATCTCGCAGCGTTCGGTGCGCAGTTCGACGACCCGCTGCTCCAGCAGGTCCAGCAGCTGCTCCACCGGGACGGGCCCGGCGGACAGCTGGAGGAAGGAGAGCACCTGCGGCATCGCCGAGACGACCTCGGCGACGGCGGCGGGCTCGTGCTCCGAGGGTTCCGGGTGGGCCAGCGACCAGGCGTCGAACAGGGCGACCCAGCCGCGCAGTACGGCGCTGTCGTCCCGGTCCCAGGCGCGCAGCCGCCAGCCGGGGCGGGCGCTGTCGCCGTGCACCTCGACGAGGCCCGCGAGCCGCGCGGTGTCCCAGTCGGCGCGGACCTGAGCGACGGTCAGGCCGAGGTCCCGGGCCGCCCGTTCGGCGGTCGCGTCGGAGAGGGTGGCCTTGCCGTCGGCCCGCGCGCCCTCGCTGCCGGGGCCGAGGGCGGCGTCGGCCCAGTGGGCGACACGGGCCGCGTCGGCAAGACCTGAGCGCGCCATTCTGGCCAGCTCCGCGGGTGCCGGTGTGCCCTCCGGCGGGCGCGGCGCCGGGCGCCGTGGGCGCCGCTGGTTCACGGCTGTGGGGGCGGCGGCCAGGGGTCGCGGGCGGACGAGTCGAAGCCTGGAGTCGCGCGGGATACGGGACGTCACGGGTGCAGTCTTCCGGTTGACGGTCCGAAAACCCAAACGGAACGTCACCGGGGGCGACGGGCGTGGCCAAGGGACGGGGCCCATGGGGCGGTGAAGGGCCTGGAACAGGCCAGTGGTACGGCCTTAAACGGAATCGGGTCGACCGTTCGGCCCCGATTTCTCGCGACGGGTCACATCAGTGGGGTGAGGAAGCGGCGCAAGGCCTCTTCGTAGCCTTCCGGGTCGGCGTTCCACATCGCCGCGTGCGGGGCCCGGCGGACGGTGTGCAGGGCGACCAGGTTCGGGCGGCCCTCGGCGAGGCTGCGGGAGAACTGCCAGGGGGCCAGGGCGTCGTCCGGGCCGTGGATGACGAGGGTCGGCACGCTCGGTTCGGCGGCGGCCGCGGCGGAGCGGTCGCCCTCCATTCCGGTACGGCCCTGCGCGGCGCGCACCGCGAGCGGCAGCAGGGCGCCCGGGGTGCGGCGGGCGGCGGCGAGGGCGCGCAGGGTGGTCGCCCAGCTGAGCACCGGCGAGTCCAGGATCAGCCCGGAGACGCGGTCGCGCAGTCCCGAGTGGGCGGTGGCGCGCATCGCCATGGTGGCGCCGGTGGACCAGCCGAGCAGCACGACCCGTTGGGCGCCGTTGCCGACGGCGTGCCGGATGGCCGCGTCCAGGTCGCGCCACTCGGTCTCGCCGAGGTGGTTCAGGCCGTCCGGGGAGCGGGGGGCGCCGGGGTCGCCGCGGTAGGCGAGGGCGAGCACCGGGAAGCGCTGGCGGTGCAGGAACTCCATGACGTTCATGGTGAGTTCGCGGGTGGTGCCGAGGCCGTGCACGGCGATGACCCAGGTGCTGCGCGCCCCGGGCACGAACCAGGCGGGCAGGGTGCCGAGTTCGCCGGGGATGTGGACGTCGGTGTGGTCGAGGCCGAGGGTGTCGCGGGGGTTGCCGACGTACAGGTTGGGGGTGAGCCACACCTTGTCGCCGGGTTCGAGGGTGCCGTGCGTGACGCGTTCGAGACGGCGTACGACGGTGTCGGCGGAGTGGGTCGCGTGGTCGAGGACGGGACCGACGACCGCGTGGGTGCCGTCGCCGGCCAGGCCGTAGGTGCCGGGGCGCAGGGCGGCGAGGTCGCGGGTGAGGGCGATCTGGCCGGCCGCAGTCGCGTGCACGGTGAGCCGGGGTTCGGTGGGCAGCGGGCGGCCGGGCGGCGCCTTGAGCGCGGCGTCGCTGGCGAACCGGCCTGCGGCCACGGAGGCCGCACCTGCGGCCAGGGCTACGGTGACGGCGGCGGCCGTCGCTTTGACAGTGCGCACCCGTCCAGTGTCCTGGCCGTCCCGGTGCCCGGCCAGCGGAAGGGGGAAGCGGGGTGATGCCGTGCGTCGGCGGCGGTGTGGTGTGCTCACCCCACCCCGGTACCCCGTGACGTCACCTCTGCTGCCCGTACCCCCGCAGCTTTTCGCCCACCTCCTCCACCTGGGCGAGGGAGAGCAGGTTCGGCGACATGCCCGGCACCGAGGAGGCGGTGAGCCACAGGCGGCACATCCACTCCAGCTGGGCCGTGCGGTCGTAGGCCTGGGACAGGCTCGTGCCGTGGGCGACCGTGCCGTGGTTCTGCAGGAGGCAGGCGCTGCGGTCGGCGAGGGCGCGGAGCATGTTCTCTGCCAATTCGTCGGTGCCGTACGTCGCGTAAGGGGCGACTCGGACGGGGCCGCCCAGGGCCGCGGCCATGTAGTGGATCGTAGGGAGTTCGGGGACGAGGGTGGAGACCGCCGTCGCGTGGACGGCGTGGGTGTGGACGACCGCCCGCGCGCCGGTCGAACGGTATACGGCGAGATGCATCGGCAGCTCGCTGGTCGGGACCAGGGTGCCGAGGACCTGCCGGCCGTCGAGGTCGACGCCGGTGATGTCGTCCAGTGCGAGGCGGTCGTAGGGCACGCCCGAGGGCGTGACCAGCACGGTGTCGCCGACGCGCGCCGAGACGTTGCCCGAGGTGCCGACGACCAGGCCGTCGGCGACGGTGCGGCGGGCCGTCGCCACGAGCTCCTCCCAGGCCCGCGCCTCCTCGGGGAGTGCGCCCCTCCCCCGCTCTTCCGGTGCGTTCCGCCCGTCCCGCTGCTGTTCGCCCATGCCGCGATCATCGCAGGCGCGTGTCGGCCGATGCCCGAGTTCGCCCGGGACTACCGAGCGCGACACCCTGACGCCCACCCCAGTTCATCTTCCGTTCACCCAGGTTTCCTACGGTCAACCGACCGATGACTTCGAACGATTGCCTGGGTAAATGGAAAACTTCTCGCTGATCCTCGCGATTGTGGTGATCACCGCACTCGCGTTCGATTTCACGAACGGTTTCCACGACACCGCCAACGCGATGGCCACCACCATCTCGACCGGCGCACTCAAGCCCAAGGTCGCGGTGGCCATGTCCGCCGCGCTCAACCTTGTTGGCGCCTTCCTCTCCGTGGAGGTCGCGAACACGATCTCCAAGGGTCTCGTCGATGAGAACGGCATCCGTCCCGAGGTCATCTTCGCCGCCCTGGTCGGCGCGATCCTCTGGAACCTGGTGACCTGGCTGGTGGGCCTGCCCTCCAGTTCCTCGCACGCCCTGATGGGCGGTCTGATCGGCGCCACCGTCGCCTCGGCCGGCTTCGGCGCGGTCCACGGCGACGTGCTCGTCACCAAGGTGCTGCTGCCGGCGCTCGCCGCGCCGCTCGTCGCCGGGCTCGCCGCGATGCTCGCGACCCGCTTCTCCTACGCCCTCGACCGCAAGGCCGACGGCAAGGCGGCCGAGAAGGGCTACCGCGCCGGGCAGATCGCCTCGGCCGGCCTGGTCTCGCTGGCCCACGGCACCAACGACGCGCAGAAGACGATGGGCATCATCACCCTCGCCCTGGTCGCCGGCGGCGCCGTCGCCCCCGACTCCGACCCGCCCACCTGGGTCATCCTCTCCGCGGGTCTGGCCATCGCCCTCGGCACATACATCGGCGGCTGGCGCATCATCCGCACGATGGGCAAGGGCCTGACCGAGCTTCAGCCGCGGCAGGGCTTCGCCGCCCAGACCAGCGCGGCGACGGCCATCCTGGCCTCCTCGCACCTCGGTTTCTCCCTCTCCACCACGCACGTCGTCTCCGGTTCGGTGATGGGCGCGGGCCTCGGCCGCAAGGGCGGGGTGGTGCGCTGGTCCACCGCGACCCGGATGCTGGTCGCCTGGGTCCTGACACTGCCGGCCGCCGCCCTGGTCGGCGCGGGCGCGGAGTCCGTGACGGACCTCGGGGACTGGGGCACCGCCGTCGTCGCCGTCTTCCTCGTCGCCGCGAGCGCCGCGATCTGGAAGGTCTCGCGCCGCGATGTCGTCGACGCGTCGAACGTCAACGAGACCGAGGAGCCGGCCGGCGTCGTCACCACGGCGATCGCCGCCGTCACCCCTCCTCCGCCGGGCACGGTGACAGAGGGTCTGACGGCCACGATCCCCGCGCCGGTCACCACCACGGAACCGGCGGCCCCGCCGGCCGCCGTCTGAGCCCCGGCCACCCGGTAACGAAGGAATCAGCAGCATGAAGATCGACTGGTCGGCCCTGGGCTCCGTCTTCGGTGTCAGCCTCGCGGTCACCGTGGGCCTCGTGGCCCTGTTCACCCTCGGCGTCATGGGCCTGTCGCACCGCGAGCGGGCCACCGCGCAGGGCGGCTCGGCGGCCCTCGCGACGGCCGGAGCGTACGTGGCCTTCGCGGGGTGCGCGGCGGCGGTGGCGTACGGAATCAACCTGATCATGGCCAAGGGCTGAGCCCTGACCCCCTGTTGGTGCCGGGACGGTGATCCGTCCCGGCACCTCGCGTTTCCGTGACCACGGCGACCCCTCGCGTGTGGGCCTCAGCACACTCTCCCGCCGCAGGTCAACGGCAAGTTGACGGGTCTTCCAGGGGCGTGGTGGACTGCGGGAGCCATGTACGGCGGCAAGGGAGGAAGCCGGTGCGAGTCCGGCGCGGTCCCGCCACTGTCACCGGGGTAGGTAGCCCCGGGAGCCAGGAACTCCCACCGCCGGTCTCGTCGAACCAGGGCGCGGACACCCTGAGTGAGGACATACAGCCATGCTCGCCTGCCGTTTGAGGTACAGGACCGGGATCCTTCCGAAGGGCCCCGGGGCGCTGCCCGGCCGCACGGCCGGCTGAGCCGATGCGTGCCGGTCGCGTCTTCGCGTACGGCGCCGCCGCCGGCCTCCTCGGCGACCAGTTGCTCGGCGATCCGCGCCGGGGGCACCCGGTCGCCGCTTTCGGACGGGCCGCGGGTGCCGTGGAACGGGTGCTGTGGCGGGACCACCGCGGGTGGGGGACGCTGCACGCCGCCGTGTGCGTCGGGGGTGCCGTGGCGCTGGGCGCCGTGGCGGAGAAGACCGTACGTCCGTCCCGTACCGCTTCCGTGGCCCTGACCGCCGCCGCCACCTGGGCGGTTGTCGGCGGCAGCTCGCTCGCGCGCGAGGCGCGGGGCATCGGTCGGGCCCTGCGGGCGGGTGACGTCGAGGGTGCCCGGGAGCGGTTGCCGCATCTGTGCGGGCGGGATCCGCAGACGCTGGACGCGGACGGGATGGCCCGGGCCGTGGTGGAGTCGGTCGCCGAGAACACCTCGGACGCGGTGGTCGGGGCATTGGTGTGGGGGGCCGTCGGCGGGGTGCCCGGGCTGCTCGGGTTCCGGGCCGTCAACACGCTGGACGCCATGGTCGGTCACAGGTCGGCGCGGTACCGGCGGTACGGGTGGGCCTCCGCGCGGCTGGACGACGTGGCCGGCTGGCCGGGAGCCCGGCTGACCGCGGCACTGGCGACGGTCGCGGGCGGCGACCCGCGCGGAGCGGCACGGGCCTGGCGGGCGGACGCGGCGAAGCATCCGAGCCCCAACGCCGGTCCTGTGGAGGCCTCGTTCGCGGGAGCGCTCGGCGTGCGCCTGGGCGGGACCCTCTCCTACGGCGGACGGGTCGAGCACCGGCCCGTGCTCAACACGCGGGGCCGCGCCGTCGCCGTACCGGACATCGAGCGGGCCGTACGGCTCTCCCGGCGCGTCGGTCTGCTCGCGCTCGGCGTCACTGCCGCCGCGCGCCTGTTGGTGAAGGGACGTACGTCATGAGCGGGGGTCTCCTCGTCGCCGGCACCACCTCCGACGCCGGCAAGAGTGTCGTCACCGCCGGGATCTGCCGGTGGCTGGTGCGCCAAGGGGTCAAGGTGGCTCCCTTCAAGGCGCAGAACATGTCGCTCAACTCCTTCGTGACCCGCGAGGGCGCCGAGATCGGGCGGGCGCAGGCCATGCAGGCGCAGGCGTGCCGGATCGAGCCGACGGCGCAGATGAACCCGGTGCTGCTGAAGCCCGGGGGCGAACAGAGCAGCCAGGTCGTGCTCATGGGCAGGCCCGTGGGCGAGCTGAGCGCGCGGGGGTACCACGGCGGGCGGCAGCAGAAGCTGCTCGGGACCGTGCTGGAGTGTCTCGCCGAGTTGCGGGGCACGTATGACGCGGTGATCTGTGAGGGGGCCGGCAGTCCCGCGGAGATCAATCTGCGCCGGACCGACATCGTGAACATGGGGATCGCCCGCAACGCCGGACTTCCCGTCCTCGTGGTCGGTGACATCGACCGCGGGGGCGTGTTCGCCTCGTTCTTCGGGACGGTGGCGCTGCTGTCGGAGGAGGACCAGCGGCTCGTCGCCGGGTTCCTGGTGAACAAGTTCCGGGGTGACGTGTCGCTGCTCGAACCGGGCCTCGACATGCTGCACGGGCTCACCGGGCGGCGCACCTACGGTGTTCTGCCCTTCCGGCACGGACTCGGCATCGACGAGGAGGACGGGCTGCGGGTCTCCCTGCGCGGGACCGTACGGGAGTCGAACGTCGCCCCTCCCCTGGGTGAGGACGTGCTGCGGGTCGCCGTCTGCGCGATCCCGCTCATGTCGAACTTCACCGACGTGGACGCCCTGGCCGCCGAACCCGGGGTCGTGGTGCGGTTCGTGGACCGGCCGGAGGAGCTGGCCGACGCCGATCTCGTCGTGATCCCGGGGACGCGGGGCACGGTCCGCGCCCTGGAGTGGCTGCGGGAGCGCGGCCTCGCGGACGCGCTGCGGCGCAGGGCCGCCGAGCAGCGGCCCGTCCTCGGCGTCTGCGGCGGCTTCCAGATCCTGGGTGAGCGCATCGAGGACGAGGTCGAGTCGCGGGCAGGCACGGTGGACGGGCTCGGCGTGCTGCCCGTACGCGTCCGGTTCGCCCGGGAGAAGACGCTCACCCGGCCCGTGGGAGAGGCTCTCGGCGAGCGGGTCGAGGGGTACGAGATCCACCACGGCGTCGCCGAAGTGGACGGCGGGGAAAGGTTCATCTCCGATGACAAAGGACACATCCTGGACGGGTGCCGGGTCGGCCAGACCTGGGGCACCCACTGGCACGGTTCGCTGGAGTCGGACGGCTTCCGGCGGGCCTTTCTGCGCGAGGTGGCGGCCGCCTCGGGCCGCCGTTTCGTGCCGGCCGAGGACACCTCGTTCGCCGCGCTGCGCGAGGAGCAGCTCGACCGGCTCGGCGACCTGATCGAACAGCACGCGGACACGGACGCGCTGTGGCGGCTCATCGAGTCGGGCGCGCCGCAAGGACTGCCTTTCATTCCACCGGGAGCGCCCGTATGAGCACAGTGTTGTTGTTGTCGACCGCCGACACGGACCTGCTGGCGGCCCGGGCCGCCTCCGGTGCCGACTACCGGATCGGCAACCCGACGCGCGTCGACGTCGCCGAGGAGCTGCCCGCTCTTCTCGACGGCGCCGGCATCGCCGTCGTACGGCTGCTCGGCGGGAAACGGGCGTGGGAGGACGGGCTGGCCGCCCTGAAGGCGTCCGGTGTTCCGACCGTGCTGCTCGGCGGGGAGGCCGTGCCGGACGCGGAGTTGATGGCGGAGTCGTCCGTGCCGGCGGGTGTGGTGGCCGAGGCGCTGAAGTACCTCGTCGAGGGCGGGCCCGACAACCTCACCGAACTCGCCCGGTTCCTCTCGGACACCGTGCTGCTGACCGGCGAGGGGTTCGTCGAGCCACGCAAGATGCCGGAGTACGGCGTCCACGGCTCGTACGACAGGGTCGACGGCCGTCCCACCGTGGGCGTGCTCTTCTACCGGGCCCATGAACTGAGCGGCAACACCGCCTTCGTGGACACCCTGTGCCAGGCGATCGAGGCCCGGGGCGCCAACGCCCTTCCCGTGTACTGCGGTTCGCTGCGCGGCGCGGACGCGGGGCTGTACGAGATCCTCGCCGGGGCCGACTCACTGGTCGCCACCGTGCTGGCGGCCGGCGGCACGCACGCCTCGCAGGCCTCGGCGGGCGGCGACGAGGAGGCGTGGGACATCGGGGCCCTCGCGGACCTCGACGTACCCGTGCTGCAGGGGCTCTGCCTCACCTCCTCCCGGGAGGCCTGGGACGCCTCGGACGCCGCGCTCTCCCCCATGGACGCGGCCATGCAGGTCGCGATCCCGGAGTTCGACGGCCGTCTGATCACCGTGCCGTTCTCCTTCAAGGAGCAGGGGCCCGACGACGTGCCGGTCTACGTCGCCGACCCCGAGCGGGCCGCGCGCGTGGCCGGGATCGCCGTGCGGCACGCGCGGCTCAAGCACAAGCCGAACGCCGAGAAGAAGCTGGCGCTCGTGTTCACCGCCTACCCGACGAAGCACTCGCGCGTCGGCAACGCGGTGGGGCTCGACACGCCCGCGTCGGCCGTGCGGGTGCTGGACGCGCTGCGGGAGGCCGGGTACGCGCTCACCGAATACCCCGACAACGGGGACGAGTTGATCCACCGGCTCATCGAGGCCGGCGGTCACGACGTGGAGTGGCTGACCGAGGAGCAGCTGGCCGCCGCGCCCGCGCGGGTGCCGCTCGCGGACTACCGGGCGTGGTTCGAGAAGCTCGATCCGCAGCTGCGGGAGGGGATGCTGCAGGCGTGGGGCGAGCCGCCGGGCTCGCTGTACGTCGACGGGGACGACATCGTGCTGGCGTCCCTGCGGTTCGGGAACGTCGTCGTGATGATCCAGCCCCCGCGCGGCTTCGGGGAGAACCCGATCGCGATCTACCACGACCCCGACATGCCGCCGTCGCACCACTACATGGCGGCCTACCGGTGGCTGGAGAACAGTTTTGGCGCGGACGCGATCGTGCACATGGGCAAGCACGGCACGATGGAGTGGCTGCCGGGCAAGGGCCTGGGGCTCAGCGGCGGTTGCGCCCCGGACGCCGTACTCGGTGAACTCCCCCTGGTCTACCCGTTCATCGTCAACGACCCCGGCGAGGGCACCCAGGCCAAGCGGCGCGGCCACGCCACGGTCGTCGACCACCTGGTACCGCCGATGGCCCGCGCCGACACCTACGGCGACCTGGCGAAACTGGAGCAGCTGCTCGACGAGTACGCGCTCGTCTCCGACCTGGACCCGACCAAGGCACCGGCGGTGCGCGCGCAGATCTGGACGCTGGTCAAGGCGGCCGAGCTCCACCACGACCTGCACGTCGACGAGCAGCCGGACGACGAGGCGTTCGACGAGTTCGTCATGCACATCGACGGCTATCTGTGTGAGATCAAGGACGTGCAGATCAGGGACGGTCTGCACATCCTGGGCGGCGGACCGGTAGGTGAGCCGCGCGTGAACCTCGTGCTCGCCGTGCTGCGCGCCTCCCAGGTGTGGGGCGGTCAGGCCGACGCGCTGCCGGGACTGCGGGCCGCGCTGGCGGCTCATTTCGGGCTGGTCGAGAAGGAGCTGCTGGCCGAGCCCGGGGCGCCGGTGAAGGTGCCGGTGGAGCTGACCGATCTGGTCGAGGGACCCTCCCGCACGGCCGCCGACGCCGTGGACCTGCTGGAGCAGCTGTGCCGGCGGGTCGCGGAGGGCATGGAGGCGCGGGACTGGGACGCGGGCGCCGTCCCCGCACTCGTCCGTGACGTCCTCGGCACCGAACTCCCCGACGCGGTCGCGGTGTTGGAGTTCGCCTGCACCGAGGTGGTGCCGCGGCTCGCGAGGACCACCGACGAGATCGGGCACATCCTCAAGGCGCTGGACGGCGGTTACGTCCCCGCCGGCCCGTCCGGCTCCCCCACCCGCGGTCTGGTCAACGTCCTGCCGACCGGCCGCAACTTCTACTCGGTCGATCCCAAGGCGATTCCGTCCAGGCTGAGTTGGGAGGTCGGCCAGTCGCTCGCCGACTCCCTCGTGCAGCGCTATCTGCAGGACACCGGCGAGTACCCGAAGTCGGTGGGCCTGACGGTGTGGGGCACCTCGGCCATGCGGACCCAGGGCGACGACATCGCGGAGATCCTGGCGCTGCTGGGCTGCCGGCCGGTGTGGGACGACGCCTCGCGCCGGGTGACGGGGTTCGAGGTGATCCCCCTGGCGGAGCTGGGCCGGCCCCGCATCGACGTCACGGTCCGCATCTCCGGCTTTTTCCGGGACGCGTTCCCGCATGTGGTCGGGCTGATCGACGACGCGGTCCGCAAGGTGGCGGAGCTGGACGAGCCCGCCGACGGGAACTTCGTGAGGGCCCACGCCGACGCCGACACGGCCGAGCACGGTGACCGGCGCCGGGCCACCGCCCGCATCTTCGGCTCCAAGCCGGGCGCGTACGGTGCCGGGCTGCTGCCGCTGATCGACGCCCGCAACTGGCGCTCGGACGCCGACCTCGCCGAGGTGTACGCGGTGTGGGGCGGTTACGCCTACGGCCGCGGACTCGACGGGCGGGCCGCGCGCGGGGACATGGAGACGGCGTTCAAGCGGATCGCCGTCGCCGCCAAGAACGTCGACACCCGCGAGCACGACCTCGTCGACGCCGACGACTACTTCCAGTACCACGGCGGCATGGTCGCCATGGTCCGCCACCTCACCGGCGCCTCCCCGGAGGCGTACGTCGGCGACTCCGCCACCCCGGACCAGGTGAAGACCCGCACGCTCGGCGAGGAGACCCACCGCGTCTTCCGCGCCCGTGTGGTCAACCCCCGCTGGATGGCCGCCATGCGGCGCCACGGCTACAAGGGCGCCTTCGAGATGGCGGCGACCGTGGACTACCTCTTCGGCTACGACGCCACGGCCGGCGTCGTCGACGACTGGATGTACGAGAAGCTCAGCGCCGAGTACGTCTTCGCCCCGGAGAACCGGGAGTTCATGAAGAAGTCCAACCCGTGGGCGCTGCGCGGCATCACCGAGCGGCTCCTCGAAGCCGCCGAACGCGGGCTGTGGGCCGAGCCGGACGCGGAGACGCTGGAGCGGCTGCGCGCCACGTACCTGGAACTCGAAGGCGACCTGGAGGGCGACCAGTGACCACCCCCTTCCCCTTTACGGCGGTCGTCGGCCAGGACGACCTGCGCCTCGCACTGCTGCTGAACGCCGTCTCCCCGGCGGTCGGCGGGGTGCTGGTGCGCGGCGAGAAGGGCACCGCCAAGTCCACGGCGGTCAGGGCCCTTTCGGCGCTCATGCCGCAGCTGAACGTGGTCGCGGGCTGCCGTTTCTCCTGCGACCCCGACTCCCCCGACCCGGCCTGCCCGGACGGCCCGCACGAGCCGGGGGCGTTCGAGACCCGCCCGGCGCGGATGGTCGAGCTGCCGGTGGGTGCCTCGGAGGACCGGCTGGTGGGCGCCCTGGACATCGAGCGGGCACTGGCGGAGGGCGTGAAGGCCTTCGAGCCGGGCCTGCTCGCCGACGCCCACCGCGGGATCCTGTACGTCGACGAGGTCAACCTCCTCCACGACCACCTGGTCGACCTGCTGCTGGACGCGGCCGCGATGGGCGCCTCCTACGTCGAGCGCGAGGGCGTGTCGGTGCGCCACGCGGCGCGTTTCCTGCTCGTCGGCACCATGAACCCCGAAGAGGGCGAGCTGCGCCCGCAGTTGCTCGACCGGTTCGGCCTGACGGTGGAGGTGGCCGCCTCGCGCGAGCCCGACCAGCGGGTGGAGGTCGTCCGGCGCAGGCTGGCCTACGACGACGATCCGCCCGGTTTCGCGGCCCGTTGGGCGGACGAGGAGACGGCCGTACGGCAACGGATCGTCGCCGCCCGGGAGTTGTTGCCGTCGGTGCGGCTGGGCGACGGGGCGCTGCGGCAGATCGCGGCGACCTGTGCCGCCTTCGAGGTGGACGGCATGCGGGCCGACATCGTAATGGCCCGTACCGCGACCGCGCTGGCCGCCTGGGCGGGCCGGACCGACGTGCTCGCCGAGGACGTACGGCAGGCGGCCCTGCTCGCGCTGCCGCACCGGCGCCGACGCAACCCCTTCGACGCGCCCGGCCTCGACGAGGACAAGCTCGACGAGACGCTGGAGCAGTACGCCGAGGACGACGACCCGGAACCCGACGGCGACGGACCCGGCGGGGGCGGCGGGCAGCCGACGCCGGACGAGGGTCCGCAGGGCGACGGGGACACCGGCGCGCGGCCCGAGGCCGGGGAGGACGGCGAACCGCAGGCCTCCGGCGCCGGCGAGCAGTCCGCCGTACGGGCCGCCGAGCCCTTCCGGACCAAGGTGCTCAGCGTGCCCGGGATCGGTGCGGGCGCGGCGGGCCGGCGTTCGCGGGCGCGGACCGAGCACGGGCGGACGACCGGGGCCAGGCGGGCCCGGGGGGCGCTCACCAAGCTGCACCTGGCGGCGACCGTGCAGGCCGCGGCGCCGCATCAGCGGGCGCGGGGACGGTCCGGGCCGGGGCTGGTCGTGCGGCGGGACGATCTGCGGCAGGCCACGCGGGAGGGGCGCGAGGGCAACCTCGTGCTGTTCGTGGTCGACGCCTCCGGGTCGATGGCGGCGCGGCAGCGGATGAGCGCCGTGAAGGGCGCCGTCCTGTCGCTGCTGCTGGACGCCTATCAACGGCGGGACAAGGTGGGGCTGGTGACCTTCCGGGGCGCGGCGGCCGAGGTGGCGCTGCCGCCGACGTCGTCCGTCGACGCGGCCGCGGCCCGGCTGGAGTCGCTGCCGACGGGTGGACGGACGCCGCTCGCCGCGGGGCTGCTCAAGGCGCATGACGTGCTGCGGGTGGAGCGGCTGCGGGATCCCGCGCGGCGGCCGCTCGTGGTCGTGGTGACGGACGGACGGGCCACCGGCGGTCCCGAACCCGTGGCCCTCGCCGGACGTGCGGCTCGATTGTTCGCGGCCGAGTCGGTCGCCTCGGTGGTCGTCGACTGCGAGTCGGGGCCCGTGCGGCTGGGGCTGGCGGGGCAGCTCGCCGGTGAGCTGGGCGGTACGGCGGTGACGCTCGACGAGTTGCGGGCGGACTCCATCGCCGGGCTGGTGAAGGACGTACAGAGGAGGGCCGCGTAATGCCGCAGGGGCAGCCGAGTGTCGTACCGGACGACGGACTGACGACCCGTCAGCGCCGTAACCGTCCTCTGGTGGTCGTGCACACCGGGATCGGGAAGGGCAAGTCCACGGCCGCGTTCGGGCTCGCGCTGCGGGCCTGGAACCAGGGGTGGCCGATCGGGGTGTTCCAGTTCGTCAAGTCCGCCAAGTGGAAGGTCGGCGAGGAGAACGCGCTGCGGGTGCTGGGCGCCTCCGGCGAGGGCGGGAGCGTCGACTGGCACAAGATGGGCGAGGGCTGGTCGTGGGTGCAGCGCGACGAGCAGCTGGACAACGAGGAGAAGGCCCGGGAGGGCTGGGAGCAGGTCAAGCGGGACCTGGCCGCCGAGACCTACAAGCTGTACGTCCTCGACGAGTTCGCCTACCCGATGCACTGGGGGTGGGTGGACACCGACGAGGTCGTCTCCGTGCTGCGTGACCGGCCCGGGACCCAGCATGTCGTGATCACCGGACGCAACGCGCCCGAGAAGCTCGTCGAGTTCGCGGACCTGGTGACCGACATGTCCAAGGTGAAGCATCCGATGGACGTCGGACAGAAGGGGCAGAGGGGCATCGAGTGGTGACCTCGTCCGTGCCACGGCTGGTCGTCGCCGCGCCGTCCTCCGGCAGCGGCAAGACCACCGTCGCCACGGGGCTGATGGCCGCGTTCACCGCGCGGGGGCTCGCCGTGTCCCCGCACAAGGTCGGACCGGACTACATCGACCCCGGGTACCACGCGCTCGCCACCGGGCGGGTGGGGCGGAACCTCGACGCGTACCTGTGCGGGCCGGAGTTGATCGGCCCGCTGTTCGCGCACGGCGCACGCGGGTGCGAACTCGCCGTCGTCGAGGGCGTGATGGGGATGTACGACGGGGCCGCCGGGGAGGGCGAACTGGCGTCCACGGCCCAGGTCGCCAAGCTGCTGCGGGCGCCCGTGGTACTGGTCGTGGACGCGTCCTCGCAGTCGCGGTCGGTGGCGGCCCTGGTGCACGGCTTCGCCTCGTGGGATCCGCAGGTGCGGATCGGGGGCGTGATCCTGAACAAGGTGGCGTCCGACCGGCACGAAGCGCTGCTGCGGGAGGCGTTGGAGTCCGCCGGGGTGCCGGTGCTGGGGGTGTTGCGGCGGGCTCCGCAGGTGGACACGCCGTCCCGGCATCTGGGATTGGTGCCGGTCGCCGAGCGGGTGGCTGCCGCGGTGGAGGCGGTGGGGGCGATGCGGGAGCAGGTCGAGCGAGGGTGTGAGCTGGAGGCACTGTTTGCACTGGCACGCAGTGCGGGCGCGTTGTCGTGTGCGGCGTGGGATCCGGGTGAGGCCTTGGTTTCCTCGCCCCCGCCGCCCCTACCCGTCCCGTCTCCAGGGGCTGCCGCCCCTTCGGCCCCGCCCAGGGGGCTCCGCCCCCTGGACCCCCGGTCGGCCCTGAACGGGCCTCGTCCTCAAACGCCGGACGGGCTGGAGGGTGCGGACCGGCGTCGAGACGTGCCCGAACGGCCCGTGGTTGCCGTTGCCGGTGGGGCCGCGTTCACCTTTTCGTATGCCGAGCACAGTGAACTGCTTGGTGCGGCCGGTGCCGAGGTCGTCATCTTTGATCCGCTCCGGGATGAAGAACTTCCGGATGGGACGAAAGGGTTGGTGATCGGCGGCGGGTTTCCCGAGGTGTACGCCGCCGAGCTGTCCGCCAACGAGCCGTTGCGCAAGGCCGTCGCGACGCTCGCCGAGAGCGGTGCACCCGTCGCCGCCGAGTGCGCCGGGCTGCTGTATCTGTGCCGTGAGCTGGACGGTCGGCCGATGTGCGGGGTGATCGACGCCGACGCCCGCATGTCCGAGCGGCTGACGCTCGGATACCGGGACGCCGTCGCGGTCGGCGACAGCGTGCTCGCGCCCGCCGGGACACGGATGCGGGGGCACGAGTTCCATCGGACCGTCGTCGAGCCCGGGGCGGGGGCGGCTCCCGCCTGGGGCGTGCGCGGCTCCGACAGGCGGGTCGAAGGCTTCGTACAGCAAGGTGTGCACGCGAGTTATCTGCACACCCACTGGGCGTCCGAGCCCGGTGTCGCCCGTCGGTTCGTGGAGAGGTGCCGGACGTCATGAGCAACAGCAGGCTGATCGGGGTCGGAGTCGGACCCGGCGATCCGGAACTCGTCACCGTCAAGGGCGTCAACGCGCTGCGCGCCGCCGATGTCGTCGTCGTGCCCGTGATGGCGGCACCCGACGGGAAGGACGGCGGCGAGCCGGGCCGTGCCGAGGCGACCGTGCTGCACTACGTGCCCGCGGAGAAGGTCGTCCGGGTCGTGTTCGCGCTGAACGAGCGCAGTGACCGGCAGCGTCGCGAGACCGCCTGGGACGCGGCCGGGACGCGGGTCGCCGCCCTGCTCAGCGCGCACTCCGTCGTCGCCTTCGCCACCATCGGCGACCCGAACGTGTACTCGACGTTCACCTATCTCGCGCAGACCATCGCCGAGCTCGTCCCGGGGACCGTCGTCGAGACCGTGCCCGGCATCACCGCCATGCAGGACCTCGCGGCGCGCTCCGGGGCCGTGCTGACCGAGGGCACCGAGCCGCTCACCCTCGTCCCCGTCACCGCCGGGTCCGCCGTGCTCAAGGACGCGCTGAACGGGCCCGGGACGGTCGTGGCCTACAAGTTCGGGCGGCAGGCGGGCGAGGTCGCCGAGGCCCTGCGGGAGACCGGGCGGCTCGGCGACGCGGTGTGGGGGTCGGCGCTCGGGCTGGAGAGCGAGTCCATCCGGCCGGCCGCCGAGCTCGACGGGGCCCCGCTGCCGTACCTCTCCACGCTCATCGCGCCCCCGCGGCGCGGCGGCGGGCGGGGCGGCAAGTTGTGACAGTCCCCGCAGCGCCCGGTTCAGGCGGCCAGGCCCACCACCAGCCAGATGAACAGCACGCCCGCGACCGTGCACAGCAGGGTCGAACGGGCCGGGTGTTCGTGGTGGGCCTCGGGGAGGATCTCGGCGGCCGCGAGGTAGAGCAGTACGCCGCCGAAGAGACCGAGATAGCCGCCGAGCAGGCCCTCCGGGATGGTGACGAACGCCGTCGAGGCGGCGCCGATCACCGGGGCCGCCGCGTCCGCGAACAGCATGGTCATGGCCTTGCGGCGGGCGTTCCCGTACAGGCTGGTGATCGTGTACGTGTTGAAGCCGTCCGCGAAGTCGTGGGCGACCACGGCCAGGGCGACCGCCGCGCCCATGCCGCCGCCGACCTGGAAGGCCGCGCCGATCGCCACACCGTCCATCGCGCTGTGACCGACCATCGCCGCGGCCGCCGTCAGCCCCACCTCGGGAGCCCGGTGGGAGTGCTCATCACCGCCGTGCGAGGCCTGGCGGGCGGCGAGGGTGCGCTCCACGAGATGGGCGAGCAGGAAGCCGCCCACGAAGAGCAGCAGGGCGGCGGGCACGCCGAAGATCTCGTCGCCGGCCGCCTCCAGTGCCTCCGGCAGCAGATCGAGGCCGACCACCCCGAGCATCAGTCCGCCGGCCAGGCCGAGGACCAGGTGGCGACGGTCGGTCACCCGCTGTGCCGTCCAGCCACCGGCCAGCGTCATCAGGAACGCGCCGAGCGCGACGAAGACCGCCATGGGGACTTGTTATCCGATCAACGGCCGTTCGCGCACATCGGACGGCCACGGCGACAGTACCCGTGACACTTTTGTACAGAGAGGACCCGATTTCCATGGCCGATGCCCCCACCGGCAAGGTGACCTTCGTCGGTGCCGGCCCCGGCGCCGCCGATCTGCTGACGTTCCGTGCCGCGCGCGCCATCGCCGAGGCCGACGTCGTGATCTGGGCGGCGAGCCTGGTCCAGGCGGAGGTCCTCGAACACGCGCGCGAGGACGCGGAGATCCTCGACTCGGCGACCATGTCCCTGGAGGACGTCGTGGCCGTCTACGAGCGCGCGCACGCCGAGGGGCTGCGCGTCGCCCGGATCCACTCCGGCGACCCGGCCCTGTGGGGCGGCACGCAGGAGCAGCTCGACCGGTGCGCGGGCATCGGCATCGCGACCGAGGTCGTCCCGGGCGTCTCCGCGTTCTCCGCCGTCGCCGCGCTCGCCCGGCGCGAGCTGACCATCCCCGAGGTCGCGCAGTCCGTGGTCCTCACCCGGCTCGGCGGCGGCAAGACGCCGATGCCGCCCGGCGAGGAGGTGCGGGAGTTCGCGCGGCACGGCACGACCATGGCGATCTTCCTGTCGGCGGCCCGCAGCGGGCAACTGGTGCGGGAGCTGCTGGAGGGCGGCTATCCGACCTCCACGCCGGTCGTGGTCGCCTACCAGGCGACGTGGCCGGAGGAGCTGCTGGTGCGGTGCACGATCGGCACGCTGGAGGAGACGGTCAAGGAGCACAAGCTCTGGAAGCACACCCTCTTCCTGGTCGGCGCGGCGCTGGACGCCGAGGGCACGCGCTCGCACCTGTACCACCCCGGCCACTTCCACGGCTACCGCAAGGCCGACCCGGCGGCCCGCAGGGCGCTGCGCGAGCGGGGGGCGAGTACGTGAGCGGCCCGATCACGGTCGTCGGTACGGGGACGGGGGCGCCGTTTCCCGCCGACGTGCTGGACGGGGCCCGGCTGGTCGTGGGCGGCAGGCGGCATCTCGAAGCGGCCCCGCTGCCGCACGACACCGAGCAGGTCGTCCTGGGCCCGCTGGCGCCGGCCCTGGACGTCATCGAGCGGCACCTGGAGAAGGAGGGCCGCGTCGTCGTGCTGGCCTCCGGGGACCCCGGGTTCTTCGGGATCGTGCGGGTGCTGGCGGAACGGTTCGGAGCGGACCGGCTGGACGTACGGCCGGGGGTGTCCTCCGTCGCCGCCGCCTTCGCCCGTGCCGGGCTGCCCTGGGACGACGCGGTGGTGGTCAGCGCCCACGGCCGGGACCCGCGCACGGCGGTCAACGCGTGCCGGGCCCATCCGAAGGTGGCGGTGCTGACGGGCCCGGGCAGTGGCCCCGCCGAACTCGGAGCCGCTCTCGGGTCGGACGCCCGGGTCCTGGTCGTCGCCTCCGCGCTCGGTGCCGCCGGGGAGCGGGTCGAGCGGGTCACGCCCGCCGAGGCCGCCGGCCGGGACTGGGGGGCGGACGTCAGTGTCGTGCTGTGTCTCGACGAGGCCCGGGTGCTCGGCGGTGTGCGGACGGTCGCGGGGGCCGACGCCGGTCCCGCGCGCTGGGCGCTGGACGAGGACGAGTTCGCGCACCGGGACTCGATGATCACCAAGTTCGAGGTGCGGGCCCTCGCGCTGGCCCGGCTGGGGCCCCGGCTCGGCGAGCTGGTCTGGGACGTCGGCGCGGGCTCCGGCTCCGTGGCCGTCGAGTGCGCCCGGTTCGGCGCCGCCGTCACCGCGGTCGAGAAGTCCGAGGACGGCGTCGGACGCATCCGCGCCAACGCCGCCGCGCACGGCGTGGACGTACGGGTCGTGCACGGCTCTGCGCCCGCCGCGCTGGACGGACTCGACGACCCCGACGCCGTGTTCGTCGGCGGCGGTGGGCGCGAGCTGCCCGCCATCGTCACCGCCTGCGCGCGCCGCGCCCGGCGGACGGTCGTGGTGGCGATGGCGGCCCTGGACCGCGTACCGGCCGCCCGCGAGGCCCTCACCGGCGCCGGATTCGACTGCGACGGCGTGCTGCTGCAGTCCTCCCGGCTCGCGCCGCTGCCCGGTGACGTGACCCGGCTGGCGGCGACCAATCCCGTTTTCCTGCTGTGGGGAGTCAGAACTCCCGTCTGTCGAGAAGGAGTCGCTCAGTGATCGGCCTCATTTCCGCCACCGCGGCGGGGACGGCTGCGCGGGACCGGCTGGCCGCCGCGTGGCCGGACCGTACGCGCGTGTACGAGGGTCCCGTCGGGGACGCCGTACGGGCCGCGTTCGCGGAGTGCGAGCAGCTCGTGTGCTTTCTCGCCACGGGGGCGGTGGTACGGCTCCTGGCGCCGCTGCTGGGTGACAAGACGACCGACCCGGGTGTGGTGTGCGTCGACGAGGGCGGGCGGTTCGCCGTGTCGCTGGTCGGCGGGCACGGGGGCGGGGCCAACGAACTCGCCCTCGAGGTGGGCGAGTTGCTGGACGCCCGGCCCGTGGTCACGACGGCGACCGACGCCACCGGCGTGGCGGGCCTGGACACCCTGGGGCTGCCGGTGGAGGGCGCCGTCGCGGCCGTCTCCCGGGCGCTCCTCGACGGCGAACCGGTCGTCCTGGACACCGAGGTGAGCTGGCCGCTGCCGCCCCTGCCGGTGGCCGTCGAGGGGTCCCACGTCATCCGTGTCACCGACCGCGCGGTCCGACCCGCCGAGCACGAGGTGCTGTTGCGCCCGCCGTCCCTCGTCGTCGGCGTCGGCGCCTCCAAGGGCGCGCCCGTCGAGGAGCTGCTGGGACTGATCGAGGACGCGCTGCGGGACGCGGGACTGTCCGTGCGGTCCCTCGCCGAACTCGCCACCGTCGACGCCAAGTCCGACGAACCCGGCATCGTGGAGGCGGCGCGACGGCTGGGGGTGCCCCTGGTGACCCACAGCGCCGAGGAGCTGGCCGAGGTCGAGGTCCCCAACCCCTCCGACGCGCCCCTCGCAGCCGTCGGCACACCGTCCGTCGCCGAGGCCGCCGCACTCGCCGGGGGCGGTGAACTCCTGGTGCCCAAGCGGAAGTCGGCCCGGGCGGACGGGCACGCCTCCATGGCGACCTGCGCCGTCGTACGACGTCCCGCGCGCGGCCGGCTCGCGGTGGTCGGGCTCGGTCCCGGCGCCCGCGACCTGCTCACCCCGCGCGCCAAGGCGGAGCTGCGGCGGGCCTCCGTGCTCGTCGGGCTCGACCAGTACGTCGACCAGATCCGCGACCTGCTGCGCCCCGGCACCCGGATCCTGGAGTCGGGGCTCGGGGCCGAGGAGGAGCGGGCGCGGACCGCGGTGGCCGAGGCGCGCAGGGGACAGGCCGTCGCCCTGATCGGCAGTGGTGACGCGGGCGTCTACGCCATGGCCTCGCCCGCCCTCGCCGAGGCGTCCGACGACATCGACGTGATCGGCGTGCCGGGCGTGACGGCGGCGCTGGCGGCCGGGGCGATCCTCGGGGCGCCGCTCGGGCACGACCACGTGTCGATCAGCCTCTCCGACCTGCACACCCCGTGGGAGGTCATCGAGCGCCGGGTGCGGGCCGCCGCCGAGGCGGATCTCGTGGTCACCTTCTACAACCCCCGCTCCCGGGGCCGGGACTGGCAGCTGCCCAAGGCGCTCGCGATCCTCGCCGGGCACCGCGAGCCGAGGACGCCGGTCGGTGTCGTACGCAACGCCTCGCGGCCCGACGAGTCCAGTCGGCTGACGACGCTGGCCGCGCTGGATCCGGCGACGGTCGACATGATGACGGTGGTGACCGTGGGCAACACCGCGACCCGCGACATCGCGGGGCGCATGGTCACGCCCCGCGGCTACCGCTGGCAGGAGGCTGCGTCATGAGCGACTCCGTCGAGGGGCGGTTGAACCGTGTCGTTCACCCCATCGAGGAGGAGTCCTACCGCCGCCTGCGCGCCCGGCTGGACACCTCGCACTTCCCGCCGCTGACCCGGGCGGTGGTGGAGCGGGTCGTCCACTCCGCCGCCGATCTCGACTACGCGACCGATCTCGTCATGGACGAGAGCGAGTTGGCGAGGGCGCACGCGGCGCTGCACGCCGGGGCGCCGGTCGTGGTCGACGTCGAGATGGTGGCCGCCGGGATCACCCGGCGCGAGACCGTCTGCCGGCTCCGGGACGCCAAGGCCGGTCCGGGGCTGACCCGTTCGGCGCACGCGATCCGGCTCGCGTACGAGCAGGTCGGTCCGGGCGCCCTCTGGGTGATCGGCAACGCCCCCACCGCGCTGGAGGAGTTGCTGACCCTGGACGCGGACCCGGTGCTCGTCATCGGCCTGCCCGTCGGCTTCGTCGGCGCCGTCGAGTCCAAGGCCGCGTTGCGCGAGAGCGGACTGCCCGCCGTGAGCAACGTGTCCGAGAAGGGCGGTTCGGCGGTGGCCTCCGCCGCGCTCAACGCCCTGCTGTACCACCCCACTTCACCGTCCGAGGAGACATCGTGACCACCCCGCCGCCCGCCCTGCTCATCGCCGGTCACGGCACCCGGGACGAGGCCGGAGCCGAGGCGTTCCGCGACTTCGTGCGGGAGCTCGGCCGCCGTCACCCCGAGCTGCCCGTCGCGGGCGGCTTCATCGAGCTGTCCCCGCCGCCGCTGGGCGAGGCGGTCGCCGAGCTGGTGGAGCGGGGCGTACGGCGGTTCGCGGCCGTCCCGCTGATGCTGGTGTCCGCCGGACACGCCAAGGGCGACATCCCGGCGGCGCTGTCCCGCGAGAAGGAACGGCACCCGGGGATCTCGTACACCTACGGCCGCCCGCTGGGCCCGCACCCCTCGCTGCTGGCGGTGCTGGAGCGCCGGCTCGACGAGGCACTCGGCGCGGGCGGCGCCGAGGACCGGGCCGAGGTGACCGTGCTGCTGGTCGGGCGCGGCTCGACGGACCCGGACGCCAACGCCGAGGTGCACAAGGCGGCGCGGCTGCTGTGGGAGGGGCGCGGGTACGCCGGGGTGGAGACGGCGTTCGTGTCGCTCGCAGCGCCGGACGTGCCGAGCGGGCTCGAGCGGTGCCGGAAGCTCGGGGCGCGCCGGATCGTCGTCCTGCCGTACTTCCTGTTCACCGGCATCCTGCCGGACCGGGTGAGGCGGCAGACCGAGGAGTGGGCGCGCGCGCACCCGGAGATCGAGGTGCGGTCCGCCGAGGTCATCGGGCCGGAGCCGGAGCTGCTCGACCTGGTGATGGAGCGTTACCAGGAGGCGGTGAAGGGCGATCTGCGGATGAACTGCGACTCGTGCGTGTACCGGATCGCGCTGCCGGGCTTCGAGGACAAGGTGGGGCTGGCGCAGCAGCCGCACTTCCACCCCGACGACGACGGCCACCATCACCACGGGCATCACCACCACGGCGGACACGCGCATGCGCACTGAACACGACCTGCGGCACCACGGCGACGCCGAGGTGCGTGACGACGGCGCCGCGCTCGTCGACCTGGCCGTGAACGTCCGCGCGGACACGCCCCCGGTATGGCTCCGGGAGCTGATCGCGGGCTCGCTGGGATCGCTGGCCGCCTACCCGGACGGGCGGGCTGCCCGGGCGGCGGTGGCGGCGCGGCACGGGGTGCCGGTGGAGCGGGTGCTGCTGACGGCGGGGGCCGCGGAGGCCTTCGTCCTGCTCGCCCGTGCGCTGAAGGTCCGTCAACCGGTTGTGGTGCACCCGCAGTTCACCGAGCCCGAGGCGGCGCTGCGGGACGCCGGGCACACCGTGGACCGGGTGCTGCTGCGGGAGGAGGACGGCTTCCGGCTCGGTCCGGGGGCGGTTCCCGAGGACGCGGACCTGGTGGTGATCGGCAACCCGACCAATCCGACGTCGGTGCTGCATCCCGCCGACACGATCACCCGACTCGCCCGCCCCGGGCGGACGTTGGTGGTCGACGAGGCCTTCATGGACGCGGTGCCGGGTGAGCGCGAGGCGCTGGCCGGGCGGACCGACGTACCCGGACTCGTCGTCCTGCGCAGCCTGACCAAGACCTGGGGTCTGGCCGGGCTGCGCGTCGGATACGTCCTCTGCGCCCCGGAGACCGTCGCCGAACTGGAGCGCGCCCAGCCGCTGTGGCCGGTGTCCACGCCGGCGCTGGCCGCCGCCGAGGCCTGTGTGGCGCCGCGGGCGCTGGCGGAGGCGGCGCACGCGGCGCACCGCGTCGCCGCCGACCGGGCCCATCTGGTCGCCGGGCTCGGCGAGTTCGCCCCGGACGGGCTGCGGGTCGTCGAGCCCGCCGAGGGCCCCTTCGTCCTCGTCCGGCTGCCCCGGGCCGCCGCCGTGCGCCGGCACCTGCGCGACCTGGGGTACGCGGTGCGGCGCGGTGACACCTTCCCGGGACTGGGCGAGGAGTGGCTGCGGCTGGCGGTACGGGACCGGGCGACGGTGAACAGGTTCCTGCAGGCCCTGGACCAGGCGATGACGCTGGCCAGGGCCTGAACCGCGGGTATCGGGTCAGCTCCGGTTGCGCCGGGCCACCGCCACCGCTCCCCCGCCCGCCAGCACCAGGGCGATCGCGCCGCCCGCGAGGTAGGGGGTCAGGGAGCTGCCGCCGGTCTCGGCCAGGTCCGCCTTCTTGACGGGGGCACCCTGGGGCTCGACCGCCTCCTTGGCGGGGGCGCCCTGCGGCTCGACGTCTCCGGCGGGCTCCGTGCTCGGATCAGCCGCCGCGGGGGCCGCCGGGGTCTCGCAGGTGGCCTTGGCGAGGGTGAGGGTGCCCTTGACGTCGGCGACGTTGAGCTTCAACGGGTTGACGGAGACGTTGAGGACGAGGGCGGTGGCGGCGGCCGTGCGGGACGCCGTCTCCCGCTTCGACAGGTCGAGACGGACCTCGCCGACGCCGGGGACCTTGACGTCGGTCGTGCCGCCGGCCGTCACGGTGACCTTCCTGCCGAGCACGGTGACCGCGCCGGGCAGCTTCGTCTCGGCGACCGGCGCCCGGCCCGCCGCGCAGGTCGCCCTGGAGGTGACCTGCTCGATCTCCACGAGGGACAGCAGGGGCAGACCCGGCACATGCACCTTGGCGTCGGCGAGGTTGGTGTAGGCCTCGGCCCCGCCGCCGGTGACCGTGGCCTTCGCGGTCGCCGTCCGCGCGTCCAGCACACTGAACGGCCTTCCGCCGTCCACCCCGTCCAACTTCGCGCTCAGCGCGGTCCGTTCGGCACTGCGCGGCGCCTCGACCTGGTTGAGGGCGACCGCGAGCGGGACGTTCACGGTCTTGTCGGCCAGGGCCACGTCGAGCCCGGTGCGCAGCACGACGGCGCTCGCCCGGCCCTGGTCACCGGTCGCGTGCGCGGTGCCCGCGCCGGCCAGGACCGTGGGACCGGCGGCCAGGGCGGTGGCCGTCGCGACGGTGGCCAGACGGCGTGCGGGCATGCGGAAGTTCTTGCCGTTCAAGGTGGGGACCCCTCGGAGGAGACGTGCTCGGGACCCGCCAAGAATTACGCATGACGAGTGAACTGACGGCGTTCCGGCGCCAGTTCACTCCATCGTGGTTTCTGCGTGAAAGTTTTCGAATTCTCCGGCACTGACGTTCCACTTTTTCACCGCCGTACCGCCTTGTGTCCGGCCCCGGAGGGTGGCGCAGGGGCGCGCGAGACGGCGCGCGTCGCGTCAACTAGCCGACGACCGCCCCGTTCAGCACGATCCGTCGTGGGGCCGCCAGGACGCGTACGTCGGCGCGTGGGTCCTCGTCGTAGACGACCAGGTCGGCCGGTGCCCCCTCCTCCAGGCCCGGCCGGCCGAGCCACTGCCGCGCGCCCCACGTCGTCGCCGACAGTGCCTCGACGGCCGGGATGCCGGCGGTGACCAGCTCGGCGACCTCGCCCGCGACCAGGCCGTGCGCGAGGTGTCCCCCGGCGTCGGTGCCGACGAAGACCGGGACGCCGGCGTCGTGGGCGCCGCGCACCGTGTCGTAGCGGCGCTCGTACAGGCTCCGCATATGGGCCGCCCATCGCGGGAACCTCGCCTCGCCGCCGGCCGCGAGCTGCGGGAAGGTCGCGATGTTGACGAGGGTCGGGACGATGGCGACCCCGCGCTCGGCGAAGAGCGGGATCAGGTCGTCGGTCAGGCCGGTGGCGTGCTCGACGCAGTCGATGCCGGCCTCGACCAGGTCCTTCAGGGAGTTCTCGGCGAAGCAGTGCGCGGTGACCCGGGCGCCGAGCCGGTGGGCCTCGGCGATGGCCGCCTCCACCGCGTCGCGCGGCCAGCTGGGGGCGAGGTCGCCGAGGTCGCGGTCGATCCAGTCGCCGACCAGCTTGACCCAGCCGTCGCCTCGCCGCGCCTCCCGGGCGACGTACTCGACGAGGTCCTCGGGCTCGATCTCGTGGGCGTAGCCGCGCATGTAGCGGCGGGTGCGGGCGATGTGCCGGCCGGCCCTGATGATCTCCGGCAGGTCCTCGCGGTCGTCGACCCAGCGGGTGTCCGAGGGCGAGCCGGCGTCGCGGATCAGCAGGGTGCCCGCGTCCCGGTCGGTCAGCGCCTGCTTCTCGGCGACGTCCTGCTCGACCGGGCCGTGCGGACCGAGGCCGACGTGGCAGTGGGCGTCGACGAGGCCGGGCAGGGCCCAGCCGACGACGGTCCGCACGTCGCGGACGCCGGCCGGACGGTCGTAGGAGACACGACCGCCGACCACCCACAGTTCGTCGCGGACGTCCTCGGGCCCCACCAGGACCCGCCCCTTCACGTGCAGTACCGCCTGATCGCTCATGGGGCTCAGCCTAGGACGACCGCCGGTTGCCGGTGCGGACAGGCCGGGAGGATCGTCAGCCGGTCCCGCCGACCTGGTCCGAGGTCTCCTCCTCCACCTGGGCCATGGCGGGGTCGAGCAGCCGGGAGAGGAAGTGGCGGGTGCGGTCGTGGGTGGGGGCGCCGATGACCTGGTCGGGGGTGCCGTCCTCGACGATCACCCCGCCGTCCATGAAGACCACCCGGTCGGCGACCTCCCTCGCGAAGGTCATCTCATGGGTGACGACCATCATGGTCATGCCCTCCTGCGCGAGCATCCGCATGACCGCGAGGACGTCTCCCACCAGCTCCGGGTCCAGGGCCGAGGTGGGCTCGTCGAAGAGCATCACCTCGGGGCCCATCGACAGCGAGCGGGCGATGGCGACGCGCTGCTGCTGGCCGCCGGAGAGGGAGGCGGGGTAGGCGTCCGCCTTCTCCGACAGGCCCACCCGCTCCAGGTTCTCGGCGGCCACCTTCGCCGCCGTCGCCTTGTCCCGGCGCAGCACGCGCCGCTGCGGCAGCGTGAGGTTCTCGGTGACCGTGAGGTGCGGGAAGAGGTTGAACTGCTGGAAGACCATGCCGATACGGCGGCGCATGGCGTCGATGTCGACGTCGGGATCGGTGAGTTCGCTACCGCCGACGAAGACCTGGCCCTCGGTCGGCTCCTCCAGGAGGTTCACGCACCGCAGCAGCGTCGACTTGCCGGAGCCGGAGGGGCCGATGACGCACACGACCTCGCCCTGGCGGATCTCCAGGTCGATGCCGCGCAGGACCTCGTTGTCGCCGAACGACTTGTGCAGGCCCCGGACCTCGATCTCCGGGCCCGCAGCGGACTGCTGCTCGCTCATTTGACGGCCTCCTGGGCCTTGGCCTCCATCCGGCGCACGACGAAGCCGAGCGGGATGGTCACCAGCAGGTAGCACAGGCCGGCGACCAGGATCGGCGTGGAGTTGGCGGTCGTACTGGCCAGGTCCCGGCCGTACTTGGACAGTTCGCGCTCCTCCAGGGTGACGCCTAGGAAGAGGACCAGCGAGGAGTCCTTGAAGAGCAGGACGAGTTCGTTGGTCAGCGGCGGCAGGATGATGCGGAACGCCTGCGGGATGATGATGGAGATCATCGCGCGGGCCGGGGAGAAGCCCAGTGAACGAGCCGCCTCCATCTGCCCCTTGGGCACCGCCTGGATGCCGGCGCGGATCGTCTCGGCCATGTAGGCGGCGGCGACCAGGCCGAGGGCGAGGGCGACCTTCCCGTACGTGCCGCCGACGATCTCCGTGCCCGGGAAGGCGAGCGGGACCGCGACGCCGATGAAGATGAAGATCAGCAGGGCGGGCAGTCCGCGGAAGATCTCGATGTAGATGCCGGCGACCCAGCGGTAGGGGCCGACGGACGACAGCCGCATCAGCGCGATGACCATGCCGAGGGCGAGTCCGACCACGAAGCCGGACAGTGTGTACAGCACGGTGTTCTTCAGCGCCAGTGTGATGACGTCCGGGAACATCTGCTTGGCGATGCTGCCCTGGGCGAACTGGTTCTTCAGCCGGCCCCAGTCCGCCGAGACCGCGAAGGCGATGACGGCGGCGACGAACACGACGTACTGCGCGCCGCGCGAGAGACTGCGCTTCTGACGCCGGGTCAGCCCCTTCTTCTTCGGCCGGAGTCGTACGTCCGTGGCGGTCATGAGGCCGACGGGGACGCCGCGGACTGGTCGTAGGGGCCGATCCACTTCTCGTACAGCTTCTTGTACGTGCCGTCGGCCTTCGCGTCCTTGATCGCCTTGTTGATGGCGGCCAGGAGCTTGGTGTTGCCCTTCTTGACCGTGAAGCCGTACTGCTCACCGGTGTTGATGTTGTCGGCGAGCTTGAAGGCGTCCGCGTTGGCCTTGGTCTTCAACCAGCCCTGGACGACCGGGTAGTCGATGATGACGGCCTTGACCTGGCCCGTGCGCAGCCCGTTGAGGACGGCGTCGGAGGACTCGAAGGAAACGGGGTCGAAGCCCTGCTTCTTGGCGTAGTCCTCACCCGTGGTCTGCGCCTGCGCGCCGAGCTTGGCCTTCTTCGCCTTGGCGTCGGCGAGGGAGGTGATGCCGCTGCTCTTGGCGACGAGGAGGGCCTGGGTGGCGTCGAAGTACGGGTCGGAGAAGTCGACGTTCTTCTTGCGCTCGGCGGTGATGGTCATGCCGGCCGCGGCCAGGTCGCACTCGCCGGAGTTGAGGAAGGCGCCGGTCTTGAAGTTCTCGAAGGGCGTGTCGAGGATCTTCTGCTTCACGCCGAGGTTCTTGGCGACGAGGTCGATCATCGACACGTCGAAGCCCTGCACGGTGCCGTTGATCTCGGACTGGAAGGGCGGGTACGGCAGATGGGTGCAGGTGGTGAGCTGTCCGGCCTTCACCAGCTCGACGCCGCCGGAGGCGGTCTTGCTTCCGCTGCCGCCGCTGCCGCTCGAGGTACAGGCGGCCACGAGCACCAGCGAGGCGGTGAGGGTGGTGGCGGCCAGGGCGCGGGACAGCGCGTGGCTTGTGCGGCCGGGGACGGTGTACACGGGAACCTCCGGTGGGGCGGGAGTGCGAAGTCACCGGCAGGGGTGGACGTGGGGTGCCGGTTACTCTCGACACCTGTACCCCATGACCGAGGAGAAGGCACCGCCGTGACACACCCGTTCCTTGACCTGGTCCCGCTGAGCGCCGCCCGCTTCGCCGAGATCGAGGACCGGGTCGCCCGTTTGCTGGACACCCGGCAGGACGTCGTGATCATGCAGGGTGAGGCGCTGCTGCCGTTGGAGGGGGCGATCCGGGGCGCGGCGGGTCCCGGGACGACCGCGCTGAACGTGATCACCGGGCCGTACGGGCAGACTTCGGGAACTGGCTGCGGGACTGCGGTGCGACGGTGGCTTCGCCCCCGGAGCACCGCTCCTCAAACGCCGGAGGGGCTGTATTAGCTCGGAGCCTATCCGCGCACCCGTTATGCCGTGTATCGACCGGATGACCGGGGCCTGAATTCGGCGTGATTAGGGGCACTCTTTTCGTGGTACTTTTTCGGGTAGCTTCCCGTATTCTTCTGCCCGCTTTTCATCTCTCTAAACGCAAAGATTTTGCGAACGCCAGCAGGGTTAATTCGGGCAGATCTCGTGAGGGTTACCGGGTTGTGACGCGTTACACATGCTGGTTGTTTTGTTCCGTATGTGCCGGGCAAATCGGGTGATTCGGCGTCGGGCCCACCCATGAACTCGCGCCCGCGCGATAACATATCGAGCGCCCGTACGTAACCCTGTCCGGCCATGCATTTTTCATTTCCGCTCGGTAAGTTCATTTCGCATGACTGCCGCACAAGCAGACCGAGCAGAACCCCGAGCAGAACTGAAAATCGACCGTCCGACGGTGGCGGACGGTGCCGCGCTGTGGCGAATCGCGCGGGACTCGAAGACGCTCGACCTGAACTCGTCGTACAGCTATCTGCTGTGGTGCCGCGACTTCGCCGCCACCTCCGCTGTGGCCCGCGACGACCGCGGCGAACCGGTCGGCTTCGTCACCGCCTACGTACGGCCAGACCGCCCCCGCACCCTGCTGGTGTGGCAGGTGGCGGTCGACGGCGCGTACCGGGGCCGCGGGCTCGCCGCCCAGTTGCTGGACGGGCTCGTCGCACGGAGTTCGGCCACCCATCGGATCACCGACGTCGAGACCACCATCACCCCCGGCAACACCGCCTCGGAGCGGCTGTTCACCTCGTTCGCCGAGCGGCACGGCGCCGGGGTCGAACGCGAGGTGCTGTTCACCTCCGAGGCGTTCCCGGACGGCCCGCACGACCCCGAGGTCCTGTACCGCATCGGTCCCCTCTCCCTCTGACCGCCCCCTCACCAGCCGCCCACGGACGACCCCACACACTCCCCCCACGCAACGAGGAGCGATTCGTCGTGACCATCACCCAGCCCGACCTCAGCGTCTTCGAGACCCTCGAGTCCGAGGTGCGCAGCTACTGCCGCGGCTGGCCCACCGTCTTCGACCGTGCGCAGGGCAGCCGCATGTACGACGAGGACGGCCACGAGTACCTGGACTTCTTCGCCGGCGCCGGCTCGCTGAACTACGGCCACAACAACCCGGTGCTGAAACGGGCGTTGATCGACTACCTGGAGCGGGACGGCGTCACGCACGGGCTCGACATGTCGACCACCGCCAAGCGGACCTTCCTGCAGACCTTCCAGGACCTGGTGCTGCGGCCCCGCGACCTGCCGTACAAGGTCATGTTCCCGGGGCCGACGGGCACCAACGCCGTGGAGTCCGCGCTGAAGCTGGCGCGGAAGGTGAAGGGTCGCGAGGCGATCGTCTCGTTCACCAACGCCTTCCACGGGATGTCGCTCGGGTCGCTGGCCGTCACCGGCAACGCCTTCAAGCGCGCCGGGGCGGGCATCCCGCTGGTGCACGGCACGCCCATGCCCTTCGACAACTACTTCGAGGGCACGGTCCCGGACTTCCTGTGGTTCGAGAGGCTGCTGGAGGACCAGGGCTCCGGGCTCAACAAGCCCGCCGCCGTGATCGTGGAGACCGTGCAGGGCGAGGGCGGCATCAACGTGGCGCGGCCGGAGTGGCTGCGTGCCCTGGCCGACCTGTGCGAGCGGCAGGACATGCTGCTGATCGTCGACGACATCCAGATGGGGTGCGGGCGGACCGGTGCCTTCTTCTCCTTCGAGGAGTCGGGCATCACCCCGGACATCGTCACCGTCTCCAAGTCCATCAGCGGCTACGGGCTGCCCATGTCGCTCTGCCTGTTCAAGCCCGAGCTGGACATCTGGGAGCCGGGCGAGCACAACGGCACCTTCCGCGGCAACAACCCCGCCTTCGTCACGGCCACGGCCGCCCTGGAGTCGTACTGGGCGGACGGGTCCGCGATGGAGAAGCAGACCCGGACGCGCGGCGAGCAGGTCGAGCGGGCGCTCGCCGCGATCAGCGACGAGAACCGCGCGGACGTCAAGGAGTACCGGGGCCGCGGGCTGGTGTGGGGCATGGAGTTCCACGACAAGGAGCGCGCAGGCCGGGTCGCCCGGCGCGCCTTCGAACTCGGCCTGCTCATCGAGACGTCGGGCCCGGAGAGCGAGGTCGTCAAGCTCCTCCCGGCGCTCACCGTCACCGCCGACGAGCTCGACGAGGGCCTCAGCGTCCTCGCCCGTGCCGTACGCGAGACCCACTGAGAGCCCACTGGCAACCCGCTGAGACCCCACTCAGCACCCACTCAGAACCCACTCGGACAAAGGAGAAGTGCAGCACTGTGATCGTCCGTTCGTTCAAGGAGATCGAGGGCACCGACCGGCATGTGAAATCCGCGTCCGGCACCTGGGAGAGCAAGCGCATCGTCCTGGCCAAGGAGAGGGTCGGATTCTCGGTGCACGAGACGATCCTGTACGCGGGTACGGAGACGCACATGTGGTACGCCAACCACATCGAGGCGGTCGTCTGCACCCAGGGCGACGCCGAGCTGACCGACCGCGAGACCGGGCGGACGTACCACATCACGCCCGGCACCATGTACCTCCTCAACGGCCATGAGCGGCACACGCTCAAGGTCAAGGAGGACTTCCACTGCATCTGCGTGTTCAACCCGCCCGTGACCGGCCGGGAGGACCACGACGAGAACGGCGTCTACCCCCTGCTCACCGAGCCCGAGGAGGTGTGAGAACCCCATGACCACCGTCACCGATCTCTACCCCAGCCGCGGCCCCGCCGAAGTGTCGATCCCGCGTCAGGACCCCGTCGTGTGGGGGTCCCCCGACACCCCGGGCCCGATCCCCGAGACCGACCTGCAGTCCTTCGAGCGGGACGGCTTCCTGGCCATCGACGAGCTGATCGGCCCGGACGAAGTCGGCGTCTACCAGCGTGAGCTGGCGCGGCTTACCACCGACCCGGAGATCCGCGCGGACGAGCGCTCGATCATCGAGCCGAAGTCCCAGGAGATCCGCTCGGTCTTCGAAGTGCACCGGATCAGCGAGGTGTTCGCGAACCTGGTGCGCGACGAGCGGGTCGTCGGCCGGGCCCGGCAGATCCTCGGCTCGGACGTGTACGTCCACCAGTCGCGGATCAACGTCAAGCCCGGTTTCGGGGCCAGCGGCTTCTACTGGCACTCGGACTTCGAGACCTGGCACGCCGAGGACGGCCTGCCCAACATGCGCACGGTGTCCGTCTCGATCGCGCTGACCGAGAACTACGACACCAACGGCGGGCTGATGATCATGCCCGGCTCGCACCGGACGTTCCTGGGCTGCGCCGGCGCCACGCCCGAGGACAACTACAAGAAGTCGCTGCAGATGCAGGACGCGGGCACGCCCTCGGACGAGGCGCTGACCAAGATGGCGAGCGAGTACGGCATCAAGCTCTTCACGGGCAAGGCCGGTTCGGCGACCTGGTTCGACTGCAACTGCATGCACGGCTCCGGCGACAACATCACGCCGTTCCCGCGCAGCAACGTGTTCATCGTGTTCAACAGCGTGGAGAACGCGGCCGTCGAGCCGTTCGCGGCGCCGGTACGGCGACCGGAGTTCATCGGAGCACGGGACTTCACCCCGGTGCGCTGACGCGTCGCGGGACGCGACGAGTCGGCCCGGCCCTGAGAGGGGGCCGGGCCGATCCGTGTCGCACCGCGCCCGCTACAGCCAGGACAGAGCCGCGGCCCGCTCCAGCACGTTCCGTACGGCCGCCTCGTCGCCCGTGGTGCCGCGCGGGACCTCCTCCGGTGCGTACCGGCCGCCCACCAGGAGGCAGAAGTCGACCGGATCCAGGGTGAGTTCAGCTCCCACGGGCTCGTCCTCGGAGCCCAGCACCCACTGTTCGCCGCCGGTCACCGCGAACAGCACCGGGGGCGCGGTGGGTCCGAGGGCGAGGCCGAGGATGCGGACGGCCAGCCGCACCAGTTGCCCCAGGTGGTCGGCGGGCGGGGGCGGCACGGCGAGGCCCAGGGCGCGTCCGATGTCGTCGGTGTGGATCCACGTCTCGAAGGCCCGCACCAGGAAATGCTCGGCGACGGGCAGCCGGACGCCCATCAACGTCGTTGCCCGCGCCGCCAGTTCGGGGTCGTGGGCCTCCGGTGTGGCGAGCAGCGCGGCGGCCTGCGCGGACCAGTCGGCGACCGTCTCGGCGGGTGTACGGCCGTGCTCGTGCGCGACGACCTCGGCGGTACGGCGGTTCCAGGCGCCCGCCCAGTCCGCCTCGCCCTCGCCCTCGCCCTCGACGGGCGTGCCCGGGACGCGCGGCCCGATGCCCAGGCGGCCGGCGAGGGGCTCGTCGGCGGCGAGGAGATGGGCGAGGGTCGCGTGCACGTCCCAGTCGTGCACGACCGGCGTCGGCCAGCGGCCCTCCGCCTCGGGCAGCAGCGCCTTCAGCCCGGCGACCGCGGCGGCGTAGGGGACGGCGTGCCCCGCCACCCGGGGCAGTGCGGGGCGGGCGCGCAAGGCCGCGGACAACACACCGGAGAGGTCCTGCGCGGACTCGGCGTACAGGTCGGCGGTGGGCGCGGCGTCCGGCTGCCCGTCCGCGCCGTTGCCCGCGGGCCCGTCCAGGAGCCGTACCGTCTCCCGCAGCCGTTCCGCCTCGGCCGCGCAGCTCCCGCACTCGGCCAGGTGGTCGGCGACCGTCTGGCGCTCCTCGGGCGCGAGGGTGCCGAACGCCCAGGCCGCGAGCAGGTCGCGGACCCTCTCGTGGTCGTCCTCGGTCACCCTGCGCCTCCTTTACGCCGGCAAAGTGTCTGCCGCCATCATGCGCCCCTTGCGAGCGCCGGGTCCGGCGGGTCGGCCAAAGAGTCGTCAGCCGGACAGGGTGTCCAGCAGACGGTCCACGTCGGCGGGGGTGTTGTAGAGGTGGAAGGCGGCGCGCAGATGTCCGGCGCGGTCGGAGACCTCGACTCCGGCGGCGCTCAACTCCGGCTGACGGTGGCCGAGTCCGGGCACGGAGACGATGGGTGAGCCCGGAGCGGGGACGGGTTCGTGGCCGAGGGCGGCGAGACCGGCGCGGAAGCGGTCGGCGAGGGCGAGGTCGTGGGCGCGGATGGTGTCCACGCCGAGTTCCTCGAGGAGTTCGAGGGAGCGGCGGGCGCCCGCGTAGGAGAAGAGAGCGGGGCTCTCGTCGAACCGCCGCGCGGAGTGGGCGAGTTCGTCGATGGGGCCGTAGCACGCGTCCCAGGGGCGCTCGCCCGCCACCCAGCCGGCGAACAGCGGGGTGAGTCCGCCGAGGTCCTCCGGGACGACCAGGAAGGCCACACCGCGTGGGCACACGAGCCACTTGAAGGCGACGCAGGCGCAGTAGTCGTAGGCGTCCGCGTCGAGGTCCAGCCAGCCGACGGCCTGGGAGGCGTCGACGTAGGTGCGTGCGCCGTGCTCGCGTGCCGCCTGCCGGATCGCGGGCAGGTCGGCGATCCGGCCGTCGGCGGACTGGGCCGCGCTGACGGCCACCAGGGCGGTTCCGGGGCGGACGGACTCGGCGACGCGCTCCAGCGGCACGGCGCGGACCTTGAGGTCGGGGCGGACGTGGAAGGGATTCACCACGGAGCTGAAGTCGCCCTCCGCGGTGAGGACTTCGGCGCCGTCGGGGAGGGAGGCGGCGATCAGTCCGCTGTAGACGGCGACGGAGGCGCCGGCCGCGACGCGGTGCGGCGGGACGCCGACGAGCCGCGCGAAGCAGGCGCGGCTCGCCTCCACGTCCCCGAACATGTCGGTCGGCTCGCCCGCGGCCGAGGCCGCCACGGCGGTGCGCAGGGCGGCGACGGTGCGGGCGGGTACCAGGCCGGTGCTGGCGGTGTTCAGATAGGTGTTCTTCGGGGCGAACTCGGCTCGGACGAGGCTCTCGAAGGTCTCCATGGGTCCACTGTGGGCCCGGGAGAGGTCCCGGTCCATTGACGAATTGTGCGTGGGTTCGCGAAGGAACCCTTATGCATCGGCGCTGACCTGGTGTTTCAGTGCTGCGGCACCGCGCAGCCGTCGGGGCCGCAGGCGTCCGCGTCACCCTGGTCGATCAGCTGGAGCGGTGAGCGCTCGCCCCAGGCCTGGCTCAGCGCCTGGGCGAAGACCTCGGCGGGCTGGGCGCCGGAGACGCCGTACTTGCGGTCGAGGACGAAGAAGGGGACGCCGTTCGCGCCGAGCTGGGCGGCCTCGCGTTCGTCGGCGCGGACGGCGTCGGCGTAGGCGGTGGGGTCGGCGAGGACCTTGCGGGCGTCGCCGGCGTCCAGGCCGGCCTCGACGGCCAGCTCGACGAGCCGCTCGTCGCCCTCGGTGAACAGGCTGCGCTCGTCGGCGAAGTTCGCCTTGTAGAGGATCTGGATCAGCTCGTCCTGCCTGCCCTGGTCCTTGGCGAAGTGGAGCAGGCGGTGCATGTCGAAGGTGTTGCCGTGGTCGCGGCCGCGGGTGCGGTACGCCAGGCCCTCGGCGGCGGCCTGGGCGCCGAGGTTGTCCTCACCGGCCTCGGCCTGTGCCTCGCTCATGCCGTACTTCTTGGAGAGCATGGAGACCACGGTCTGCACGTCCCCCTTGGCGCGGCCCGGGTCCAGCTCGAAGGACCGGTGCACCACCTCGACCTGGTCACGGTGCGGGAAGGCCTCGAGCGCCTTCTCGAAACGGGCCTTGCCGACATAGCACCAGGGGCACGCTATGTCCGACCAGATCTCGACCTTCATGTTCTCTCCAGCAGCTACGGGTACGTACGGAGGCCCCCTCCGCCTGATCGCTGAACATTCAAGCAGCGGGGATCATTCCCCGATCACCGCGTACCGCAGGAACAGATGGTGATCACCTTCTGCCGGCGGGTTCTCGGGATCGGGCACCCAGCCCTGGCGGGCGTAGAAGGCCTGGGCGCGATGGTTGCCGGCGTGCACGTCGAGGACGGCCGTACGTCTGCAGTCGGCGCGCCACTGTTCGACGCAGGCGGCGTGCAGGGCCGTGCCGATGCCGCGGCGCCAGGCGTCGGGGTCGACGTGGAACTGGTACAGCTTGACCGTTTCCGCCGGAGCGTCCAACGGAGTCCGGAAGGACGCGACGGCGACGACGCGGCCCCTCTCGACGAGGCACAGCACATGCCCGTCCGGCCGCTCGATGGCACCTCGCCAGGCGACGAGCCAGTCCGTGCCGTCCTCGGGGACCCCGTCCGGGTAGTACGTCGCCCGGGCCCGCGCATGCAGCGACGTGATCGCCTCGGCCTCGGCGGGCAGCGCCGTACGGATCATCCGGCCGCCCACGACTCGGTTACTGATCATGCGGCGGAGGACGTGCTCCCGGCCGTGGTGGTTCCCAGGCGGCTGAACTGTGCCCGGTACGCCGTTGGGGTCAGGCCTGTGCGGCGGGTTATGTGGGTGCGGAGGGAGTCGGCGGTGCCGAGGCCGCAGGAGCGGGCCAGGGTGTCCATGGGGAGGGTGGTGGTCTCCAGGAGTTCCTTGGCCCGTTCGATGCGCTGGTGGAGGAGCCACTGGAGGGGGCTCACGCCGCTCTCCGCGTGGAAGCGCCGGGTGAGGGTGCGGACGCTGACACCGGCGTGGCGGGCCAGGTCGGTGAGGGTGAGGGGTTTGTCGAGGTTCCGCATGGCCCAGCCTCGGGTGTCGGCGCAGGCCGTGCCGCGTTCCGGCGGCAGCGGGGTCTGCGTGAACTGGGTCTGGCCGCCGGGCCGTACGGGGGCGACCAGGGCGCGGCGGGCCACCTCGTTGGCGACGGCGGCGCCGTAGTCGGTGCGGATGACGTGCAGGCACAGGTCGATGCCGGCCGCGTACCCGGACGCCGTGACGTACGGCCCGTCCTGGACGTACAGCACGTCCGGCTGCAGGTCGACCTGCGGGTACCGCCTGCGCAGCTCCTCGGCGTGCGCCCAGTACGTCGTGGCCCTGCGGCCGTGCAGCAGGCCCGCCTCGGCGAGCTGGAAGGCGCCGGTGCACAGGGACGCGATCCGCTTGCCGGCGTCGGCCGCCTCACGGACGGCGGCGACGATCCGCGCCTCCGGCTCGTAGGGCGCACCGGTGCCGGCGACGACCACGGTGTCCGCCTCACGCACCGCCTCCAGCCCGTGGGGCACGTACAGGTCGAGCCCCCCGCCGGTCGGGACGGGCCCCGGCTCGGCGGCGCAGATGACGACGTCGTATCCCGGCCGCCCGGCCACCTCGACCTTGCCGAAGAGCATCTCCGGGATGGCCAGGTTGAACATCGAGACGGGCGAGGGCGCGATCACGGCGATGCGGTGCGGGGCGAGCCGCTCGGTCATGGCCAGAACCTCCGGACACCTGGCATTCGGGCCACTACTGTACGACGGCCCACCCCCGCAGCATGGACGCATGTCGACCGACCAGACCCTCAGCGGTGAGCACATCACCCGCAATGAAGGCGAGTTGGCGCCCAAGAGGCCCTCCCCCGCCCTCACCCTCACCGCCGCGCTCCTCGGCTTCGCCCTGATCACCCTCGACGCCTCCGTGGTGAACGTGGCCCTGCCCGCGATCGGTTCGGACTTCGGCGGCGGGATGTCCGGACTGCAGTGGGTGGTGGACGCGTACACCCTCGCCTTCGCCGCCCTGATGCTCTCCACCGGCGCCTTCGCGGACCGGGCCGGCGCGAGCCGCGCGTACGCGCTCGGCACCTCGGTGTTCACCGTGGCCTCGGTGGCCTGCGGACTGGCACCCGGCCTGCCGACGCTGATCGGGGCGCGGGTGGTGCAGGGCGCGGCGGCCGCGGTCGTCCTGCCGGCGTCGCTGGCGCTGGTGCGGCAGGCGTACGCGGACCCCGCGCGGCGGACCCGGGCGGTCGCGGCCTGGGGAGCCGGCGGTTCGGCGGCACTGGCCCTCGGCCCCCTGGCGGGCGGTGCGCTGACCACCGCCTGGGACTGGCGGGGGATCTTCTTCGTCAACCTGCCGGTCGGCGCGGCGATTCTGCTGCTGCTCCTGAAGGCCCCGCGGTCACCGCGCCGTCCGGCCCCGCTGGACCTGCCCGGACAGGCGACCGCGGTGGTGGGGCTCACCGCCCTGACGTTCGCCGTGATCGAGGGCGGGCCGGCCGGGTGGGCGGCGCTGGGGGTGGCCGTCGCCGCCGCCGTCGCGTTCCCGCGGATCGAGGCCCGCACGGCGCATCCGGTCGTGCCGCTCGGTCTGTTCCGCAACCGGACCGTGGCCGTGACCGTGGCGGCGGGGGCCGCGGTCAGTGTGGCCTTCTACAGCATGGTGTTCGTCTTCTCGCTCTTCTTCCAGCAGGTGCAGCACCGTTCCCCGCTCTCCGCCGGGCTGATGTTCCTGCCGATGACGGGCCTGATCGGGGTGACCAACCTCCTGTCGGGCAAGCTGGCGGGCCGGTACGGCCCCCGGCTGCCGATGCTGGTGGGCCAGGGTCTGGCGACGGCGGGCTCGCTGCTCCTGCTGTACGTCGACGAGGGCACGCCCGCGCCCCTGGTGGCCGTGCTCCTCGTACCGCTGGCGCTGGGCTGCGCGCTGACGGTTCCGCCGCTGACCGCCGCCATGATGGACGCCGTGCCCGCCGAACGGGCGGGGCTGGCGGCCGGGGTGCTCAACTCGGCACGTCAGGTGGCCGGCGGCCTCGGCATCGCGGTGTTCGGGGCGCTGGTGGCGGGCGACTTCACGGGCGGGATGCGGCTGAGCCTGGTGATCGGCGCGTGCGTGCTCCTGCTGACCTTCGGACTCAGCTTCCGTCTCGCAGGTCACGCGGCCAGTTCGGCCTGAACTCGAGGTGGTCGTAGGTCACCACGCACCCCTCCCCCATCGGCGACTGGGTCATGAAACCGACCAGGGCCGCGTCCGTCTCCTTCTCGCCGCCCAGGGTGAACAGACGGACGAAGGTCCAGCGCTTCCCGTCGCGGGAGGCGTGGAAGGCGAAGGCGCGTCCGGTGCGGCTCACCCGGAGCCACACCGAACTGCCCTCGACGGTGAAGGAGTTGGCGTCGTCGGAGTGGCCCCGGGTGACCACCGTGCAGACGGTGGGCACGTCCGGGGAGTACTCCAGGCACAGCTTGGCCCAGGCCCGCTCGCCGACATGGACGTAGAGCACTCCCGCGTCGAACGCCCCGGCGAAGCCGACGGTGACCCGGGCTATCAGCTGGAAGTCCCCCTCCGGCCAGCCGAGCAGCCGGGGCGCGTCGGAGGCCGGCTCCAGCGCCTCCCCGGTGGGCGGGACGAAACGGTCCTGCCGGGGCCCGGCCCATCCGGTGAGCACTCCGTCCTCGTAGGACCAGTTGCCCTCGGGACCGTATGTGCGCAGGGCGAAGGGGAGTTCGGGAAGTTCGACGTCCATCCGGCGATTGTGTCAGGTGGGGTCGCTCACCGTTCGAGGCGGCCGTCGTAGCGGCGCGGGAGACCGAGCGGGTTGTCGTCCCGCAGCTCGGGCGGCAGCAGCGCCTCGGGCGCGCCCTGGTACACGACCGGCCGCATCCAGCGCTCGATCGCCGTACCGCCGACCGACGTGGACGTCGAGGTGGTCGCCGGGTACGGCCCGCCGTGGTGCTGGGCCGGGGCGACGGCGACGCCCGTCGGCCAGCCGTTGACGAGCACGCGCCCGGCGAGCGGCGTCAGCTCGGCCAGCAGCTCCGCGCCGCGGCCCTCCCCGGCCGCCTCCTCGCTCGACAGGTGGACCGTCGCCGTGAGGTTTCCCGGCAGCCGGGACAGCACGGACTGGACCTCGGCCTCGTCCTCGTATCGGGCCACGACCGTCACCGGGCCGAAGCACTCCTCCAGGAGCAGGTCGTAGGCCCCCTCCTCGGCCAGCTTGTCCGCCGACACCGTCAGGAAGCCCGCGCTCACCGTGTGCTCGCCGCCCGCGCCCGGGGTCACCGGCGACTCGACCTCGGGCAGCTGCGCCCGCTCGGCCACACCGGCGATGAAGTTGTCCCGCATCCGGTGGTCGAGCAGCACGCCCGCGTCGGTGTCGCTGACCGCGTCCGTGAGCGACTTCAGCAGCCGGTCCCCGGCCGCGCCGTTCGGCGCCAGCACCAGGCCGGGCTTCACACAGAACTGGCCGACCCCGAGCGTCATGGAGCCGGCGAGTCCGGTGCCGATCGCCTCGGCCCGCTCGGCCGCCGCCGCCTCGGTGACGACGACGGGGTTGAGGGAGCCGAGTTCACCGTGGAAGGGGATCGGGTTGGGACGGGCCGCGGCCGCGTCGAAGAGGGCACGGCCGCCTCGTACGGAACCGGTGAAGCCGGCCGCGGCGACCAGCGGGTGCTTGACCAGCTCGACGCCCGCCTCGAAGCCGTGGACCAGGCCGACGACGCCGTCGGGGATGCCGTGCGCGGCGGCGGCCCGGCGCAGCACCTTGGCGACCAGCTCGGACAGGGCCGGGTGGTCCGGGTGCGCCTTGACGACGACCGGGCAGCCGGCGGCCAGCGCGCTCGCGGTGTCGCCGCCCGCGACGGAGAAGGCGAAGGGGAAGTTGGAGGCCGAGTAGACGGCGACGACGCCGAGGGGCACCTTGTAGCGGCGCAGGTCCGGGATGGGCGGGGTCGCGGTGTCGTCGGGGTGGTTGATGATCACGTCGAGGAAGGCGCCCTCGTCGACGATGTCCGCGAAGGCCCGCAGCTGGAAGCAGGTGCGGGCGAGTTCGCCGGTCAGCCGGACCGGGCCGAGCGCGGTCTCCGCGTCGGCGGTCTCCACGAGCCCGTCCTTGGCCGCCTCGAGCTGCTCCGCGGCGGTGCGCAGGAACGCCGAGCGGACGGCGCGGTCGGCGAGGGAGGCGCGTGCCGCGTGGGCGGCGCGGACGGTGGCGTCGACCTCCTGTGCTGTGGCCTCCACCGCAACCTGTTCACGCTGCTTCCCGGTTCGGGGGTCGACACTCCAGACTGGTGCTGCTGCCACCGCGGGTCCCTCCAGGTATATCCGGGTCATTCACCAGGGTCGTTCGATATACTGAACGCTGTCTCTGATGATGAATATGCTGTTGGAGACTATATCTTCGGTTTCTCGTCCAACGAAGGGGTCAAGGGCGATGTCGGCAGCCGAGACAAACGGCGGGGCGCAGGTCAAGTCCGCGGTGCGGACCGTGGAACTGCTCGAATACTTCGCCGGTCGCCCCGGCATGCACTCCCTCGCGTCGGTCCAGGAGGCCGTCGGTTATCCCAAGTCCAGCCTCTACATGCTGCTGCGCACGCTGGTGGAGCTGGGCTGGGTGGAGACGGACGCGACGGGGACGCGGTACGGCATCGGGGTGCGGGCGCTGCTGGTCGGCACGTCGTACATCGACGGCGACGAGGTGGTCGCGGCGGCCCGGCCCACGCTGGACCGGCTCTCGGACGACACCACGGAGACCATCCACCTGGCGCGGCTGGACGGCACCAACGTCGTCTATCTGGCCACCCGCCAGTCCCAGCACTACCTGCGCCCCTTCACGCGCGTGGGCCGCCGCCTCCCGGCGCACTCGACCTCCCTCGGCAAGGCGCTGCTGAGCACCTACACCGACGAGCAGGTGCGCAAGATGCTCCCGGAGACGTTGCCGGCGCTCACCGAGAACACCATCACCGACCGCGAGAAGCTCATCGAGGAGCTGCACCAGGTGCGGGAGCAGGGCTTCGCCGTCGACCGCGAGGAGAACACGCTGGGGCTGCGCTGCTTCGGCGTGGCGATCCCCTACCGCACCCCGGCCCGCGACGCGATCAGCTGCTCGGTACCGGTGGCCCGTCTCACCCCCGCCCACGAACAGATGGTCAAGGACGCCCTGTTCGACGCCCGCGACCGACTCACCCTGGCGACCAGGAGGCTCTGACTCCTAGGCTCGGGGCCCATGGATGTCGTACTGCGGGATGTGCACGACAGTGATCTGCCGGTCTTCTTCCGGCAGATGAACGATCCCGAGGCCCTGTGGATGGCCGCGTTCACGCCGAAGGATCCCGCCGACCGGGAGGCGTTCGACGCCCACTGGAAACGGGTGCGGGCCTCCGCGGACGTGCTGCGGACCATCCTGGTCGACGGTGACGTGGTGGGCAGCGCGGCGGTTTACGGGGAGCCGGGCGAGCGTGAGGTCACCTACTGGGTGGACCGGGCGTACTGGGGGCGCGGGGTGGCCACGGCGGCGTTGCGGGGGCTGCTGGCCGAGGTGCCGGAGCGGCCGCTGTACGCCCGCGCGGCGGCGGACAACACCGGGTCGCGGCGCGTGCTGGAGAAGTGCGGCTTCCGGCTCACGGCGACGGCGACGGGTTTCGCGAACGCGCGGGGCGAGGAGATCGACGAGGTCGTGATGACGCTGCGCGGCTGACCGCGCTTCCTGAACGTCCGATGAGAATCCGGGACGGAGGGAACGTCCGCCACGTCCCGTTCGTCCTCATGATCGGGATGAACAAGACGATCAGGCGGACCTCCGTCTTCGTACTGCTCCTGGTGTGCGCTCTGCTGATCAGGGCGACCTGGGTGCAGTTCTACGACGGCAAGGCCCTCGCGGACGACAAGGACAACCGGCGCAACGCGATCGAGACGTACGCGGAGCCGCTCGGGAACATCATCGTGGCCGGCGACTCGATCACCGGCTCCGCGCGCACGACCGGCGGCGACCTCGCGTACAAGCGCACGTACAGATACGGCCCGCTGTACGCGGCGGTGACCGGCTACGCCTCGCAGGCCTACGCGCCGACCCAGCTGGAGGGCATCTACCAGGACCTCCTCAACGGCACGGACAGCCGGCTGAGGACCGTGATGGACACGGTCACCGACCAGCGGGCCGCACCGGGCAACGTGGTCACGACGATCGACCCGGACGTGCAGAAGGCGGCGTACGACGCGCTCGGCGACAAGAAGGGCGGGGCCGTCGCGATCGACCCGTCCACCGGCAGGATCCTCGCGGTCGTCTCGACGCCGTCGTACGACCCGACGTCGCTCACGGACGCCAACACCGCGGGGACCGCCTGGAAGAAGCTGAACGCGGACCCGGACAAGCCGCTCACCAACCGCGCGCTGCGCCAGCCGCTGCCGCCGGGCTCGACGTTCAAGCTGGTCGTGGCGGCGGCCGCGCTGGAGGACGGCCTGTACTCGTCGGTGGACGTGAACACGGACAGCCCGGACCCGTACACGCTGCCGGGCACCACACGCGACCTGTCCAACGAGAACCCGTCCGCGCCCTGTACGAACGCCTCGATCCGCACCGCGCTGGAGTACTCCTGCAACAACGTCTTCGCGAAGATGGCCTTCGACCTGGGCCAGGACAAGGTGCGGGCGATGGCGGAGAAGTTCGGCTTCAACGACACCAAGCAGGACGTACCGGTGCGGGCGTACACCAGCGTCTACCCGTCCGACATGGACAAGTCGTCCACGGCCCTGACGGGCATCGGCCAGTACGACGTCACCGCGACCCCGCTCCAGATGGCCATGGTGTCCGCCGCCATAGCCGACGGCGGCAAGCTGGTCTCGCCGCACATGGTCTCGCAGATCACCGACAGCGGCGGCGACGTCCTGAAGGACTACGACGACGACGCCGGCACGAAGCGGATCATCAGCTCCTCCACCGCTGACCAACTCCAGTCCGCCATGCAGACGGTGGTGGACAAGGGCACGGGTACGAACGCGCAGATACCGGGCGTGACGGTGGGCGGCAAGACCGGCACCGCCCAGCACGGCGAGAACAACAGCCAGACCCCGTACGCCTGGTTCACCTCCTACGCCAAGGCGGGCGGCAAACAGGTCGCCGTGGCGGTGGTCGTCGAACAGTCCGACGCGGCCCGCTCGGAGGTGAGCGGCAACGGCCTGGCGGCCCCGGTGGCGAAGGCGATGATGAAGGCGGCCCTCAACTGAAGCGCGCCCCCGAAGGGCGCGGGGCTGTGCCGATATGCGGCCCCGCCGCGTGCGCGCGACCAGCCACGACGAACCCGCACCCGGCCGCGCAGCGACCTCACTTCACCCCGAGAACCTGCTCCACAGGATCGATCGCGAAGTACACCAGGAACAGCGCCGAAACCCCCCACAGCAACCAGTGCACCTCCCGTGCTTTCCCGAGCACCGCCTTGATCAGCACGTACGCGATGAACCCCGCCCCGATGCCGTCCGTGATCGAGTACGTGAACGGCATCGCGGCGATGGTCAGGAACGCCGGGATGGCGATCTCGTACCGGTCCCAGTCGATGTGCTTGACGTGGGTCATCATCAGGAAGCCCACGGCGATCAGCGCGGGCGCGGCCGCCTGCAGCGGCACGATCGTCAGCAGCGGCGTGAGGAAGAGCGCGAGCCCGAACAGCCCGCCCGTGATCAGGTTCGCGAACCCGGTCCGCGCCCCCTCGCCCACACCCGCCGCGGACTCGATGTACGCGGTGTTGGAGGAGGCCGACCCGAGACCGCCGGCGACCGCCGCCGCGCCGTCGATGAACAGCACGCGACCGATCCCCGGCACCTGCCCCCGCTCGTCGAGCAGCCCGGCCTCCGCGCTGATGCCCACGATCGTGCCCATGGCGTCGAAGAAGTCGGACAGGATCAGCGTGAACACCAGCAGGACGGCCGTGAGGACGCCCGCCTTCGCGAACCCGCCGAACAGGCTGAAGTGACCGATGAGCCCGAAGTCGGGCGTGGATACGATCTTGTCGGGCACGTGCGGGGTGGTCAGACCCCAGCTCTTGATGTCGGCGACCGCGTCGATGATGATCGCGACGATCGTCATGGTCACGATGCTGATCAGGATCGCGCCCTTCACCTTGCGCGCGAGCAGCGCGATGGTGAGCAGCACGCCGAGGCAGAACACCAGCACCGGCCACCCCGTCAGCCGGCCGACCGCGCCCAGCTGCACGGGCACGGTGGTCTGGGCCGCGTCCGGGATACGGCTGACGAACCCCGCGTCGACGAACCCGATGAACGCGATGAACAGCCCGATGCCGACCCCGATGGCCTGTTTCAGCTGCTGCGGGATGGCGTCCATGATCGCCTTGCGGAGCCCGGTGACGACCAGCACGCAGATCATGATGCCTTCGAGGACGACGAGGCCCATCGCGTCGGACCAGCTCATCAACGGGGCGAGCTGGAAGGCGACGACGGCGTTGAGGCCGAGGCCCGCGGCGATGGCGAGCGGAAGGTTGCCGCCGACGCCCATGATGATCGTCATCACGCAGGCCACCAGCGCGGTGGCGGTGACGAGTTGGCCGGTGTCGAGCTGGTGGCCGAACTTGTCCTTCGCGCTGCCCAGGATGATGGGGTTCAGGACAAGGATGTAGGCCATCGTGAAGAACGTGGCGAAGCCGCCGCGTATCTCCCGGCCGAAGGTGGATCCCCGCTCGGAGATCCGGAAGAACCGGTCGACACCGTTCGCCCCTGGCGGCGCGGCACTTGGCCGGTCGGCGGCCGCCTTCTTCGTCTCGGACATGGCGGGTGCTCCTCGTGGACTGATCGATCGTGTGCGGATGCTGGCTGGAGTGTTCCCGCGTTGAACCTCTTTCAGGTCCCTTTCGTGTTACGGAATCGATCGCCCCGTCACACCGCGTTCGAAGTCCCGTACGAACCAGGACAACAATCGCTGCTACGCTTCCGGATCTCGCCCGGGTCCGCCCCGGAAGATCACATGTCATTCACCTGGCACGCACAGGAAGGGTGCCCGTGGGCACTGTCGTCGACGACGCGGCCTCCATGGAGTTCCATGCCTTCTTCGAGCGGCACTACGCCGAACTGTCCCGGCTCGCCCACCTGTTGACCGGCGAGGCGGACGCGGCCGACGATCTGGCCGCGGACGCGCTGCTGGCCCTGTGGCACCGCTGGGACCGTGTGCGCGCGGCCGATCACCCGGTCGCCTACGCCCGTGGCGTCGTCGCCAACCTCGCCCGCACCCGGATCCGCAGTGCCGTGCGCGAGCGCCGGCGGATCTCGCTGTTCTGGTCGCAGCGTGAGGAGAAGACCGAGAATCCGGACATAGCGGGCGTGGTCGATGTGCAGGAGGCCCTGCGCAGGCTGCCGTTCCGCAAGCGGGCCTGTGTGGTGCTGCGGCACGCGTTCGATCTGTCGGAGAAGGACACCGCGCTTGCCCTGGGTGTTTCCGTCGGTACGGTTAAGTCCCAGACGTCCAAGGGGATGGCCGAGCTGCAGAAGATCCTCGGTTCCCAGGGCGCTCCACAGAAGGTGCACGTGGCGATGGCGCGCGGCGGCGAGACCGGAGGAACGAACCGATGAGGCAGCAGGACGTGCACGACGAGCTGCGCGCCCGGCTGCACGAGGCGGCCGAGGCGCACGAGCCGGACCGCGCCCGCATCCTGGCCCGTGTCGAGCGGGGCATGACCCGACAGGACCGCCGCGACCACCGGGCGACCCGTCCCCCGGTGTGGGGCTGGGCCCGGGTCGTGGGTGCCACGGCGGCGGTGGCCGGCATGCTCGCGGTCGGCGGGTACGCGGTGGCCTCGGCGGTGAAGGACGACCCGCCCACCCGGCAGCAGACGGTCGAGACCTCGCCGACGCCCACACCGTCACCGGACGCCACCAGCCGGGCGCCGCTGCCGCCGGTGGACCCGCCCCCGAGCCGGGCGCCCGGGACGACGCACCGGCCGAGCGGTACCCCGTCCACCGGGCGGCCCTCGGCGCCCGCCTCCGTGCTGCCGTCCACCGGCCTGGCGAGCGACGGCCCGCTGTGGTCGGACGGTTCGGTCGACCCGCACAGTAACGACTTCTGGGCGCAGAGCAACGTCACGCTCAAGACCCAGGAGCAGCTCACCGCCCTGACCGTCCGGTTGAAGGTCGCGCAGACCGGCGGGGTGAGCTCGACCGGGGGCTGGCGCTCGCTGCCGGAGCAGGACTTCACCCTCACGGTCGGCGAGCAGGACGGGTTCCTGGTCTACACCTGGGTGCTCAAGGAGGGCCGTACGGTCCCCAAGGGTGAGTGGGTGTTCGCCGGGCAGTACAACCACCGGCGCGGCGGCCGGGACGCCAGGGGCGACTCGTACACGGTCACCGCGACGGCGGACGGCGATCGGCGGGCCGTGGGCGGCGGCTTCGCGGCGCAGACCTCCGGCGAAGGCGACTCGTAAAAAAATCTGCGACGGGCGGCAACCCTTTCCTCCGCTGCGGCAACCAGGAAGCGCAAGGCTCCCTCCACCCAGCTGAGTGAAATTTCAAGTACGACGGGATCCCGACCCATGAGCGCGCACAAGAAGCACCTCACCCGCAGACGGGTACGGCTGGGTTTCGGTCATTCCCACAGTGCACTCACAGCCCTCGACGCGCTCTCTCACCACAGGTTCGTGCCGGGGAAACAACCACACCTTCGTTTTCAGCGTCCCTTCCAGTGCGTGGAAGACGGACGTACGTCAGTACAACGTGCTGAAGCTTCTGAGCGCCGGGACCTCGTTCGACTGCCTGGACCTGCTGGCCTGAGCCCCCCTCGGCCGGCAGCCGCCGACAGAGCCCCCCTCGTCGGCGAAGGGACGCCCCGCCGGTGACGACCGGCGGGGCGTCCGTGTCTCCAGGGGCGCCTCAGTTCATGCTCGCGCCGATGGCGGTGGACCCCGTGGTGAGGAAGGTGGTCGCGGGGAGGGAGCCGTCGGCCTTGCGGGCGCCGTACGCGCTCGTCGCGTCCGTCGACCTGATGGCCGGTGTGCCGACGCCGCTGTCCCAGTTGTTCGCGGCGGAGACGGTGTGGACGCTCAGCTTGTCCGGCCCGCCCCGGTCGCTCACCGCCAGGTTGCGCGCGAGCCTCGCCCGGCCCGTGGCGAAGAAGAACCCGGCCTCCCCGTTGGAGTACGCGGTGTCGCGGTGCAGCGCGATGGCACCGGTGTTGGAGTTCTCGGTGAACCCGTTCAGCGTGTTGTCCCAGGCCGCGTCGTTGTCGACGACGTGCGCCACCGACACACCCCCGCCGCCCAGCTTGAAGCCGTTGCCGTTGCCCTGGAACGCCGGGTCGCCCCACCGGTTCCTGCCGTTGCCGAAGGCCCAGCTGTGCTCGACGGTGACCGGCGAGGAGAACTGCCACAGGTCGAGCCCGTCGTCCGAGTTGTTGTAGAGGCGGGCGCCGGTGACCCGGTTGCCGGTGCCGGAGCCGAACTTGATGGCGATCCCGTCCGCGTTCTGCCCGTGTCCGGCCGCGTCGTAGTTGCCGTAACTGTCCAGATTCTGCACGAGGTTGTCCACCGTGTGGTCGCCGCGCAGGGTGAAGCCGGAGTCGCCGTTGTCCGCGGTGACGAGGTTCTTGAAGACGCCGCCGGTGGAGGAGGTGACGACGAACCCCTGGGCCGGGGAGTTCCGGAAGGTGAGGTTCTGGACGGTCCAGTAGCTGCCGTAGATCCCGGCGAGCCAGGAGCCGGCGGGCAGCCGGGAGCCGTCGACCCGCACCTTCTCGCCGCCGTACGCGCGCAGGGTGATCCGGTTCGAACTCGTGCCGCTCGCCGTGGACTTGAGGGTGGCGGTCGGGTAGTACGTCCCTCCGTGCACCTGGATGACGGTGCCGGCGGCCGCGTTCCTCACGGCCGCCTCCAGCTGCGCGGTCGTCGCCACGGTGACCGTCGTCGTCGCGGCCTGGGCGCCGCCGTTCGACAGACCCAGGCAGACGCCGCCCGCCCCGGCGGAGACGGCCACCGCCGCGGCGACGGAGAGCGTGCGCGTCCTGCGGTGGCGTCCGGTGCTCAGTCGCACGGGGCGTTCCTTTCCTCGGGGGGAGCTACGCGCCCCAGTCGCCGCCATGGCCGAAAGAGGTTGCCGTGGGGCAGGAAATCCCTTGAAACTCTCATGGAGCCACATAACACCGAACAGAAACAATCACATTCCGACAGGATTGCCTGTGAACCACCCCAAGTACGCCGGCTACCTCTTCGTCTACTTCACCGGCGAGGACACCGCCGACGGCGAACAGATCCGCTACGCCCTCAGCCGCGGCGACGACCCGCTGCACTGGCGGGAGCTGAACCAGGGCAGACCCGTCCTCGCCTCCGACGTCGGCGAGAACGGGCTGCGCGATCCGTTCGTGATCCGCTCCCCCGAGGGCGACAGGTTCTACCTGATCGCGACCGACCTGCGCATGTACGGCGACAGCAGCGGGAGCTGGGACGAGGTCCAGCGGCACGGCAGCACGTCGGTCATGGTCTGGGAGTCCGCCGACCTCGTCCACTGGACCGACCGGCGCCTGGTGCGGGTCGCCCCGGACAATGCGGGCAACGTCTGGGCGCCGGAGGCCTGTTGGGACGACTCCCTCGGCGAGTACGTCGTCTTCTGGGCGTCGAAGCTGTACGCCGACGACGATCCGGCCCACACGGCCGACACCCACAACCGCATGATGTACGCGACCACGAAGGACTTCCGCACCTTCGGCGCGCCCCGGATCTGGTCCGACCCCGGCCACTCGGTGATCGACTCGACGGTGATCCGGCACGGGGACACCTACTACCGCTTCACCAAGGACGAGCGCGACCCGTCCTCCGGCTCCCCCGGCTCGAAGTTCATCACCGCGGAGAAGTCGACGAGCCTGACCGCGAGCACGTACGACTTCGTCGGCGACCGCATCGGCGGCGGGTCGATCGAGCACGGTGAGGGGCCGACGGTCTTCCGGTCCAACACCGAGGAGAAGTGGTACCTGTTCATCGACGAGTACGGCGGGCGCGGTTACGTCCCCTTCGAGACCACCGACCTCGACTCCGGCACCTGGACGATGTCCGTCAACCACCAGCTGCCCACAAGTCCGCGCCACGGCACGGTACTTCCGGTGACGCGCGAGGAGTACGACCGGCTGCTGGCCGCGTACCCCGCCACTCCCGCGTCGGTGGTGGACGTGACGGCGACGGGTCAGCGGGCGTACGCCCTCGTCACGGAGGCGTCCTCGAAGGTCGTGCTGCCGATGGAGCCGGACGCCGATCTCTCCTGTCTCGCACCGGAGTTGGCGGTGGCCGAGGGCGCGACGCTGGCCCCGGCATCCGGTACGGCCTGCGACTTCCGCACCCCGCGGACATACACCGTGACCGCCGCCGACGGCAGCACCCGCACCTGGACCGTCGAAGCCGTCCGCACCGGCGGGCCGGTCCTGCCCGGCCTGACCGCCGATCCGGACGCGCACCGTCTGGACGGCCGGTACTGGATCTTCCCGACGACGGACGGCAACCCGGGCTGGGGCAGCACGAGTTTCCGGGCGTACTCCTCGCCGGACCTGGTCCACTGGGAGGACCACGGCGTCGTTCTCGATCTGGGGACGGACGTCTCCTGGGCGGACTCGTACGCGTGGGCGCCCACGATCGCCGAGCGCGACGGCAGGTACTACTTCTACTTCTGCGCCGAGCAGCAGATCGGCGTCGCGGTGGCCGACTCTCCGACCGGGCCTTTCGCGGACGCACTCGGTGAACCGCTGGTCGCCAAGGGGCGGTTCAGAGGCCAGATGATCGACCCGGCCGTCTTCACGGACGACGACGGGACGTCGTACCTGTACTGGGGCAACGGGCACGCGTACGTCGTGCCGCTGAACGACGACATGACCTCGTTCGACCCGTCGAAGGTCGAGGAGATCACCCCGCGCGACTTCCGCGAGGGTTCCTTCGTCGTCGAACGCGAGGGCACGTACTACTTCATGTGGTCCGAGGACGACACCCGCAGCGAGGACTACCACGTGGCCTACGCGACGGGACCGTCCCCGCTCGGCCCGTGGACCGAGCGGGGGACGATCCTGTCCAAGCGCCCCGAGTACGGCATCCTCGGCACCGGCCACCACTCCGTGGTGAAGGTGCCCGGCGCCGACGAGTGGTACGTCGTCTACCACCGGTTCGCCCTGAACGGCCCCGGAAGACCCGGCGGGGACGGCATGCACCGGGAGACGACCATCGACCGGCTGTGGTTCGCCGCGGACGGTACCCTTCAGCCGGTCGTGCCGACCCTGGAGGGCCTCAGCTGACGAAGTACGTCGGGTTCGGCAGCTTGTACGTGCGGTCGGCGTAGCCGCCGTCCAGGTCGGAGTACTGGTCGCCGAAGTTGGCGACGATCTCGTACCCGAGGTCGTCCTCGATGTGCTGGCGCGTGCCGGACTTGTACTGCACGGTCGTGCAGGTCCAGGTGCCGGGGGTGGCGCAGGAGCTCAGGTAGGACGGCGGGTTGGCCTTGTCCTTGAGGAACATGTGCGCGGCGTCGAGATTCACGTCGGCGCCGATCTTCTTCAGGTTCTCGACGGCGGCGGCACGCTGCGCCTCGCTCAGACCGGAGTTGTAGAAGACCTCGACCCCTTTCTTCGCCGCGTACCGGACCAGCTCGGCGCTGCCGAACACGCCCGGGCGGTCCGCCTTGTTCACGTAGTCGGCCCAGGTGGTGCCGTTGTACGTGTAGTTGTAGCGCTTCTCGTAGTCGAGGCTGAGCAGCAGCGTGTCGTCGATGTCGAAGACGACGGCGGGCTTCTCGCCCCGGTGGTGCGCCTTGCGGGCCGCCTGGTCGATGTACTTGCGGGCGGCGGCGTCGATGTGCGCCAGGTCCTGGGCGTACGGGCTGGTCGGGGAGGCCTGGTAAACGCCGTTGGCGTCCGCCGTGGTGCCGTAGTAGGTGTCGATGTCCTTTACCAGGAGCCCGATGTTGTAGGGCTCGTGCGTGGAGTTCGCGGTGGACTGACCGGCCGTGGCCGCGCCGGCGCCGTAGAGGGCGGCACCGGCGAGGGCACAGGTGGCGGCGACGGCCACGAAACGCAGTGACTTATGCATGACAGGTTTCTACGCGCGTCACCGACCTTCCGTCAACGTTCAGTTCATGGTGGCGCCGATCGTCGTACTGCCGGTGGTCAGGAACGCGGTGGCGGGCAGGGAGCCGTCCGACGTGCGGGCGTTGTAACAGCTCGACGCGTCCGTCGACTTGAAGGCCGGCGTCGAGATCCCCGAGTCCCAGTTGTTGCCGGCCGAGGTCACCGAGGAGCCCTTGCCCACCGAGCCCCCGCCGTTGCTCACCGCCAGGTTCTTGCCGAGTTTCGCCGCGCCGGTGGCGAAGTAGTAGCCCCACTTGCTGTTGGCGTACGCGGTCGTGCGGTTGACGACGATCGCCCCGGCGTTGGAGTTCTCGGTGAACCCGTTGCCCGCGTTGCCCCAGGCGGCCGAGTTGTTGACGACGTGGGCGACGGTCACCCCGTTGCCCCCCAGCTTGAAGCCGTTGCCGTTGCCCTCGAAGGCGGAGTCGCCCCAGCGGTTGACGCCGTTGCCGAAGGACCAGGTGTGCTCGATGGTGACCGGCGAGGAGAAGGACCACAAATCGATGCCGTCGTCCGAGTTGTTGTAGAGGCGCGCCCCGGTGACCAGGTTGCCGCTGCCGGAGCCGAACTTGATGGCGACGCCGTCGGCGTTCTGGCCGTGCTCGGCGGCGTCGTAGTTGCCGTAACTGTCCAGGTTCTTCACGGTGTTGTTCACCGTGCCGTCTCCGGTGAGCGTGAAGCCGGAGTCGCCGCCGTTGATGGTCCTGACGTTGTTCCAGTTGGTGCCGGTGCAGGACTGGCAGACCACCGCGCTGTCCGGGGAGTTCTGGAAGGTGATGTCGGAGACGTTCCAGTAGTCGGCGGTCAGCTTGAAGATCCACGAACCGGACGGCAGTGAGGACCCGTCGATCTTCACGGTCTCCGAGCCGTACGCGGTCAGCGTGATCGGCGCCGAGGAGGTGCCGTTGGCCGTGGACTGCAGGGTGGCCGTCGGGTAGTAGGTGCCGCCGCGGACCTGGATGACGGTGCCGGCGGTGGCGTTCTTGACGGCGTTGGTCAAGTCGGTCGAGTTGCTGACGACCACGGTCGCGGCCTGGGCCTGGCCGGGGAGCACGGCGAGTCCGGTGCCGAGCGCGAGCGCGGCGGTGAGGGTGAGAGCGGTACGACGAGACATGGAGTGCGGTCCTTTCGTCGTTCTGTTCAGGGGGGACGGGGGTCGGCGCCTCAGGGACGCCAGTCGCCGAGGTAGGCCGCCGGGGTGTGCGACCGGGCCTCGGAGTCGGTGAGCTGGGGCCGGTTCTCGGGGACGGAGATCACGGCGCCCGGACCGGTGTTCCGGTATTCGCGGAAGCGCATGGACTGCCAGGGGTAGGCGTCGCGCATGTTGGTGTAGGGGATGATCGGGTCGACGCCGGACCCGATCCAGGTGTCCCGGACGACGAGCGAGGGCCAGGCGGTGGTCTCGTACGACGGCACCCAGGGTCGCGCCAGCTTGTACGCGCCGTCCTCGGCACCGGAGGTGATCCGGGAGCGGACGGCGAGGATGCCGTGCGGGTTGGCGCAGGCCGTGGAGGGGGCGAAGACCATGCCCTTGGGGGTGAAGTCGACGTCCCGTGCCAGCGTGTGGAAGTGGCAGCGGTCGAACACCGCGGTGGCCCGCCCGAAGACGAAGTCGACGTCGCCCTCGATGTGACAGCGCCTGAAGCATTGCCGGTCGAAGGCGTCCAGCGCGGTCGTGTCGACGAAGAGGGTGTCCTGGTGGGCCAGCAGCCGGACGTTCTCGAAGAGCGTGCGGTCGCCGTAGGTGTACGCGGCGACCGCCTGGGTGCCGGTGATGTCGGGATGGTCGGCGCGCAGCCAGTCGTTGGCGAGGGTCAGGTCGCGGACGGTCAGTCCGGGGGCCGCCGAGGTGAAGGTGGCCGAGCCCGCGGTGCCGTAGGTGGTCCCGTCCGGCTTCTTCGTCCCGTTCGCGTGGTCGAAGACGATGACGGTGGCGCGCGGATCACGGACCGCGCCCCGCACGGTCAACTCGGCTGCCCGAGCAGGGACGTTGACGACCTCGCGATACGTCCCCGGGTGCACGACGATCGTCCAGCCGGGTCCGTCCACCCGGTCGACGGCCGCCTGGACCGACTCCCCCGGACGGACGTGCAGGATACTGCGGCCGGCGGCGAGGGCGGATCCGGCGGCTGCCGTGAGCAGGCCGCCGGTGATGCCCGCCAGGAGGGTGCGTCGGCGCATGTCAGCAACCCTCCTTCCAGGGCGTCCAGTCACCCAAGTGGGTCTCGCGGGTCGCCGACTCCGCTTCCGTGGGGCTGAGTTGGGGCCGGTTCGCGGGGACACTGATCACGGAGCCCGGTCCGGTGTTCCGGTACTCGGCGAACCGCTGGTCCTGCCAGGGATGGGTGTCCGACATGTTGGTGTAGGGGGCCACCGCGTCGATGCCGGGGCCGAGCCAGGTCTCGCGGACGGTGAGCATCGGACGGGCGGTGGGGTCGGAACCCGGCACCCAGGGACGGGCCAGCTTGTAGGAGCCGTCCGGAGCCTCACTGCTCACCCGGCTCCTGGTCACCAGGTAACCGCGCGGGTTGGCGACCGCCGTGGAGGGCGCGAGGACGAAGCCGTAGGGCGCGGCGGCGAGGTCGGTGCGGTTCAGGGTGCGGAAGTGGCAGTGCTCGAACACCGCGGTCGCCCGTCCGAAGACGAAGTCGACGTCGCCCTCGACGTAGCAGTGCGCGAAGTACTGACGGGCGAAGGCGCCGAGCGCCGTCGAGTCGGCGTACAGGGTGTCCTGATGGCCGAGGAAACGGCAGCCGATGAACGAACTCCGGTCGCCCTGCACCTTGATGGCGACCGCCTGGGTGCCGGTGATGTCCGGGTGGTCGGCGCGCAGCCAGTCGTTGGCGAAGGTGATCCAGCGGGCGGTGAACCCGTCGGCCTGCACGGTCGTCGTGGCCGATCCGGAGGTCCCGTAGGTGCCGCCGCCGGGCTTGGGGGTGCCGTTGGCGTTGTCGTAGACGATCACGACGTCTCGGGGATCCTCGGAGGCGCCGATCCAGGTGGCCTCGGTGCGGGTGGTGTCGAGGAAGACCGTCTCCCGGTAGGTCCCGGGGGCGATGACCAGCGTCCGGCCGCTGCCGCTCGCGGCGGTCACGGCGGCCTGGACGGAGGGGAAGTCGCCGCGGGCGTGCGGGTCGACGTACAGGGTCCCCGGGGTGAGACGGCGGTGCGGCGAACCGTACCGGCCGAAGGGGCGCGCTCGCTCGGCGGCTCGCGCGGGCGCGCCGCCGAGGCCGAGCGCGGCGGCGACCCCGGCACCGGCGACGAGGAATCCCCTTCTGGACAGGGGGAGTTGGGGCGAGGGCATGCGGGTGCTCCTTCGCTGTGCGGCTCTGGGGAGGGGGCCGGGGCGCCGAAGTGCCCCGGCCGGGTGCGTCAGCGCAGTTCGCCCGCGCCCGCGCAGTGGTCGACGATCGCCGGGATCGCCCCGGCCGGATCGACCTTGGTGCGCAGGGTCGGCGTCCAGCCCGCGCCGGACTGGAGGATCTCGCCGGGTACCTGGGCGTTGTGCACGGCGATCAGGTCGGTCGGCTGCCCGTTGACGTAGTTGTCGTCGGCGGTGAGCGGCGCCTCCTTCCACTTCTTCAGGATCGAACCGGCCCGCACCCCCTCCGGCAGCGTGAACGCGTTGTGCTCGGCGACGAATTGGGACTCCATGCCTATGCCGTAGCTGTAGCCGTAGCCGTCGCCCGCGACGAAGTGGTTGTTGTACGAGTCGACCTGCCCGAAGCGCACCCGCGGCGCCCGCTCCACCAGGTCGGCGAACAGGTTGTGGTGGAAGGTGACCTTCAGGTGACCCCGGTCCACGGCGGCCGTCGACGCGCTGTCGCTGTTGCCGATCAGGATCGTCTTGTCGTGGTCCTCGAAGACGTTCCAGGAGGCGGTGACGTAGTCGGCGCCCTTGACGATGTCGAGTTCGCCGTCGTGCTGCTCGTAGATGCGCCCGTAGTAGTACGGCAGCGTGCTGTCCGGGTGGTCGCCGTCGGTGAACGTGTCGTGGTCCATCCAGACATGCGTGGAGCCGTAGATCACCGCGCTGTCGTACTCGGAGTTCCAGTTGCCGTCGGCGGTGTCGGTGGGGTCCCACTGCGGGAAGCAGTCGAGCGGGCTCTCCAGGTGCAGATTCCGCATGATCACGTTGTCGACGCCCTTGATCTGCAGGCTGGCGCCCTTGAAGCCGGCGTCCTTGCCGATGCCGACGATCGTGGTGTTGGCCGGGACGAACGCCTCGACATAGGCGGTCTGGTTGGCCTGCGAGGCCCGGCGCAGACCCTCGGGGCTGTCGTCGGGCTCGCCGTCCAGGTTCCTGTCGCGGCCCCAGACGGCCGGGTCGTAGGTCTGCAGATAGGTGGCGAAGTCGTAGCCCGGCGCCTCGAACGAGGCACAGCTCGGCCCGTCGGCGTCGATGGTGCCCTTCACCTTGATGATCTTCGGTGCGCTGCCGCCGGCCGCGAGGGCGGCCTTGAAGCCGGCCCAGTCGGTGACGGTGTGGACGTGCGCGGCGTCGGCCGCCGAACCGCCGGTGGTGCCGGTCCCGTAGGAGGCCCAGCCGTCCTTGGCGGCGAGCGTCTGCCGCCAGAGGTCCCGTCCCTGGGCCTGGGCGGTGGCGGTGCCGGTGACCCCGAGGACCAGGGCGGTGCAGCCCACGACCGATACTATGACGCGTGCATGACATATCTGTGTACGCACTGTGCGGCTCTCCTCAGCTTGCGGTTGGCCAAGTGATCCAGGAGGTGGGTATCTCCTCGTGCAGCCGGACGACCTCGTGCCGGGCCAGCACCCGGGTACGCAGCGACTCCCGCGCCACGAGCCGGGCCACGGCGATGGCCCCCGGCGGGTTGAAGTGCGTGTTGTCGTGCTCGGTGTCCGTCCAGTTGAAGTACTTCTTCGTCTCCTCCGCCCCGAGTTGCTGCCACAGCGCGAGCGACAGCGCCTCGATGTCGAGCAACGCCACGCGCTCCTCGCGCGCCAGCGCGCGCATCGCCGCCGGATACTCCCCGTGCGTCGGCACGGCGTTCCCACCGGCGTCGAACCGACGCCGCTCGACCGGGGTGGCGAGAACGGGCCGGGCCCCTTTCCTCCGCGCCCCCTCGACATACATCCGCAGACAGTCCTGGTACGTCGTCCAGGGCTCGGTGTACCGAGTGGGATCGTCACTCTTCTCGTCGTTGTGCGCGAACTGCACGAGCAGGAGATCGCCGGGCCGGATGACGGAAAGGATCTCGTCAAGCCGCCCTTCGTCGACGAAGCTCTTCGAACTCCGCCCATTGACGGCATGGTTGGCGACGACGAGACCCTCCCGAAGAAAGAACGGAAGAGCCATGCCCCACCCCGTCTCCGGGGCGGCATCGGCATATTTCTGCGCGGCGGTGGAATCACCGGCGATGTAGAGGGTGCGTCTCCTCTCGGGGGAGCGACCGCCGAGAGGAACGCCGGCAAAGGCGGCCGCGGTGACCTGTCTACGGGTAAGTACCAATACCGTTCACCTTTCCCACTTTCTTGGGGGCGCGGGGCTGTATCGATGTGCGGCTCCGCCGCATGGGCGCGACCAGCCACAACGGCTCGCAGCCGCGCCCACAACAGAACCCACCCGAGCTCAGTGGTTCTGCTTCCAGTCCGCCTGAGCCTTGTTCAACTGATCGGCCAACGTGTCCAGAAACGCCTTCGCCGTCATCTTCCCGAGCAGCACCTTCTGGAAGTTCGGCTCGTTGTCGGCCTTGGAAATGGTGTTCCAGTCCGGCAGGTAGTACGGCAACTGCACGATCGTCGTGTCACTGCCGTTCAACGCCTGAGCCGCCAGCTTCGTCGGCTCGGCCTTCTGGATCCACGCGTCCTGAGCGGCCTCCGTGTTCGCCGGAATCTGCCCGGCGGACTGGTTGAACTTCGAGTTCTCCTCGTGCGAGACGGCGAACTCCACGAACTTCCACGCGGCCGCCTTGTTCTTGCTGGACTTGAAGACGCTCATCCCGTCGACGGGATTGGAGATCTGTACCCGCTTGCCGTCGTCCAGCGTCGGATTAGGCAGCCCCCGGAACTTGGCCGCTCCCAGCGCCTTGAGATGGTCCTGGTACGAGCCGAGGTTGTGGCTCAGCATTCCGATCGTGCCGCTGTCCCACTGCGCGACCATCTTGGTGAAGTCGTTGTTGACGTCGGCGGACGGCGTGTCCTTCTTGTACAGCGCGACGTACTTCTCCAGCGCGGCCACGACCTCCGGATCGTTGACCGTGGTCTTGTCGCCGTTCCAGAACGAGGCGACACCGCTCTGGCTGTACGCCGCGTCCAGGGCCGGCGCGATGGACCCCTCGCCACCCCGGATGGTGAACCCGAACTGGTTCTTGCCCTTGTTCGTGAGCTTGTCGGCGGCCGCATAGAACTTCGACCAGGTCGTCGGCGCGTCCAGCCCGGCCTTCTGGAAGAGGTCGGTTCGGTACCAGAGCACGCCGTTGTTGGAGGAGGTCGGGATCTGGTAGAGCGCCTTGCCGCCGCCGGCGGCCCGGCTGCTGTCCAGCAGCTTCTCGCTCAGCTTGCCGTTCAGCGAGCTCTTCGCCAGCCGGCTGTCCAGCGGCTCCAGCGCGCCCTGGACCGCGACCTCGGCGAGCATCGCGGTGCCCACACCGCCGACGTCGGGCAGACCGCCGCCCTGGATGGCGGTGTCGTACTTGGACTGGGCGCTGGCGGCGGGGATGCCGACGTAGTTGACCTTGATGTCCGGGTTCTTCTTCTCGAAGTCGGCGATGATCTGCTTCCAGATGTCGGTGCGGACACCGCCGTTGTTGTCCCAGAAGGTGATCTCTCCCTTGCCGGAGCCCTCGTTGCCCTTGTCCCCCGCGCTGCCGCTGCCGTCGTCGCCGCAGGCGGTGGCGGTCAGCGCGAGCACGGAGCCCAGGGCGACGGCGATGGCGGCGCGCCTGCTTCTGCGGTTGCGGATGCTGCTCTTCATCGGCCGGCTCTCTTCTTCTGGATCCAACGGAGTTGTGGCGTTGCGGGGGGATGTCCCCGGTGTGGGTAAGCGCTTGCTACGGAGGTGCGTCATCGGGCCTCCAACAGGCGTGCGGGAGTGGGTTACAGAGGGTCGATCCTGAAGTGCGTGAAGGGTGCCGCCCCGGTCGTCACTGGCTCACCGCCTTGCGGACCAGCGCCGCGGCCTCGCCCCGGCCCAGGCGGCCGTCGGCGACGACGGTCACCACCCGCCGTACGACCGTGTCACCCGGCTCGATCGGCAGCCGCTCCTCGGACGCCAACGACGAGCCCACGCCCGGGTATTCGGCGGTGCGCACGAACCACGGGTCACGGCGGGTGGCCTCGGTGGCGCCGGCGAAGACCAGCGTCCAGCCGGTGCCGCGGAGCGCCAGCCAGTCGGCGCGGGTGCCGTGGACGTCCGGCTCCCCCTCGCGGTCGGGGGTGAAGACGTGCGGGGCGTCCCGCTCCTTGCGGGCGCGCCAGAAGAAGCCGCCGTACGCGGCGCCGGGGCGGCCGTTGGTGGCGGGGCTGCCGATGGAGAGCGGACCGGAGGTCACGTTGGTGAGGGAGAAGGTGAAGTCCAACGCCCAGGCGGAGTCGGTGAGTTCGGTGGCGGCGACGGTCCGGCGCTCACGCAGCAGTTCGCTGCCGGAGGCGACCCAGCGCAGTTCCTCGACGAATCCGTCGGGGTCGCGGAGCTGGAAGGAGGTGTGGCGCTGGGCGCCGTGGTCGTCCAGCTCGGTCGGCCCCCGGTCGCGGACGTATGTCCGCCCGCCCCAGAAGTTGTGCCCCTCGACGTCGGGAACGGCGACACCGACGCCGAGGTGGTGTGTGTGGTCGGCCGGGCTCAGCTCCGTGACGGCCGTGCCGGCCAGGGTGGTGACGGGGTGCAGACAGGGGCGCGGCGAGAGCCGGGCGGGCAGTTCGGGCCGGGTGACGTACCGGCCGACCGGGCGGCCCGCGACGCGCAGGACCGGGGAGTCGTTGGTCGTCATCTGCTCACCTCTTTCGCCGGCGCCCAGACGGCGCCGAGCTCGGAGTAGAGGGCGAGGGTGTCGGCGCACGCGGCGACCAGGCCGTCGACGCCGGTCACGGCCCTGCGGTCCTCCCCGGGGATCCGGTGCCAGGCCTCCGGGGGCAGCGGGGCCGGGTCGGGCGACTGTCGAATCGCTTCAACGACCCGCATGAAAGCGCCCGTCGACTCGGGCGTGACCAGCAGCTCGACGCCGTCGGTGAGATGGTCGACCAGGTTCTCCAGCAGGTCGGTGCGGCCGTACTCGTACTCCTCGGGGCCGTGGTCGGCGCGCTGGAGCAGGACGCGGTCCTGCTTGTACCAGAAGGTGATCCGGCCGCTGGTGCCGTGGACCAGGACGTACGGCTCGTCGGGGTGCTCGGCGCACAGGGTCGCGGCGACGGTGACCGGGCGGCCCTGGGCCGTGCTGATCCGGACGCAGGAGGTGTCGTCGGACTCGATGTCGTTGGCGCGCAGCAGTTCGAGTTCGATGTCGGTGACGTCCCCGGCGCGGGAGGAGCCGCTCAGGGCGAGGGCGGTGGCGACCACGTGGGCGAGGGGGTTGGTCAGCACGCCGTCGACGACGTCCACGCCGTTCAGGCGCCGCCTGCCGGCCCAGGGCGCCCGACGGTAGTACGCCTGCGCCCGTGCCCACGCCCCGGCTCCGCCGACCCCGACCAGCTCGCCGATCCTCCCCTCGGCGACCATCTCCCGGATCGCCGGCACGGCGTGCGAGCCCATCGACTGGAACCCGATCTGACAGACGACCCCGGCCTCGGCGATCCCGTCCGCCAGCCGCCGGAACTCGGCGTACGACGGCGCGGGCGGCTTCTCGAGGAGCAGGTGCACGCCCCGGCGCGCGGCCGTCAGCGCCAGGTCGGTGTGGGTGGGGATGGGCGTGCAGATCACCGCGATCCGGGCGCCGGTCGAGTCCAGGAGGGCGCCGAGGTCCGGCGACTGCTCGGGCGTGCCGAGGCCCTCGGGGATCTCGTCGACGGCCAGCGGGGTCAGCTCGCAGATGCCCGCGAGCCGGACGATCCCCTTGTCCTGCAGCCGGCGGATGTTGTCCAGGTGCCAGCGGCCGTGGCCGCGTGCGCCCGCGAGGACGATGTCCGTGCTCATGGGAGCCTCCCCGAACCGGGGGTAGGGGGTGCCGGGCGGGGCCTCATCCCTTCACCGCCCCGGCGCTGAACCCCGTGATCAGCCACTTCTGGATGAACGCGAAGACGATCACCACGGGTACGGCGGCGATGATGCCGCCGGCGGCGAGCGCGCCGAGGTCGACGCTGTCCGCGCTCATCAGGGTGTTGAGGCCGACCGGGATGGTCTGCTTGCTCTGGTCGGAGAGGAACATCAGGGCGAACAGGAAGTGGTTCCAGGCGTGCACGAAGGCGAAGGAGCCGACGGCGATCAACCCGGGCCGCAGCAGCGGGAGGACGACGATCCGGAACGCGGTGAAGCGGTTGCAGCCGTCGACCCAGGCGGCCTCCTCCAGGGAGTAGGGCACGTTCCGGATGAAGCCGCTGATGAGGATCATCGACAGGGGCAGTTGGAAGACCGTCTCGGCGATGACGACGCTGCCGAGGGAGTTGATCATCCGCAGGTTGGCGAAGATCTCGAAGAGCGGGACCAGCAGCAGGGCGCCCGGCACGAACTGGGTGCAGAGCAGGGCCAGCATGAACGCCTTCTTGATCCGGAAGTCGAACCGCGCGAGCGCGTAGCCGCCGGCCAGGGCGACCAGCGTGGTCATCACGAGGGTCGCGATGCCGACGAGGACGCTGTTCTGGAAGTAGGTGCCGAACGCCCGCTCGTTCCAGACCTTGTCGAAGTGGTCGAAGGTCATGGGCCAGGGCACGAGGGAGGTCGAGCCGGCCGGGCGGAGGGCGAAGAGGAGGATCCAGTAGAAGGGGATCAGCGTGAAGAGGAGGTAGATCGACAGGGGCAGGTAGATGTGCCGGCGGGGCACCTCGTCCCAGGCGCGGCGCCTGCCGTGGGGACGGGTCGGCCGGGTCTCCACCCGCTCGGGCGCGGGCGCGATCTCGGTGATCACTTCTCTCCACCTCCGAACTTGCTCAGCCGCAGATAGACGATCGAGCAGAAGAGCAGGATCACGAACGCGACCGTGGTCAGGGCCGACGCGTAGCCGAAGTTGTGGGCGTCCACGCTGGTGTTGGCGATGTAGAGCGGGAGGGTGGTCGTCTCGCCCGCCGGCCCGCCGCCGGTGAGGGTGTAGAGCAGGTCGACGTTGTTGAACTCCCACACCGCGCGCAGCAGCGTCGACAGGACGATGGCGTCCTTCAGGTGGGGCAGGGTGATGTGCCAGAACTGCTTGAGGCGACTGGCACCGTCGACCTCGGCGGCCTCGTAGAGGTCCTTGGAGACGGACTGGAGGTCGGCGAGGATGAGGATCGCGAAGAAGGGGACGCCCCGCCAGAGGTCGGCGACCACCGCCGCCGGGAAGACGGTCGAGGTGTCGGAGAGCCAGCTCGTGCCGTAGGAGCCGATGCCGGCGTCGGCGAGGTAACGGGTGATGCCCGTCTGGGAGTTGTAGAGCAGGACCCAGATCGCGGAGGTCAGCACGCCGGAGACGGCCCACGGGGAGAAGACCAGCGCCCGGCCCAACGCCCGCCCGACGAAGGTCTGGTTGACGATCAGCGCGAGCGCGAGACCGAACAGCAGCTGCAGGCCGACCTCGACGACGACCCACTTGGCGCTGAAGGTCAGGGTGTCCCAGAACTGGGTGTCCCTGGTGAAGATCTGGACGAAGTTGTCGAAGCCCGCGTAGCCGTTCCGCCACGGCTTGGTGGGGTTGTAGTTCCGCAGGCTGTAGTAGAAGACGCTGAGGACCGGGTAGGCGATGAAGCCCAGCATGAGCAGGGCGGCCGGAGCGATCAGCAGGTACGGGAGCCTGCGCGGAGTGGCGGAGGCACCGCGTCGCCGGGGTGGCGCGGGCGGTTTCGCCACGGCTGCGGCTTGGGCCATGACAGGGGCTCCGTTCGCTTGCAGTGGGTCGTGTTGAAGTACGGCGGGAAGCGCTTTCTTCGGGTGCGTGCTTCTGCGGGGTTTTCGTCGTTCGGAAGGGGTCAGCCGGCGTACGGGTCCGCGACCTTGCCGGGGCGGGCCAGGAATTCGAAGTCGCAGCCGGTGTTCGCCTGGGTGATCTGGTCGTTGTAGAGCGCGCCGTAGCCACGCTCGTAGCGAGTGGGCGGCGGCGTCCACCCCGCCCTCCGGCGCTCCAGCTCCTCGTCGTCCACGTTGAGCTGGAGGGTGCGTGCCTCGACGTCGAGGGTGATCGAGTCGCCGGTGCGGACCAGGGCCAGCGGCCCGCCGACGTACGACTCGGGGGCGATGTGCAGGGCGCACGCGCCGTAACTCGTGCCGCTCATCCGGGCGTCGGAGATCCGGACCATGTCCCGCACGCCCTGCTTCAGCAGGTGGTCCGGGATCGGCAGCATGCCGTACTCGGGCATGCCGGGGCCGCCCTTGGGCCCGGCGCCCCGGAGTACCAGCACGCTGTCGGCGGTGATGTTCAACCCGGCGTCGTTGATGGTGCGTTGCATGGCCTTGTAGTCGTCGAAGACGACGGCGGGGCCGGTGTGCTTGAGCAGGTGCGGCTCGGCGGCGATGTGCTTGATGACGGCGCCGTCGGGGCAGAGGTTGCCGCGCAGGACGGCGACCCCGCCCTCGGCGGCGACCGGATTCTCGCGGGTGCGGATGACGTCGTCGTCGTGGACGGCGGCGCCCTCGATCTGCTCCCCCAGGGTGCCGTTGACCGTCGGCCGGTCCAGGTGCAGCAGATCGGTGATCCGGGAGAGGAAGGCGGGCAGGCCGCCGGCGAAGTAGAAGTCCTCCATGAGGTACGTCCGTCCGCCGGGCCGGACGTTCGCCAGCACCGGCACGGTCCTGGCGATGCGGTCGAAGTCGTCCAGGGTGAGCGGGACTTGGCAGCGCCCGGCCATCGCGATCAGGTGGATGACGGCGTTGGTGGAGCCACCGAGTCCGAGCACCGTGGTGACGGCGTCCTCGAAGGCGTCACGGGTGAGGATCTCCGACGGCCTCAGCCCCGTCCAGGCGAGCTCCACGGCACGGCGTCCGGACGCGGCGGCCATCCGCTCGTGCCCGGAGTCGACGGCCGGGACGGAGGAGGCACCCGGCAGCGTCATGCCGAGGGCCTCCGCCGCCGCCGTCATCGTCGAAGCGGTCCCCATGGTCATGCAGTGACCGGGCGAACGCGCCAACCCGCCCTGCAGCTCCCGCAGTTCGCAGTCGGTCAGATTGCCGGCTCGGTGCTCGTCCCAGTACTTCCACATGTCGGTGCCGGAGCCGAGGGTCTCGCCGCGCCAGTGCCCGGGCAGCATCGGACCGGCGGGCACGAAGAGGGACGGCACGTCGGCGGAGGCGGCGCCCATGAGGAGCGCGGGTGTCGACTTGTCGCAGCCGCCGAGCAGGACCGCCGCGTCGATCGGGTAGGAGCGCAGCAACTCCTCCGTCTCCATCGCCAGCAGGTTGCGGTAGAGCATCGGGGTCGGCTTCTGGTACGTCTCGGAGAGCGTGGCGACCGGGAACTCCAGCGGGAACCCGCCGGCCTGCCACACGCCCCGCTTGACCGCCTCGGCCCGCTCGCGCAGATGGACATGGCAGGGGTTGATGTCCGACCAGGTGTTGAGGACGGCGATCACCGGGCGGCCCCGGTACTCCTCCGCCTCGTAACCGAGCTGGCGCATCCGGGCGTTGTGCGACCAGGTGCGCAACTGGCCCTCGGTTCCGTACCACTGGTGGCTGCGCAGGTCCTCCGGGCTCAGGCGCGCTCTGCCGGTCATATCGACCACCCCGCGGCGATCGCGGCGACCTCGGCGCGCTCGTCCTCCGCAAGTGTGCGGCTCGGCGGGCGGACGTCCCGGCGGCACAGACCGAGGGAGGCCAAAGCCTCCTTGACGACGGTGACGTTGTTCGCGGAACCATGGGCCGCGCGCAGTTCCTCGAAGCGGCGGATCTGCTCCCAGACCTTCATGGCGGCCGGGTAGTCACCGGATCGAAGCGCTTCAATCATGTTCAGCGAAACGGACGGGGCGACGTTCACCAGGCCGGAGGTGAAGCCGGTGGCGCCCGCCGAGAAGTAGGAGGGCGCGTACGGCTCCGCGAGCCCCGCCACCCATACGAACCGGTCGAGCCCCGCGTCCCGCGCGAAGGCCGCGAACCTGGCGGCGTCCGGCACGGCGTACTTGACGCCGATGACGTTCGGGCAGTCGTCGGCGAGCTCGGCGAGGCGGAGGCCGGACAGCTGCGCGTTGCGGACGTAGGGGACGACGCCCAGCTCGGGGACGGCCTCGGCGATGGCGCGGTGGTAGTCGACCCAGCCGGCCTGGGAGACGTACGGGTGGACGGGCTGGTGGACCATGACCATCCGGGCGCCCAGCTCCCGGGCGTGGCGGGCGGAGGCGACGGCGGTGGGGACGTCGTGGCCGACACCGACGAGGATCGCGGCGCGGTCGCCGGCCTCCTCGACGGTCAACTCGGTGACCAGGCGGCGCTCTTCGGGGGTGAGGGCGTAGAACTCGCCGGTGTTGCCGTTCGGGGTGAGGATCCGCACCCCGCCCTCCAGCAGCCGACGCAGCAGGGCCCGGTGGGCCTCCTGGTCGACGGAGCCGTCCTCGGCGAACGGGGTCACCGGGATCGCCACCACGTCGGCCAGGGCCGCCCGCGCGGTCTCGAACGTCACGCTGCTCATGCCTGCCCTTCCTCTTCCGTCGCCGGGGGTTCCGTCGCCTGGGGGAACGCTCGCCGCACGAAGGACGCGATGTGCTCGTGGAGGGCCCGCGCGGCGCCGTCCGCGTCACCGTCGAGGGCGCGCCGGAGGATCTCCCGGTGCTCGCCGGCCTCCCGCTCCCAGGAGGGCGAGGCGGCCCAGGCCACGGCCGAGACGAGGGCGGCCTGGTCGCGGACCTCGTCGAGCATCCGGCCGAGCAGCGGGTTGCCGCACGGCAGATACAGGGCGCGGTGGAACTCCCGGTTGGCCAGGGACCGTTCGGCGGTGTCGGTGGCGTCGTCGGCGCGTGTCAGCGCGTCCCGGGCGGCGTGGAGAGAGGCTCCTCGGCGCACGGTCCGTTTGAGCGCCTCGGGTTCGAGGAGCAGTCGTACGTCGTAGACCTCGCGCGCCATGTCCGCGTCCACCATGCGCACCGTGACGCCCTTGTACTGGCTCATCACGACCAGTCCGGTCCCGGCCAGGGTCTTGAGCGCCTCCCGCACCGGGGTCTTGGACACCCCGAACTGTGCGGCGAGTTCGGTCTCCACCAGGGCCTGACCCGGCGTCAGACGCCCGGTGAGGATGCGGCGTTTGATCTCCTCCAGCACGAACTGCGTGCGGGAGGGGATCGGCGTGGGCACAGAGGTCATGCGCGCCTCTCGGAAGTCACGTATCAGATCTGGCTATCAGATCTCACGTATCTGATCTCGCGTATCGCGTCTCATATATGACGTACGAAGTACGACGCGTTGAAGGTAGGAGGAGGCGCCGGGTTCGTCAATGCTTCGGACAGAAATGCCTCTGGCGGAAGGGGACTACGGCGTCCAGCCCGGATCCCGTCCGCTGAGCCCCACCGCCCGGTCGAGCAGCGGCGCGTCGTCCGGGACCGGCACGACGGGGCCGAAGATGCCGCCGCCCCGGCTGGGGTCGGCGGCTGCCGCGTACAGGAAGTCGTGGGAGACCCGCAGCGCGGCGGGGTCCGGGGCGTAGGGCAGGCCGGTGGCACGGGCCAGGTCCCAGCCGTGGATGACCAGTTCGTCGACGGCGACGGCGGCGGCGACCGCTCCGGGGAGGTCAACGCCGCCGGCCCGGGTCATGCCGGTCCCGGCGGCGGGTCGCGCCAGGCCTCTGCGAGTTCGTCGAGAACCTTCGGCAGCTCCGCGCGCCAGTCGGGGCCCGGGTCCGAGGCGGTGACGTCCGGGGCGCTGTCGGTCAGGGCGCCCAGGTCCTTGCGGGCGGCGTTCCGGAAGGCCACGGACAGGCCGAGCACATGGCCCAGCAGGGTGCGCACCGAGCAGTCGGGACAGGGCGTCCGCGCCGCCAGCTGGTCCTCGCGCACACCGTCCGCCAGTCGCGCGATCACCCGCGTCTGCGGTCCGAGGTCGAGGGTCGTGTCAGTCATCCACCTGCTCCTCACGGTTTCCGGGTCCTGAGGGGTGGACCGCCCGTCCCACGGAAACTCATCGCACGCCGGGCGCCGTCCTCGGTGTGCAGCAGCCAGCCGATGCCGATGAAGATCGGGGCGACGTAGCCCTTCCGCCGCCGCGCGATAAGGCACTTGCCTCATGCCTCTCCCGGGGCCTTAGGCCCACGATGGCCAGGCATGACGACATCGACATGGGCGGTGACACGGGTCCTCGGGGACCGTGACGCGCGGCTGTATCTGACCGGGGTCGTGGTCTCCGGGTTCGGGACCTCGGCGCTGTGGCTGGCGGCCGGGGTGTGGGTCAGGGATCTCACCGGATCGGACGGGCTGGCCGCGCTGTGCCTGCTCGCCATGTGGGCGCCGACCCTGGCCGGCCCGGCGCTCGGCACACTCGCCGACCGCGTCCGCCGCAAGCCCCTGCTGATCGGCGCGAACCTGCTGATGGCGGCCCTGCTGCCGGTCCTGCTCACCGTCGACTCCACGAGCGGACCCTGGCCGGTGTACGCGGTCCTGTTCGTGTACGGCGCCGTCGGCGTCGTCCATGACGCGGCCGAGTCCGCCCTGGTCGCCGCCGCCGTCGACCCGGCCCTGCTCGGCGACTTCAACGGACTGCGCATGACCGCCACCGAGGGCATGAAGCTGGTGGCGCCGCTCGCGGGCGCCGGCCTGTACGCGGCGTACGGCGGCGCGAGCGTGGCCCTGTTGGACGCAGGGACGTTCGTGCTGGCCGCGGGGGTCTACGCATTGCTGCGCGTCCGCGAGGAGAAGCCCGGCCCGCCCGTGCACGGCTGGTGGGCGCGGACCGCGGAGGGCACCCGTTTCCTGTGGGGGCACCCCCGGCTGCGCCCCCTGGTACTCGCCGGGGGCACCACGATGCTCTTCGCGGGACTCAACGGGGCGCTGATCTACGCCGTGATCGCCGGCCTGGGCCACTCCCCCGCCTACGCCGGTGTCCTGTACGCCGTCCAGGGCACCGGCTCGGTGGCGGTCGGGCTGCTGTCGGGCACCGGGCTGCGGCTGCTCGGCGGGCGCCGGTTCGCGGCGTGCGGCATCGGGCTCACGGCGGTCGCGGTGGCGCTGCGGGCCCTGCCCTCGGACCCGCTGACCCTGGTGTGCGGCGCGGGGATCGGCGCGGGGCTGCCCTGTGTGCTGATCGCCGCGACGACCGCCGTGCAGCGCGAGACGCCGGACGCGCTGCTCGGCCGTACGGCCGCCACGGCGGGCACGCTGATGTTCACGCCGAACGTGCTCGGCCTGGCCCTCGGCGCGGCGCTGGTGGAACTCGCCGATTACCGGCTGGTGTCGGCCGCCCTCGGCGCCGCTCTGCTGCTGACGGCGGCCCCGCTGCTCCAGCCCCGGACGAGCACCAACCGCACCACCGCCGAGCCCCAGTCCGACGCCAACCCGGTTTGACGCAGCGCCAGTTGCGCTTCATGCGGGTCACCTACACCGGCGCTCCGAATCCACCCGGCAGCTCGGCCACCGCACGGCCACACCACCCGGCGACAGCACCACGCGCGGCCCGACGGCCCCACCCCCTCAGTGCCCTCCAACAAACGCCGACCGCATCCCCGCCGAGCCCCCGTCCGACGCCAACCCCGGTCGATACAGCGCCAGTTGAAAGTCAGGCGGGTCGCACCGGCGCGCCGAGTCCGCAAGCCGGGCTCGGCCGCCGTGAAATGCCCCGGCTACAGCGCCCACCCATGGCGCCTTCTAGGTCTACGTCGTGGCCACGGGAGCCGCTCTGAACGCTCCCTCGCGCCGGCGACGGCACCCCGCCCACCCCCTCAGCGTCGCGCCAGCGCCGATCGCACCGCCTCCAGGTCGCCGTCCGACGCCAACCCGGCGTGATACAGCCGCACTTCGGTGGCTCCCCGGTCACGGGCCTTCGCCATGTCGGCGGCCAGGGTGCCGGGGTTGCCGCCCATCCCGGCGACCACGGGGAAGTTGGCCGCGACCACGGCGCCCTCCCGGCCCTGCTCGGCGAACGGCGCGAGCAGGGCCGTACCGCCGCCCGCGCACGGTACGACCACGCCGTCGGCGACGGACAGGATGTGCTCGGGGTCCACGCCCGCGTTTGCGCCGACGTGGTAGGTGACCGGGTCGGCGTGCAGCAGCACCTGGAAGCCGTCGGGGGCCGCCTCGCGCACCGCGCGGACCGCCGTCTCCTGGAGGGTGCGGGCGGTGTCGTCGCGCCACGCGCGCGTGGCGGCCGCCTTCGTCTCGCCGAGCAGTTTCTCGACCCCGGCCCAGCCTTCGTCGTCGGGTGCCCCCTGCCACAGCGGCTCCAGCGCGTCCCGTACGGCGGCCGCCAACTCCTCGGCGTCCAGGCCCTGTTCCCCGTACCCCTCCCGGCAGACGGGACAGAAGCACAGTGCCATCAGGTAGTGGCCGGCGTCCCCGAGGCCGACGCCGCCGGTCTTGTCGTGGGCGTGCAGGTGCTGGAGGCCGTACCAGCCCAGCGACTCCAGCTCGGTGCCGCGCGCGCCGGGCCGGACGGCCGCCTCGGCGGCGAGGTCCACGAGGTACGCGCGCGTGGCGGGCTGCGCGATGCAGGGGGCCCAGGGGTAGCGGTCGCCGTAGGCGTTGACGACGGAGGTGTCCGGATGCTCGGCGCCCAGACGGGAGTTGTGCGCGAGGACGACCCAGGTGTGCACCTCCAGACCGGCCTCCGCGAGGGACCGCGCGGCCTCGCCGTAGGCGTCACCGGGCGCCCAGTCGCCGGCCGTGTACGGGCGCAGCTCCCGCCCCTCCCAGCGGTCACCGGCCGGGTACAGCACCGCCGCGTGCTCGGCGGTGACGATCCGGTGGCGCGGGTGGCGGGGGGTGAGCGCGCGCGTGGAGTGGTAGGCGGTGGCCAGCGTCACCTGTTCCACGCCGAGCGCGGCGATACGGCCGGCGGCCTCCGGGTCCCCGTTGACGTCCCAGGGGTAGACGAATGTCGACGCCTTCACTTGCCGTCCTCCAGCAGCGCGTACCCGCGGTCGATCAGCTCGGCGAGCTGCTTCACATGGTCCTCGGTGGGTTCGTGCAGCGGGGAGCGGACCTCCCCCACGTCCAGCCCGCGCAGCCGTACGCCCGCCTTGACCAGGGAGACGGCGTAGCCGCGGCCCTGGGCCCGGAGTTCGACGAACGGCCGGTAGAAGCCGTCCAGGAGGCGGTTCGCGGTGCTCTCGTCTCCGGTCCTGAGCGCCTCGTGGAAGGCGAGGGCGATCTCCGGGACGAAGCAGAAGACGGCCGAGGAGTAGAGCGGGACGCCGATGGCGCGGTAGGCGAGCTGGGTCTGCTCGGCGGTGGGCAGGCCGTTGAAGTAGAGGAAGTCACCGGGGACCTCGGTGCGCACGGCGCTGACGATGCGCTGCATGAGGTCGAGGTCGCCGAGGCCGTCCTTGAAGCCGATGATCCCGTCCGTACGGGCGAGCGCGACGACGCTCTCCGGGGTGAACACGGCGTTGTCGCGCTGGTAGACGATCACGGGCAGCGCGGTCGCGGCGGCCACCTCCCGGTAGTGCCGCAGCAACCCCTCCTGCCCGGCGACCACGAGGTAGGGCGGCATGGCGAGCAGCCCGTCCGCGCCGGCGGCCTCGGCCACGCGCGCGTACCGCACGGCGAGCGCGGTGCCGTACCCGGCACCGGCGACGACCGGGACCCGTCCCCCGGTCGCCTCGACGGCCGCCCGGACGCACGCCTCGAACTCCTCGGGGGTGAGCGCGTGGAACTCGCCGGTGCCGCAGCACGCGAAGACCGCGGCGGCCCCGTTCTCCACCCCGCGGCGCACATGGGCGCCGTAGACCTCGAGGTCGACGGAGCCGTCCGGTCCGTAGGCGGTGACGGGGAAGAACAACGGCCCGCTGGGGTTGCTGAGCCGAGCGGCGAGGGGGGCAGGCGTCACGGGCTCTCCCGGTTACATGTTTATGATCCGCGTCTACATCTCTGAACGACACCACGCTAAAGTGCCCCATCCTGGCCGGTCAAGCGCGTCTACGGCCTGGTACCAGCAGATTTCCGGCCTCCGTGGGACACTTGACGGGTCCTGCCCCGGCTCCCTAGCGTGTCCACGAATGTGAATATCGTGCATACACGCGACCCCGTCGACCGAAGGAGAAGCGAGGATGCCAGCCCCCCGCACCGTTCTGCTCACCGGCGCCGCCGGCGGGCTCGGCACCCTGATGCGGAACCTGCTGCCCGCCTTCGACTACGAGCTGCGCCTCCTCGACATCCGTCCGATCGAGGGCGACCCGGACGCGATCACCGCCGACCTCGCCGACCGGAAGGCCCTGCGTGAGGCCGTACGGGGCGTCGACGCGATCCTCCACCTCGCGGGCATCTCGCTGGAAGCCCCCTTCGAGAAGATCCTCAAGGCGAACATCGAGGGCACGTACAACCTGTACGAGGCCGCGCGCGAGGAGGGAGTGGGCCGGGTCGTCTTCGCCTCCTCCAACCACGCGGTCGGCTTCACCCCGCGCCCGCAGGGCGACGACCCCCTGATCCCGATCGACACCCCGCGCCGTCCCGACACCTTCTACGGCCTGTCCAAGTCCTTCGGCGAGGACCTCGCCCAGCTCTACTGGGACAGGCACGGCCTGGAGACCGTGTCGGTGCGCATCGGCTCCTGCTTCCCGGAGCCGACCAGCGTGCGCATGCTGTCGGTCTGGATGAGCCCGCCGGACGGCGCCCGCCTCTTCCACGCGGCCCTCACCGCCGAGAACGTGGGCCACACGGTCGTCTACGGCTCCTCCGCCAACACCCGCCTGTGGTGGGACCTGTCGACCGCCCGGGCCCTCGGCTACGAACCGCAGGACGACTCCGAGCAGTTCGCGGAGAAGCTGATCGCCGAACAGGGCGAACTGGAACCGGGCAACATCGCGCACGACTACCTGGGCGGCGTCTTCGTCAGCGACCCCCCGATCTGGCCGTACTGACCGACTTTCACACCGGGCGGGCACCGAACGGGCCCGCCCGTCGGCATATACGGGCATGCTCGGTGCCTTGGGGAGGCGCGCCGGCGCCGTCCCCCAGGGGCGCGGGGAACTGCGCGACCAGCCACGACGGCTCCACAGCCGCACACCACCGCCGCCCCCGGGTTCGTAGGCGACGGTCGCCCGAACGGGCACACACAGACACGATCCCTCCAGTAACAGACCTGGTCACCCCAGCCCACCCGCTGTAGAACTTCCCCCATCGGCCCGAACGGGCAACGGCGCAGCAAAAGGCGGGTGACAAATGACCGGCACCGCGGAGGACCGCCAGCGGCACATCGTGAAAACAGCGCGAGCCAAAGGCTCGGTGGACGTCACCGAACTCGCCGCCGCGCTGGGCGTGGCCAAGGAAACCGTCCGCCGAGACCTCCGCGCCCTGGAGGACCACGGCCTGGTCCGCCGCACCCACGGCGGCGCCTACCCCGTGGAGAGCGCCGGCTTCGAGACGACCCTCGCCTTCCGCGCCACCAGCCACGTCCCCGAGAAGCGCCGCATCGCCACCGCCGCGGCCGAACTGCTCGGGGACGCCGAGACGGTCTTCGTCGACGAGGGCTTCACCCCGCAGCTCATCGCCGAGGCCCTGCCCGGGGACCGACCGCTGACCGTGGTCACCGCGTCCCTGCCCGTCGCGGGCACCCTCGCCGAGGCGGACAACATCTCCGTACTGCTGCTGGGCGGCCGCGTCCGCCCCGGCACCCTGGCCACCGTCGACCACTGGACGACGAAGATGCTGGCCGGTTTCGTCCTCGACCTCGCCTACATCGGCGCCAACGGCATCTCCCGCGAGCACGGCCTGACCACGCCCGACCCCGCCGTCAGCGAGGTCAAGGCGCAGGCGATCCGGGCCGCGCGGCGCACCGTGTTCGCGGGTGTGCACACCAAGTTCGGCGCGGTCAGCTTCTGCCGGTTCGCGGAGATCGGCGCGCTGGAGGCGATCGTCACCAGCACGCTGCTGCCGTCGGCGGAGGCCCACCGCTATTCACTGCTGGGCCCACAGGTCGTGCGGGTCTGACTCAGCGGAGGGGCTGTCGAAGCACCAAGCACCACAGGGATTCTCCGCACGAAACGGTGCCCCTTATATCCAACTATGTCCAGGAGCGATCCATGCGCACCCAGAGCCGACGACGGCCGTCGCGAGCCACGCTCGCGCTGGCCGCCGCAGGGACGCTGCTCACCCCGCTGCTCTCCGGCTGTTGGGTCGGGGCGGGCGGGTCCGGGTCCGGCGGCGACTCCGTCAACGTCCTGATGGTCAACAACCCGCAGATGGTGGAGCTGCAGAAGCTGACCAAGGCCCACTTCACCAAGGAGACCGGCATCAAGGTGAACTTCACCGTCCTGCCGGAGAACGACGTCCGCGACAAGATCAGCCAGGACTTCGCCAATCAGGCCGGCCAGTACGACGTGGCGACACTGTCCAACTACGAGATACCCATCTACGCCAAGAACGGCTGGCTGCACGAGATGAACTCGTACGTGGCCAAGGACCCGGCGTACGACGAACAGGACGTGCTGAAGCCGATGCGGCAGTCCCTGACCGCCGACGACGGCAGGCTCTACGGGCAGCCCTTCTACGGCGAGTCGTCCTTCCTGATGTACCGCAAGGACGTGTTCGCGGCGAAGCACCTCACCATGCCCGCGCACCCGACCTGGGACCAGGTGGCCGACCTCGCCGCGAAGGTGGACGGCGCCGAGTCCGGCATGCGGGGCATCTGCCTGCGCGGACTGCCCGGCTGGGGCGAGCTGATGGCACCCCTGACCACGGTCGTGAACACCTTCGGCGGCACCTGGTTCACCAAGGACTGGAAGGCCCAACTGGACTCCCCCGCCTTCGAGAAGGCCACGAAGTTCTACGTCGACCTCGTTCGCAAACACGGTGAGTCCGGCGCCGCCCAGTCAGGCTTCGCCGAGTGCCTCAACAACATGACCCAGGGCAAGGTCGCCATGTGGTACGACGCGACATCGGCCGCCGGTTCCCTGGAGGCTGCGGGCTCCCCGGTCAAGGGCAAGCTCGGCTACGCGCCGGCCCCCGTGGAGAAGACCGACAACTCCGGCTGGCTCTACACCTGGGCCTGGGGCATCCAGAAGGCCTCCCGCAACCCCGACAAGGCCTGGAAGTTCGTCTCCTGGGCGTCCAGCAAGCAGTACGAGCAGCTGGTCGGCGAGACCAGCGGCTGGCCCAACGTACCGGCGGGCAAACGCGCGTCGACCTACACCAACGCCGAGTACGTCAAGTCCGCGGCCTCCTTCCAGGAGATGACCAAGGCCGCCATCGAAGGCGCGAAGCCCAATGACCCGGGGGTGCAGCCGCGCCCCGCGCCCGGCATCCAGTTCGTCGGCATCCCCGAGTTCACCGATCTCGGCACCAAGGTCTCCCAGGAGATAAGCGCGGCCATCGCCGGACGCCAGTCCGTCGATTCGGCCCTGAGGAAGTCCCAGAAACTCGCCGAGAAGATCTCCAAGGAGTACGAGGGACGATGACCGCGACAACGACGGCTCCGATAGCCGCGACTCCCGCACGCACCAAGGGCGTTCCCTCCGCCCGCCTGAAGGCATGGGCGACCCGCGCGCCACTGCTGCCCGCCCTGGTCTTCATGATCGTGGTGACCCAGCTGCCGTTCGTGGCCACGCTGGTGATCTCGTTCTTCGACTGGAACGCCCTCTACCCGAAGGCCCGTCACTTCACCGGCCTCGACAACTACCAACAGGTCCTCACCGACGCCGACCTGCGCCACTCGGTGTGGACGACGATCCTGCTCACGGCCGCCGTGGTCGTCGTCAGCCTGGTCCTGGGCCTGGCGCTCGCGCTCCTCCTGGACCGGAGGTTCCGCGGCCGGGGCGTGGTCCGCACCCTCCTGATCGCGCCCTTCCTGGTGGTCCCCGTGGCGGCCGCCCTGCTGTGGAAGCACGTCCTCTACAACCCCGAATACGGCCTGCTCAACGGTCTGTTGCACTACGTGGGCGGTCCGCAGCCGGACTGGATCTCGAACACCCCGCTGCTGGCGGTCGAGGCCTCCCTGGTGTGGCAGTGGACGCCGTTCATGATGCTGATCCTGCTGGCGGGCCTGCAGAGCCGTGACCACCAGCAGATCGAGGCCGCGCGGGTGGACGGCGCGAGCGACTGGCAGATCTTCCGCCACCTCACGCTCCCGCACCTGCGCCGCTACCTCGAACTCGGCGCCCTGCTGGGCTCGATCTACATCGTCCAGAACTTCGACGCGGTCTTCACCATCACGTCCGGCGGGCTGGGCACCGCCAACCTGCCGTACACCGTCTACCAGAGCTTCTACCAGGCCCATGAGAACGGCCTCGCCTCGGCCGCGGGCGTCCTGGTGGTCATCGGCTCGATCGTCATCGCGACCTTCGCCCTGCGCGTGGTGTCGTCCCTGTTCCGCGAGGAGGTGGCTCGAGGATGAGCACCGTCGCCGTACGACTGCGAGGCGGCCGCCGCAAGGGCGCCGGACTCGGCCTGGTGGCCTGGCTGTTGGGAATCGTGTTCTTCCTGCCCATCGCCTGGATGGCCCTGACGTCCTTCCACTCGGAGGCGGACGCCGCCACCAACCCGCCCTCCTTCGGGGCCGCACTCACCCTGGACGGCTACCGGGAGTTCTTCGGCACGGGCGGCGGGGCGAGCCCCTGGCCGGCCCTCGTCAACTCGGCCGTGGCGTCGGTGGCGTCGACGCTGCTGGTGCTGCTGCTGGCGCTGCCGGCGGCGTACGCGCTGTCGGTGCGCCCGGTGAAGAAGTGGACGGACGTCCTGTTCTTCTTCCTGTCCACCAAGATGCTCCCGGTGGTAGCGGGTCTCCTGCCCATCTACCTGTTCGCCAAGAACACGGACATGCTGGACAACATCTGGCTGCTGGTCATCCTCTACACCTCGATGAACCTGCCGATCGCCGTGTGGATGATGCAGTCCTTCCTGGCCGAGGTGCCGGTCGCGGTGATCGAGGCGGCCCAGATCGACGGCGCCCGGCTGCCGACGATCCTCGCCCGTGTGGTGGCCCCGATCGCCCTGCCCGGCATCGCCGCCACCGCCCTGATCTGCTTCATCTTCAGCTGGAACGAGCTGCTGTTCGCCCGGGTACTGACGGGCGTGGTCGCCGAGACCGCCCCCGTGTTCCTGACCGGCTTCATCACCAGCCAGGGCCTGTTCCTGGCGAAGGTGTGCGCCGCGTCGCTCGTCATCTCCCTGCCGGTGCTCGCCGCGGGGTTCGCCGCCCAGGACAAGCTGGTCCAGGGCCTGTCGCTGGGAGCCGTGAAATGAAGGCCGCCGTCATCGAGTCCGTGGGCCGTGCCGTCGTCGCCGAGGTCCCCGACCCGGCGCCGGGTCCCCGCGAGGTCGTCGTCGAGGTCGCCGCCTGCGGCCTGTGCGGCACCGATCTGCACATCCTGCAGGGCGAGTTCGCGCCGAAGCTGCCGATCGTGCCGGGTCACGAGTTCGCGGGCGAGGTGGTCGGGGTCGGCACCCAGGTCACCGAGGTCGCGGTCGGCGACCGGGTGGCGGTCGACCCGTCCCTGTACTGCTACGAGTGCCGCTACTGCCGGGACGGCCACAACAACCTCTGCGAGCGGTGGGCCGCGATCGGCGTGACCACGGCGGGCGGCGCGGCACAGTTCGCCGTCGCTCCGGTGGCCAACTGCGTGAAGCTCCCCGAGCACGTCAGCACCCAGGACGCGGCCCTGGTGGAGCCCCTGTCCTGCGCCGTGCGCGGCTACGACGTGCTGCGCTCCCGCCTCGGCGCGCACGTGCTGATCTACGGCTCCGGGACGATGGGTCTGATGATGCTGGAGCTGGCCAAGCGGACCGGGGCGGCGAGCGTCGACGTCGTGGACCTGAACCCGGCCCGCCTGGAGACGGCCGTACGCCTCGGCGTCTCGTCCTCCGCGCCGAACGCCGACGAACTGGAGCGCCCGCAGGGCTGGGACGTCGTGATCGACGCGACCGGCAACGCGGCGGCCATCCAGGACGGCCTGGGACGCGTGGCCAAGGCAGGTACGTTCCTGCAGTTCGGGGTGGCGGACTACGCGACGCGGGTGACGATCGACCCGTACCGGATCTACAACCAGGAGATCACCATCACCGGGTCGATGGCGGTGCTGCACAGCTTCGAACGCGCGGCCGAGCTGTTCGCCAGCGGCGTCCTCGACCCGGAGGTCTTCATCAGCGACCGGATCCCGCTGGAGCGCTACCCGCAGGCGCTGGATCAGTTCGCGGCCGGGGTGGGGCGGAAGATCGTGGTGCTCCCCCAGAGCGCCTAGAGCTGCCCTGGCCCGTTGCCCGGGCCGCGGGAAAATCCAGTGGGGGCGGGGCTGACCGGGGCCGTACCATCCCGTCATGCCGCGCCCCCAGGGATTCTCGTACGAGGAACACGCAGACGGCACCGTGCGCATCACCCACCACGGCCGTCCCGCGACCATGCTGCGCGCACCGCGCTCCACCCGGTTTCTCGCCGAGGTGGCGGCCGGCGACCCGCAGCTCGTCATGGCCCGCTGGACCGGGAACTACAGGCGCGGCAACGAGCGGACCGCCCGGGAGCACCCGCGCAACGGCGGGCGCGGCCGACGCTGAGCCGATCCACTCGATCGGCCGCCGGGTAAGGGAACGGCAAAGTGGTCTCGTTCGTTGTCCCGGCATGACAGCTATGACCCCTGGCTCGAACATCCCTCTCCCCGTCACCCGTGTGACGGTGGACGTCGCCGCCCCGCTGCGGCTCGACGTGTCGGGCCTGCTGCTCACGGGCGACGGCAAGGTGCGCTCCGACGACGACTTCATCTTCTACAACCAGCCGGCGGGGCCGGGCGTGACGTACCGCTCCGGCGGCGGTACGGCGCCCGACGCGATCACCGTCGACACCGCCGCCCTGCCCCCCGGCATCGAGAAGGTCGTCGTCACGGCGAGTCCGGACGCGGCCGGGCAGACCTTCCAGGGCATCGAGCCGACGGCCACGATCCGCGGCGCGGACGACAACAGCGTCCTCGCCACGTTCACACCCCCGCAGCTGGGGACGGAGACGGCGCTGGTGATCGTCGAGATCTACCTGCGCAACGGCGCCTGGAAGGCACGCGCGGTCGGCCAGGGGTACGCCAACGGGCTGGCGGGCATCGCGACCGACTTCGGGGTGACGGTCGAGGAGCCCGCCTCTGCGCCCGTCGCGCCGCCTCAGCCGGCGATGCGGCCCCCGGTGGCGCCGCCCGCACCGCCGCTGTCCACCACGCCGCCTCCCCCGCCTGCTCCTCCGGCTCCCGCCGCGCCCGCTCCCGGTGCGGGGAAGATCAACCTCGACAAGGGCCGGGTGAGCCTGCAGAAGAACCAGACCGTCTCCCTCGTCAAGGGCGGCCGTCCGCTGCTGGCCCAGGTCAAGATGGGCCTCGGCTGGGAGCCGGCCTACCGAGGCTCCGACATCGACCTGGACGCGTCGGTCATCGCCTACGGCCCGCAGCGCAACCACATCGACAGCTGCTACTTCGGCAAACTGTCCATCCTCAACGGCGCGATCAAGCACTCCGGCGACAACCTCACGGGCGAGGGCGCGGGCGACGACGAGGTCATCGTGGTCGACCTCGGCCGCATCCCGCAGGAGGTGACCGGCCTGGTCTTCACGGTCAACTCCTTCTCCGGCCAGAAGTTCACCGACGTGGCCAAGGCCTACTGCCGCCTCCTGGACGCCGCGACCGGGGAGGAGCTGGTCCGCTTCGACCTGACCAACGCGGAGGCCCAGACGGGCGTGATGATGGCCAAGCTGATCCGCCAGTTCTCCGGCGAGTGGGACATGACGGCGATGGGCCAGTTCGTGAAGGCCCGCACGGTCCGGAACATGGTGAAGCCGGCCGCCCAAGCCCTGTAAGCGGCCGCACGACGTCCACGGGTGCCCCTCGGGCGGGGGGCACCCGACGTCTCAGCTCTCCGCCGTCTCCGCCGACCGCAGCCCTTCGGTCAGCAGGGACACATAGCGGCGGATGCGCGGCCGCCCACCGTTCGCCAACTCCGCGGCGGAGGACACCCCGTGGGCCAGCCGCAGCACGTCGATCGGCTCGAGGTCCCGCCGCAGCGTCCCCTCCCCCTGGGCCGCCTCGACCAGCCGCGCGGCCGCGCCCTTCATATGCCTGGCACAGGCGGTGAGGGCCGACCCCGGCAGCGTCAGCTTCATGCCGCGTGATCAGGGCCGGCCGCCCGGGAAGGACGTGATCCGGGCGTACGGCTAGAACAACGCGCTGTAGGCGTTCAGTGCGGGCTGTCCGCCGAGGTGGGCGTAGAGCACCGTCGACTCGGCGCCGATCTCGCCGCGGCGCACGAGATCGATCATGCCGGCCATCGACTTGCCCTCGTAGACGGGGTCGGTGATCATCCCCTCCGTGCGGGCGGCGAGGCGCATCGCCTCCAGGGTCGTCTCGTCGGGGACGCCGTACGTCCCCGCGTGGTACCGCTCGTCCAGTTCGACGTCGTCCTCGGTCAACTCGCGCCGCACGCCGATGAGTCGGCCGGTGTTCTGGGCGATCCTGGCGATCTGCTCCTTGGTCGCGGCGGGCTTGGCCGAGGCGTCGATGCCGAGCACCCGGCGCCGCCGTCCGCCCGCCTCCTCCAGCGCGGCGAAGCCGGCGACCATGCCGGCCTGGGTCGAACCGGTCACCGAGCACACGACCACGGTGTCGAAGAAGACGCCCGACTCCCGCTCCTGCTCGGCGACTTCGTAGGCCCAGCCGGCGAACCCGAGGCCGCCGAGGGGATGGTCGGAGGCGCCCGCCGGAATGGCGTACGGCTTGCCGCCCCGCTCCTCGACCTCCCGGAGCGCCTGCTCCCAGCTCTCCTTGAACCCGATCCCGAACCCGGCCTTCACCAGCCGTACGTCGGCTCCGGCGAGCCGGCTGAGCAGGATGTTGCCGACCTTGTCGTACACGGAGTCCGGCCAGTCCACCCAACTCTCCTGCACCAGCACGCACTTGAGCCCGGCACGCGCGGCCACGGCGGCGACCTGACGGGTGTGGTTGGACTGCACCCCGCCGATCGAGACCAGGGTGTCGCAGCCCTGGGCCAGCGCGTCCGCGACCAGGTACTCCAGCTTGCGCGTCTTGTTCCCGCCGTAGGCGACACCGGAGTTGCAGTCCTCCCGCTTGGCCCAGAGGGAGGCGCCACCGAGCTCGGCGGTCAGCCGCTCCAGGGGGTGCACCGGGGACGGGCCGAAGAGGAGGGGGTAACGCTCGTACGAGGAAAGGGACATGGGGTCCTCCCGGGGTCGGGATCAATCGCCGTCGGCCCGGTCGCCGCCGGTGGGGTCGATGACGGTGTCGGCGGGGTCGGGGGCGGTGTCGGTTTCGGTTTCGGCGGGGTCGGGGTCGGGGTCGGTCAGCTCGACCAGGTCGGCGAGGCTGCGCCAGATCTCCGCCGTGACCCGCACCGCCGTCTGCGCGTCACCGGCCGCGCAGGCCTCGATCAGCCGCTCGTGCAGACCCGCGGAACGGCAGGTGCCGCCCTCGCCGAAGCGACGGCGCTCCAGGCGGCGGATGAGCGGGGTGTAGCGGGCGATGGTGGCGGCGGCCGCGTGGTTGCCGGCGACGCGGACGAGGACGTCGTGCAGGGCGTCGTCGGCCCGCAGCGCACCGTCCACGTCACCCGCGCCGACGGCCGCCGCGAACCGCTCGTTGGCCGCGCGCATGGTCTGCACGTCGGCGGCGAAGAGACGGGGGACGGCGACCCGGGTCGCCAGCTCGTGCATGGCACCGACCACGGCGGCCGCGTCCCGCACATCGGCGGCGACCACCGGGGTCACCCGTGTGTAGCTCTGCGGCTTGCTCTCCAGCAGCCCCTCGTCCACCAGCCGCGCGAACGCCTCCCGCACCGGCGCCCGGGACAGCCCCATGCGCTCGGCGAGCTCGGCGTCCCGCACCACCGCACCGGGCTCCAGCTCCCCGGCCACGATGGCGTCCCGGATGGATGCGTAGGCGCGGTCCCTGAGGAGGGTGCGCTGGACGGGTCGTATGGCCTCCACAACTGAAATGTTAGATGTCAGCCAGGAGTGCGGGCAAGGGTGTGGCCCGCACCCCCCGTAGAAGTGCGGGCCACGATCGTGGGCTCAGGCGGCCCAGGGCCAGTCGGCGTCCTGGGCGGCCTCGAGCAGCGGGACCATCCGGAAGGCCGCGTCGGTCAGGCCCCCGAAGGTGTGCCGGTTCGCCTTGCCCGAGGGGCCGTGGCCCGCGCGGTACCCGGCGAGGTTCCAGGTGTAGACCGGCACATGGGCCGGGACCTGCTCCGTCGGATCGCCGTGGTGATTGAAGGCGTACTGCTCGTCGGTGACGATCAGCACCCGGTCCTGACCCCGGTAGTGCGCGCGAACCGCGCTGGTGGTGTCGGTGCCGCCCAGGTCGCCGAAGCGGTCCAGGATCCCCAGTACCGACTCGCCCCTGCCGAACGCCAGGCGCCGGCTCGTGGTGCCGAACTCGACGAGATCCGCGTCGGCCGCCCGCAGCGCGAGCGCCGTGCCGAAGATCGCCGCCGCGTCGGCCCGGTTGAGCTCGGAGCGGTCCGACAGCCGCGCCCACATCGAGCCGGAGCGGTCGACCAGGATCAGCGTGCGGCCCGGCAGCGCGGGCACGTTGGCCAGCGAGTGCCCGAGCGCCTGCTCCAGAGGGTACGACCAGCGCAGCGAGGGGGCGTGCCGGTACGCGGCGAGATACCGGAAGGGGAACTGCCGCGAGCGCGTGACCTCCGCCGCGTCACTGATCTTCGCCGCCACCCGGGCGGCGACCTCGTCCGAGACCCCCGCCTGATCGAAATTGCGCAGGTTACGGACGAGCGCCATCGCGCCCATGGACGGGATCACGGCCTCCCAGGCCGCCTTGTCCATCGGGCCCTGGAGCCAGCCGGCCAGCGCCTCCCAGGTGATCCCGGCCGCCGCGAGCCGCTCTGCGCCGCCCGCGGAGGTCACCACCGCACGGCGCTCCCGCACCGGCAGCGCCATCAGCTCACGGTGCGCGGTCAGGACGCCGTCCGCGGCGGGCGGTACCGCCGAGTCCGGGTGGTGCCGGCGATCGAGGGCGTACCGGAACAGCTCGCCCTGCCACGGCTTGTCCGGGTCGGGCGTCGCATGCACCAGGTTGAGGATGTCGCCGAAGCGGTACCCCTTGGACGCGGTGTCGTACTTCAGCAGCGACTTGCCGCTGTAGAGACGGCGTACGGCGTCGGCGATCCCGCGCTTGACCGGCTTGGGGATGTTACGGCCGTACGTCGCCGTCCAGTACGCGAGCAGTTCGCCGGGCTCGTCCGGGCGCCGCAGTACGGAGGCGACGACGTGCCGGTTGGCCGGGCCGTCGGTGGCGCCCGCGTCGAGGCGCGCCTTCACGTACTCGGCGGCGCCCACGAGGGAAGCGGTACGGAGGTTTCCCTCGCCGCGCAGCCAGCCGAGCAGGCCGGCCGTCCATGCGGGGTCCTCGACGGCGAGCCGCCGCACGAGCCGCGCGAAGCGGTCGTCGCGGTCGGCGCCGGTCTCGTAGAAGGTGTCGGCCATGAAATGGGACACCGCCAGCAGGAAGAGTTCGGAGCGCGCGTCCCGCTCCCGGCCGCGACCGCCCTCATAGGTGCGGAGCACGCGGCCCGTGGACGTGACGCGGGAAGTGGGCTGCGCCTTCGCGCCCTTGGTGTTGAATCGAGCCATGGTGAATTCCCCCGAATTCCTTGGATTTCCGGAGGGCGGCGCAGCAGAAGGTGGGTACCCGAGATCAGGGGTCGGCGACGGACTTTTCCAGATGCTCTACCGATTGAGCTACACCGACCCGAAGTCGATGACGGGACTCGAACCCGCAACCGTCCGATCCAATGAAGTAACCGCTGCCTGCGCACCGGGTACCCACCATGAGCTGCGCCTCCCGAGATCAAGTCGACGGCGGCATCGGATTCTTTTGGAGAGAAGTAGCCGCTGTCTTCGCACCGGGAGGTGCGCTGTTTTCTGGTCTCACTGTAGGAGGCACAGCTCTGGTGGAGCGAGTGAATTAAATGCCGTTACCGGCGAGGGGACTTACCGCTTCTGCCGCTTCCACGGCCCCGTGATCGCCAGCATGATCCCCGGCTCCTGGATGTTGGCGTACAGGGTCCTGCCGTCCGGGGAGAAGGTGACGCCGGTGAACTCGCTGTACTCGGGGTTCTCGTCGGTGCCGAGGTTCAGTTCGTTGCGGGCGATCGGGTAGGTACGGCCGCTGTCCGTCGCGCCGAACAGGTGCTGCAGGCCCTCTCCGTCCTCGGCGATGACAAGGCCGCCGTACGGCGAGACGGTGATGTTGTCGGGGCCGTCGAAGTTGCCCTCGGCGGACGGGTCGGGGTTGACGCCGATCAGGACCTTCAGGGTCAGGGTGCGGCGCTTGGGGTCGTAGAACCACACGGCGCCGTCGTGCTGGACGGGGCTCTCGGCACGGGCGTACGAGGAGACGATGTAGGTGCCGCCGTCGCCCCACCACATGCCCTCGAGCTTGCGGGCGCGGGTGATCTGGCCGTCGGTGAACTGCTTGCGCGTCGAGACCGTCTTCGCGTCCCGGTCCGGGACGTCCACCCAGTCCACGCCGTAGACCGTGCCGATCTTCGTGGCACGGGAGAGGTCGTCGACGAACTTGCCGCCGGAGTCGAAGCACTTGAAGGCCTGCAGGACGCCCGCGTCGTCGGCGAGCGTGCGCAGCCTGCCGCGGCCGTGGTGGAAGCCGGCCGGCGGGGTCCAGCGGTACAGCAGGCCGTTGGGGCCGGACGCGTCCTCGGTGAGGTAGAGGTGGCCGCGCTTGGGGTCGACGACGACGGCCTCGTGGGCGTAACGGCCCAGCGCCTTGATGGGCTTGGGGTTCCGGTTGGCCCGGCGGTCCTCGGGGTCGACCTCGAAGACGTAGCCGTGGTCCTTGGTCATGCCGTTCTGGCCGGCCTTGTCCTCGGTCTCCTCACAGGTCAGCCAGGTGCCCCAAGGAGTGTTGCCGCCCGCGCAGTTGGTGGAGGTGCCGGCGATGCCGACCCACTCGGCGACGTGGTCGCGGCGGACCTCGACGACCGTGCAGCCGCCGGACGCGGCGGGGTCGTAGACCAGGCCCTCGGTGAGCGGGACGGGGTACTTCCAGTTCGCCCGCGGGCCCTTGAGCTCGTGGTTGTTGACCAGCAGGGTCGCACCGCGGGGGCCGTCGAAGGTGGACGTGCCGTCGTGGTTGGACGGGGTGAACTCGCCGGACTCCAGCTTGGTCCTGCCGCTGTAGGTGATGATCCGGTACTTGAAGCCGGCGGGGAGGGCGAGGATGCCGTCCGGGTCGGGGACGAGCGGTCCGTAGCCGACGCCGTGGTGTCCGTGCGCCGACTCCTCGGCGCCGTCGGTCTCGTCGGTCTCCGTGGACGCGAGGGCGTTCGGGGCGGTGGCGAGGGCGCCGACGCTGCCCGCCAGCGCGACCCCGGCTCCGGTGATCGCGGATTTTCTGGCGAAGTCCCTGCGGGTGAGCGACATGGTGTTCTCCTGTGACGGTGGGCGTGCCGTGGAGGGTGGCGGACCTCGGGTCGGCGACACCGTTTCGCCCATGCCTGAACGTGAGTTGAACACAGGGCGACCACTCCGGACCCACTTCCATGAATCCGTACACCGCACCCCATGGAAAGCCCAAGACTTTCGCCTCCCGCTAAAGCCCCCACGACGTCGGCACCAGGGTAAACAGGCCCGCATCCGCAGCGACGGCACGCAAGGCCTCCGGGGTGTCGCGCTGCGGGTGGTGCGGGGAATGCGTCCGTTGCGGGGCTACTAAGACGGTAATGGGGGGTCGTTGCGGCGCCCGGGCGTGGGAGCCGTTTTCCTCGGCACGCGAGGCCTTCGGGTTGTCGTTGCCGGTGGTGCGAGGAATGCGTCCGTTGCGGGGGGGTCGTTGCGGTGCCCGGGCGTGGGAGCCCTTTTCCTCGCGTGCGTGGTCGGCGCGAAGGCCCGCGCCCGCCACGACGCCAACCCCCCGCGCCCGCCGCAACGGCACGCCCAAGCAAAGGCCCGCGCCCGCCACGACGCCAACGCCCCAGGCCCGCCCCGACAGCGCCTCGCGGCGAAGGAACGTCCAGACCCACCCCCGCCCCGACAACGCCTCCCCGCGCAAGAGCGTCCAGACCCACCCCGCCGCGACAACGCCTCCCCGCGCAAAAGCCTCCAGACCCACCCCGCCGCGACAACGCCTCGCCCCGCAGAAGCGTCCGTACCCGCGACCGCCGCGACGTCCGGTTCGAAGCGGACCCGCCCGCCTCGACGAAGTGGCCTGGCCCGCCTCAACCGCCTTGCTGCGAACGCGCCTTGAAGGCCGCCTTCCTGGCTTCCTTCGCGATCCGCTTGTCCGGGTGCAGGCGGCCCATCGCCTCCAGGACGTCGGCCGTGGCCGGATGGTCGACGCGCCAGGCGGCGGCGAAGAAGCCGCCGTGCTGGGCCGCCAACCCCTGGACCAGCGAGCGCAGTTCCTCGGAGTTCCCCTCGGCGGCGAGCTGTGCGGCGACGGTGTCGATGGTGAGCCAGAAGATCATCGCTTCCGAGGGCGCGGGCACGTCCGCCGCCCCGTGCTCGCTCAGCCAGACCCGGGCCAGCCCGCCGAGTTCGGGGTCGTCCAGCACCTCCCGCAGCGCCGGCTCGGCCTCCACCCCCACCAGGGCCAGCGCCTGCTGGCAGCGCAGCCGGCGCAGCGGCGCGCCCGCGTCCGAGCCGCGGCTCGCGGCGAGCAACTCCCGGGCGCCCTCCAGCGGTTGCCGCCGTGCCAGCCACTGCTCGGTCTCGGCCCGCGCGGCCTGCGGAGGGAACGTCGCCGTCCCGTCGAGCAGCGCGTCCGCGCCCTTGTCGGCGAGGTCACCGACGGCCGGCGCGGTGAACCCGGCCTGCAGCAGCCGCGCGCGCAGGCCGTACAGGCCGAGCGGGGTGAGCCGCACCAGGCCGTAGCGGGAGACGTCCGTGTCGTCGACCGGCGCGGCGGGTTCCTCGTCGGTGTCCGCCATCAGCGCCTCGTCGACCGGCTGGTACTCGACGAGTCCGACCGGCTCCAGCAGCCGGAACTGGTCGTCGAGCCTCATCATCGCGTCGGAGACCTGCTCCAGGACGTCGTTGGTGGGCTCGCCCATGTCGGAGGGCACGATCATGGACGCGGCGAGCGCGGGCAGCGGGACCGGGGAGTCGCCGGGCCCCTCCTCGGTGACGGAGAGCAGGTACAGGTTGCCGAGGACGCCGTCGAGGAACTCGGCCTCCGCCTCCGGGTCCCACTGCAGCCGGTCGAAGTCGATCTCGCCGCCCTCGTCCAGGGCCTCCTCCAGGCCCTCGATGTCGGGCACGCTCGCGTCGGCGAGCACCGTCTCCAGGGCCCCCTGCCACACGCCGAGCACGTCGTGCGGCGAGCCGCCGGTCAGCAGCGCCAGCCCCTCGCCGGCCCGCACGGTGCCCTCGTCCAAGTCGGCGATCTCCACCAGCCCGGTGTCCAGGGCCACCCGCCAGGCCTCGCTCGCGTCGGCCGCGGCGTCTTCGCCGGTCAGGCCCAGCACCTCGGCGGCGGCCGGCAGCTGCCCGTCGCTGAGCTCGCCCCCGGCGTCGACGCGGGTCTCGGGGCCGGCCCAGCGGGCGAGCCGGGCGGCCCGGGACAGTACGGGTGTGGACAGCGCGTCCCGCGCCAGCTCCGCTTCGGGATGCAGCCGTACCGGCGGCAGGGAGGAGCTGTCTGACATCGGCTGGTTCTCCTAGGGCGCCCGGGCGGCCGTACGACCACCTGGACGACGTACGGCTCAATCGCTCAGCCTAGACGGATTTCGCCCCATGCCGCCCGGTTCATCTCCTGGTCAGGGTCCGTACATGGCCGAAACCTTGACAACTGGCCTGAGCAGGCAGGAGATTGACGCGCGTAGAAACGGGGGGACAACTGTTCACTCATCTCTACGCGCGTCACCAGACGCTCCACGCACCACCCTCGTCCCGGCGCTTTCGTACGTCCCCGGAGGGATTCCGTTGCCGAGCAAGTCTTCCGCGCGTCTCGCCGCGCTCACCGTCGCCGCCGTGTGCTCCGCGGCCTCCACGGTCGCCCTGACGGCGCCCGCGCACGCCGACACCGTACGCATCCACGACATCCAGGGCACGACCCGAATATCGCCCTACGCCGGCCAGAAGGTGGCGGACGTGCCCGGAATCGTCACCGCCACGCGCACGTACGGCTCGTCCAGAGGTTTCTGGCTCCAGGATCCGAACCCGGACGACAACCCGGCCACCAGTGAGGGCGTCTTCGTCTTCACCAGCTCCACCCCGAAGGTCGCCGTCGGTGACTCCGTCACGGTCACCGGCACGGTCTCGGAGTACGTCCCGGGCGGCGCCTCGAGCGGCAACCAGTCGCTGACCGAGATCACCAAGCCGACCGTCACCACGGTGTCGACGGGCAACGCGGTCCCGGCGCCGGTCGTGATCAACGCGAAGTCGGTGCCGGACCAATACGCCCCGGCCGGCGACACCGCCGCAAACGGTTCGGTCAACGGCCTTCCGCTGCGGCCGGCGACGTACGCCCTGGACTACTACGAGTCCCTGGAGGGCATGAACGTCCAGGTCACAGATGCCCGGGTGGTCACGGCGACCGACCCGTACGCCGAGCTGTGGGTCACCGTGAAGCCGCACGAGCACCCGACCCGTCGCGGCGGCACGCTGTACGGCTCCTACACCTCGCAGAACACCGGCCGGCTGCAGATCCAGTCGCTGGGCGCGGTCGCCGACTTCCCGAAGGCGAACGTCGGCGACACCCTCACCGGCACCACCACCGGCCCGCTGGACTTCAACCAGTTCGGCGGTTACACGCTGGTCGCCGGTCAGCTGGGCACGCTGAAGAGCGGCGGGCTGCAGCGCGAGACGACGAAGAAGCAGTCGCGCTCAGAGCTGGCGGTCGCCACCTACAACGTCGAGAACCTCGACCCGTCCGACACCACGTTCGCCGCGCACGCCGCCGCGATCGTGAACAACCTGCAGTCCCCCGACATCGTGTCCCTGGAGGAGATCCAGGACAACGACGGCGCGACGGACGACGGCGTCGTCGACGCGAACACGACCGTGAACAAGCTGATCGACGCGATCGTCGCGGCGGGCGGCCCGAAGTACGACTGGCGCTCGATCAACCCGGTCAACGACCAGGACGGCGGCGAGCCCGGCGGCAACATCCGTCAGGTGTTCCTCTTCAACCCCGAGCGGGTGTCCTTCGTGGACCGCGCGGGCGGCGACTCCACCACCGCCGTCGGTGTCACCAAGGTGCACGGCAAGGCGCAGCTGACGGCCTCCCCGGGCCGCATCGACCCGGCCAACGACGCCTGGAAGTCCAGCCGCAAGCCGCTGGCCGGCGAGTTCGTCTTCCGTGGCCGCACGGTCTTCGTGATCGCCAACCACCTCAACTCCAAGGGCGGCGACCAGGGGCTGACCGCGCAGTACCAGCCGCCGGTGCGCAGCTCGGAGACCCAGCGTCACGCCCAGGCGACCCTGGTCAACGCGTTCGTCAAGAGCATCCTGGACGTCCAGAAGAACGCGGACGTCATCGCGCTCGGCGACATGAACGACTTCGATTTCTCCGACACCGCGAAGATCCTCCAGGGTGACGGCGAGCTGTGGTCGGCGATCAAGTCGCTGCCGAAGAGCGAGCGTTACACCTACGACTACCAGGGCAACGAGCAGGTCCTGGACCAGATCCTGATCAGCCCGTCGATCCGCCGCGACTGCGACTTCGAGTACGACAGCGTGCACATCAACTCGGAGTTCAACGACCAGATCAGCGACCACGACCCCCAGGTGCTGCGGTTCCGCCCGTAGCACCCGAAGATCGGCTGGGCGGGGTCGGAGTGGTCAGGCGTAGACCCCGTCCAGCCAGTGCTGCCAGGCGGCTTCGGTCGCCTTGGCGTCGGCGTCCGGGGCGAAGTCGTGGACGCTGATGCCGACCGGGGCGCCCCAGTGGTTGCGGCCGAAGAAGCGGATCAGGGCGTCCTCGGTGCGCAGCCCGATGAAGTACGGGTCGCGGAAGTCCAGTACGGCGTCTAGGGTCCGGCCCTCGGGGCCGTGCGCCCGCACCCGCGTGCCCACGGCCGTTTCCTCCGCCAGCCCGAGCGCCCGTCCGACGGCGGTGAAGGCGTCGGCGGTCTGCGAGGCCTCGGGGCCCTGCAGTTGGGCGAAGGTCACCGGGCGCGGCGCGAAGTGGGTGAGGTACTCGCGCAGGGTGTGCAGATAGAAGTCGGTGTGCTTCGAGGCGCCGTCGTACTGGTTGTCCCAGTCGTCGGTGAAGATGCCGCTGTGCACATAGCGCACCCAGGCGCGGCGGCCCTCGTCCCGCGCCTCGATGGTGTGGTCGAGCTGGTTGAGGCTCTGGACGGAGAAGCCGACGTCCTCGCTGCGGACGGTGAGGCGGTGCGGCGGATCGTAGGCGGTGACGGTGGAGCCGAAGGCGGCCCGGCCGCCGACGCGGGGCTCGGGCGGGTCCATCGGCCACAGATAGGCACCGCTGGCGTTGGTGATGGCCTCCCACACCTCCTCCGGCGACGCGTCGACCTCGAACTCGCGGACGATCTCGAACTCCTTGGACATGACGGGCTCCTGACTGTTCCAACCAGGTGGACTATTCCAACTCGGTCTGCTTGAGGGTGGGATGGACGGCCACGACGATCCGGTGGTCACGGCCCCCTTCGGCGTCCGGGGCGTCGTACTTGCGGATCAGCGCGCTGACCCCGGCGGTCAACTCCTGGATGAACGCGGCCCGTTCGGCGGCGGAGGCGAAGCGGACCTCGCCGTCCAGCGCGTACGTGGCCAGCCGCTGACGGGCCTTGGCCGCGCCGGTGATCAGCGAGCCGACGTCCCGCACCAGACGGGCGCCGAGGGCGAGCAGCCAGCGCGCGGAGAGCTGGTCGCGGAAGCGGTCCGGGTCCGGCTGCACGGAGGCGAGAGCGAGCGGCGAGATGACGTACGACGCGGCGGTCGCCCGCATCAGCCGCTCGGTGACATTGCCCTTGCGGCGCTCCCCGGCGAGCTCGACGAGGCCGTGCCGCTCCAGCGCCTTCAGGTGGTAGTTCACCTTCTGGCGCGGCAGCCCCACCTTCCCGGCCAGCATCGCCGCCGAGGCCGGCCCCGCGGCCAGCTCGGCGAGCAGACGGGCCCGTATGGGGTCCAGGGAGACGGCGGCGGCCTCGGGGTCCTCGATCACGGTGACGTCCAGCATGCGTCCACCGTCTCACCGAAAACTTTTTTTGTCCAGACGATCCGAGTTTTCGGCCAGTCCCGCTCTCCGAGTTCTCGGCCCGTCCAGCTCGAGGACGGGCCCCGGCGCGATTCGGACCGGGGATTCGGGAGACCCACCGGTCATGGACGAGGAGAAGAAGGACGAGGGTGAGATCGAGAGTCCGACCCGGCTGCCGGCCCGGTCCTGGCGGGCGGTGGCCCGGCGCACGGCGAAGGAGTTACTGGACGACGAACTCGGCGACCGTGCCGCCGCGTTGACGTACTACGGAGTCCTGTCCCTGTTCCCCGCGCTGCTGTTGCTGGTGTCGCTGCTCGGGGTGGTGGGCCGCAGCGCCACCGACAAGATCCTCGACAACATCCGGGTCCGGCCCGGGACATCCTGCGGGACGCGGTGAGACAGCTGGGCGACAGCGGCGGTACGGGCAGTGTGCTGGCCGTGGTCGGCCTGCTGGCGGCGCTGTGGTCGGCCTCCGGATACGTGGCCGCGTTCATCCGCGCGTCCAACGCGGTGTACGACCTTCCCGAGGGGCGGCCGGTGTGGAAGCTGACTCCGCTCAGGCTGGCGCTGACCGTGGCGCTGATGCTGCTGCTCGCGGCGAGCGCGGTGATCGTGGTCTTCACGGGGCCGCTGGCGGAGCGGGCCGGGACGGCGTTCGGCGTCGGGGGCGCGGCGATCGCGGTCTGGGGCGTGGTGAAGTGGCCGGTGCTGCTGATGCTGGTGATGATGATGATCGGGCTGTTGTACTGGGCGGCCCCCAACGTCCGTGGGCGCGGCTTCCGTTGGATCAGTCCCGGCAGCTTCCTGGCGACGCTGATCTGGCTGGCGGCTTCCGCCGGGTTCGCCGTCTACGCGGCCAACTTCGCCTCGTACAACAAGACTTACGGGACGCTCTCGGGCGCCATCGTGTTCCTGGTGTGGCTGTGGCTGTCGAACCTGGCGATCCTGGTGGGGCTGGAGTTCGACGCGGAACTGGCGCGTGAGCGGGTCGCCTGCCGGGGGCTGTCGCCGACCGAGCCGTATGTGGAGCCCCGGGACACGCGGAAGTGGCCGGCGAAGTGGCGGGCCGCGTTGGGGGCTGCCGCGCCCAAACCCCCGCTCCGGCCCTGACGGGCCTCGTCCTCCGTCGCACGCCGGACGGGCAGTCGAACGCCGGACGGGCTGGGAGTGCCCGTCCGGCGTTTCGGGGTTCGCGTCACTTCTTGGTCCCCGTCACGTCTGGGTCGACGTCACTTCTTGGGATACCTCCACCCCACCACCACGACCACCGCCAGCGTCGCGCCGATGATCAGGGCGGGGCGAGGGTGCCGTACCGCTGCCCTGACCACGGGGCCGGCCGGCCACGGCATGTCGCGTTCCGCCCGGTGTTCCAGGGTGCGGCCGGTCTCCGTCGCCTTGTCCTGGGCGGTGTGGCCCGCCCGGATCATCTGCCGCCCGGTGTTGGTCGCCCGGTCCTGGACCTTGTGGCCGGCCTGCGTGGCACGTTCCTGCACGATGTGCCCGGCCTGGGTGGCCCGTTCCTGCACGGTGTGTCCGGCCAGCGCGGCCGTGCTGCGCAGCTGCACGGTCATCGCGCCGGCCTTGTCCCTGAGGTCCGCCGCCCGGGCCCGCGCCCGCCCCTTCACATCCATCTTTTCGGCCAACTGCTCCACGGTGGCGCCGAGTTCGCTGCGCGTCCGTTCGATCTGGCGGCGCAGCTCGTCGGGGCCCTTCACGCCCGTCTTCCCCGCGGTCTTGTCCGTCATCGGTGTGCCCTCTCCTTGATCTCCTCGACATCGGCCTTGACGCTGCCGAGGGCCTCCTCGGGAGTGGGGGGCGTGGCCTTGCGCAGCTGGGCGCGGCCGATCGCGCCGAGTACGGCGGCGATCACGAGCAGCACCGCCGTCACGATGAGCGCCGCGGCCCAGACGGACAGCGTCAGCGAGAGGGCGGCGATGGCCGTGCCCGCCGCCGCGAGCAGCCCGGCGTACCCGAACGCGCCCGCCGCGCCGAGCAGTCCGCCGCCCCGCCCGGCGCGCCGGCCCTTCTCGGCCAACTCCTCCTTGGCGAGGGCCACTTCCTGTCGTGCGAGCCGGGAAAGCTGTTCGGTGGCCTGGCCGACGAGGTCGCCCACCGACTGGTGCCCGTCGCGCACCGGCCCGGAGTGGGTGGTCCCGGTCACGGTCGCCTCCTCTCGTGTTCCTCTGGTTCGAAAACGTTCGGAACACCCCGGGTACCCGGACCGGCCCCCACTACCCCTCGGGCCCGCCGCCCCGCCCGGGCTCGCGCAACCGGGCCAGTTGAGTCTGGAACCAGTCGAGACGGGCCTGCAACAGCGCGGCCTCCGCGGCCAGTTCGGGCACTCCGAGATCGTCCGTGGCGGTGAGGCCGGCCACCTGACGGGCGTCCTGCACACCGGCGATCACCCGCAGCCCGTCGCCGGCCAGCCGGGCGAAGGCGGCGAGCGAGACGGACGGACGACCGCGGACGCATCCCGCGCAGGAGGGTGCCAGGGCGCGCCACCCCGGACGGCCCCAGCCCGCGTCGGCCAGGCCGGCGGCCACGGTGCCGCAGGTACAGGGGCCGACCGTGGCGGTGCGCACCCGCTGGCGGGCGTAGCGGAAGCCTCGCTCGAAGCGGATGTAGCGGCCGAGGACGGACACCTCGAGCAGTACGGCCGCCCGGTTCTCGGCCGTGCACAGCAGCGCCTCGGCCGCCGTACGGTCGTGCACGCAGTGGAAGCCGCAGTCGCAGCGGCGGTGCGGCGACCGGTGCCGCAGGCCGTAGACGCAGGACGCGTCCGCGAGGACCCCGTACGGCAGCGCGCCGCCGAGCGACACACCGGTGAACCCGGCCCGGGTGCCGTCCTGGGACAGCACCGGGTGGGCGATCTTGTATCCGGTCGGCGGCTCCGTCGGGCGTTCCTCCGGAAGCCGCAGTCTCATCGGGCCGCCGGAACCTCTTCGGGGGCCTTCAGGTCCTTGATCTCCTCGGGCAGTTCGAGCTCCTCGGGTTCCAGGACCTCAGCCCGCGGCTGCTCTTCCCGCGCGACTCCGGTGGCCAGTGCCTTGCCGAGCTTCATGACGCCTCCATGGGCCGATGCCGATGACCGTCCTGTTCATGGTGACTCATCAGGGGGCGGAAAGGACATAGGGCATGGTCGACCCACGGCTGATTCCGAAGCAGTGCTTAGTAATACCTCGTAGAAGAATTAAGTGGAGCTTCACCATCACTCTGCCGAGACTGTACGGCATGACAACCACCGCACCCTTCGGCCGTGCCCTCTGCGCCATGATCACGCCCTTCTCGGCGGACGGCGCGCTCGACCTCGACGGGGCCCAGCGACTCGCCGACCACCTCGTCTCCCGGGGCTGCGACGGCCTGGTGCTGTCCGGCACGACCGGTGAGTCGCCGACCACCTCGGACGCCGAGAAGGCGGCGCTCGTCGAGGCGGTGCGGGAGGCGGTGGGCGACCGGGCGTCGATCGTGACGGGGGTCGGCACCTCCGACACCCGGCACACCGTGGAGCTGGCGCTGCAGGCCGAAAAGGCGGGCGCGGACGGGGTGTTGGTGGTCAGCCCGTACTACAGCCGACCCCCGCAGGACGCGCTGGAGGAACACTTCCGCACGGTCGCCGACGCCTCGGGCCTGCCGGTCGTGCTGTACGACATCCCCGGCCGCACCGGCACCCGAATCGAGCCCGGGACGATGCTGCGGCTCGCCGAGCATCCCCGGATCGTGGCGGTCAAGGACTGCTCCTACGACTTCCTCGGCGCCCAAAAGGTGCTGGCCCTAACGGAGTTGGCGTACTACGCGGGCTGCGACGAGCACAATCTCGCGCTGTACGCGGTGGGCGGCGCGGGTTATGTCAGCACCGTCGCCAACGTCGTGCCCGCCCAACTCCGGTCCGTCCTCGACGCGTTCGACTCGGGTGACACGGCGACGGCGGCCCGCGTGCAGCAAGGGGCCACTCCCCTGATCGAGTCGATGATGGCGGCGGGCCTGCCCGGCACAGTCACGGCGAAGGCCCTGCTGAACGAACTCGGTCTGCCCGCGGGTCCCGTCCGCGCCCCGCTGCGTCCCGCGAGCCGCGAGACGGTCGACGGGCTGCTGGCGGCCTACGAGGACCTCACGGCCGGCTGACCACCGCCCGCGACACCACGTAGGTCCGTCTCTGCCCGCGAGCGGACCTCTGGCCGTACCTTGTCCCTGTGCGCCCTCCCCTGCTCTTCCTCGACGTCGACGGCCCCCTCAATCCCTGGGCGGCGAAGCCGGAGCGGCGCCCCGAGGGCTATACGACGATCAAGGTCGCCCTGCGGCCGGGCCAGGCCCTGCGGGTGTGGCTGAACCCCTCGCACGGACCGGCGCTGCTGGGCCTCGGCTACGAGCTGTGCTGGGCGACGACCTGGATGGACGCGGCGAACCGCTGGATCGGCCCGACCGTCGGGCTGCCGGAGCTGCCGTACGTCGACTTCGGCGAGGGCCTGTTCGCGCTGCGCCCGGACGGCGTCCACTGGAAGACGGAGGCGATCGTGGCGTACGCCGACGGCCGGCCGTTCGCCTGGGTGGACGACGAACAGACCCCGGCGGACGAGCGGTACGTCGCCGCGGCCCATCCGGCTCCGGCCCTGCTGCACCAGGTCAGCCCCCGGGTGGGTCTGCGCGACGACGACTTCCGGACGCTGGCGGAGTTCGCCCGGACGCGGTGCGCATGAGCGGGCGCCCCTCCGCCCGCCGGCGGAAGGGCGCCCGTCACCGCGCCACGGCTCAGTTGTGACTGTGCAGGATGTCGTTCAGACCGCCCCACTCGGCGTTGTTCGGCACGGCCTGGACGGTGCCGGTGACCGAGTTGCGGCGGAAGAGGATGTTGTCCGCGCCGGACAGCTCGCGGGCCTTGACGATCTGGCCGTCGGGGAGGGTGACCTTGGTGCCGGCGGTGAGGTAGAGGCCCGCCTCGACCACGCAGTCGTCGCCGAGCGCGATGCCGACGCCGGCCTCGGCACCGACCAGGGAGCGCTCGCCGATGCGGACCCGCTCCTTGCCGCCGCCGGAGAGGGTCCCCATGGTGGAGGCGCCACCGCCGATGTCGGAGCCGTCGCCGACGACGACGCCCTGCGAGATACGGCCCTCGACCATGGAGGTGCCGAGGGTGCCGGCGTTGAAGTTGACGAAGCCCTCGTGCATGACCGTGGTGCCGGCCGCGAGGTGGGCGCCGAGGCGGACGCGGTCGGCGTCGGCGATGCGCACACCGGCCGGGGCGACGTAGTCGGTCATCCGCGGGAACTTGTCGACGCCGAAGACGCTGACGTGCAGCCCGCGGGCGCGGGCGGCGAGCCGGACCGTCTCCAGGGTGTCCACGGCGACCGGGCCGAGGGAGGTCCAGGCGACGTTGGCGAGGAAGCCGAAGATGCCGTCGAGGTTCTGCTCGTTGGGCCTGACCAAACGGTGCGAGAGCAGGTGCAGACGCAGCCAGACGTCGTGCGCGTCGAGCGGCTTGTCGTCGAGCGAGGAGATGACCGTGCGCACCGCCACGATCTCCACGCCACGCACCCCGTCCTTGCCGAGGGCGGCCTCGCCGTGTTCCCCGAGCAGCTCCCGGGTCCGCTCGGCGTCCAGCCGCTCGCTGCCGGCGGGACCGGGCTCCTCGGTCAGCGCGGGCGCGGGGAACCAGGTGTCGAGGACGGTGCCGTCGGCGGCGATGGTGGCAAGCCCGGCGGCCACGGCACCGGTGGAACGAGGAGCAGTCGTGTCGGTCATGAGGGCAACCTAACCGCCCGACCCCCACCCAGGCCAACCAGCCCCGCACCCGTCTCAGGTGCCGGGCGGTGAGCGCGTGACCGCACGGCGGCCGACCGGGAACGCCGACCGGGAAAGGCCCCGGGGACACGCCCGGGGACACCCCACTCGGCGGACCCGCCGCCCACGGGGAATTCGTCCCCTTCCAAGTACCGGCGGCTGCCGCTACGGCGGATCCGCGGGGATCACCCGGGTCAGCATCTCCCGCGCGTAGTCCTCGTCGTACGGCGTGCCCGTCAGCAGGACCTGGAGGCAGATGCCGTCCATCAGCGCGCACAGCGCCCGTGCCGTGGTCGGGTCGGTATGACGGGCGATCCGGCGGACCAGGTCGTCGGTCCACTCGGCGGCCACCGGTCGCAGCGCGGGGCGGCGGAGAGCGGCGAGATACAGCTCGTACTCCAGCTCGACGCCGGTCCGATCGCCGGCGAGCCACTCGCCCATCCAGCCGGCGAGTTCGGCGGCCAGATCGGCGTCCGGGTCCGTCAGTCCGCCGCGTGAGGCGATCACCTTGGCGAAGCCCTCGTTCGCCTGCCGCAGCGCGGCGACCATCAGCTCGTCGAGGGTACTGAAGTGGTACGTCGTCGAGCCGAGCGGCACATCGGCCTCGGCCGCGACCGTGCGGTGGGTCAGCCCGGCGAGCCCCTTGTCGCCGACCACCCGGATCGCGGCGTCGATGATCCGCTGCCGCCGGTCGGGGTCGTAGCGGCGGGCCATCAGTGCGCGCCCCCGAGGTTGAGCACCACCACTCCGACGATGATCAGGGCCATCCCCGCGGCCTTGGTCACGGTCATGCCCTCGCCGAAGAAGAGCAGCCCGATCGTGGCGATCGCCGCGGTGCCGACGCCGGACCAGATGGCGTAGGCCGTCCCGACGGAGAGGGTCTTCAGCGTCTGCGCGAGCAGGACGAAGGAGACGATGTAGCCGAGGACGGTCAGCACGGACGGCACCAGCCGGCTGAAGCCCTCGCTGTACTTCATGGCGGTGGTGGCGCCCACCTCGGCGGCGATGGCCGTGCCGAGAAAGAGATATCCCATGTGTACAAGCGTACACAAGGATTGCGTACTCGCGTACACATCAACACACACTTGAGGAAGAGATGTGAAGCCGCGGACGACCGGTGAGCGCCCGCGCTATCCCGGAGGGGGAATTCGGCAGGGAGGTTCACTATTCATGGAAACCGCTCGCTGTAACATCTCCCCCCAACGCCCCTGTCTCCACTAGTGTTTCACCGCTCACTCACCCCATCCCCACACCCCCGGCCGCCGCCTCGGGCGCCGCTGGAGGAACAACGCATGCCAGAAACCACCCCCCAGCCTCCGCGGAACGAACCATGGGAGAACGGCTGGACCCCCGACACGTCCCGCGCACCCGGCACCCGAAGACTCTGGCTGGCCGGCGGACTGGCCGTGGCCACGATCATCACGTGCGTGACCTGGATAGCCGTGATGGACAACGGCCCAGGCGCCTCGACGGACGCGGCGAAGAGCCCGTCCCCGAGCGCCGGCTCCACCGTCCCGGGCCTGATCTCCTACGCCACGCCCCCCGCGAACGGGGCCACCGCCCCGCCCTCGGGCAAGAGCGGGCTCTCCTCGGGGGAGACCGACACCTCCCCCACCCCGCTGGACAACGGCTCGCCGTCCGCTGCCCACACCCCGAAGCCGACCAAGTCGCCGGCCTCCCATGCGAGTTCACCGGGCAAACCGAAGCCGTCGGCCACCTACCGGTCCCTGCGTTCGGTCAACTTCCCGGACCGCTACTGGCACGTGAGCGGCGACTTCGTGAAACTCGACCCGCTCCGCGGCTCCGAGTCCCGCCAGGACTCGACCTTCAAGCAGGTCAAGGGCCTTGCCAACGGCTCCTGCTACTCGTTCGTCACGCATGACGGCAAGTACCTGCGCCACCGCAACTTCCTGCTGCGCGACGAACCGAACGACGGCTCGCCCCTCTTCCGGCAGGACGCGACCTTCTGCCCCCGGGGCTCCGCCTACCCGGGCGCGGTCATGCTGGAGTCGATCAACTACCCGGGCCGCTTCCTGCGCCACCAGAACTTCCAGCTGAAGCTCGACCCGTTCCAGAACAGCTCCCTGTACCTGGCGGACTCGGCGTTCCGGCTGGTGGGCGGCGTGGCCTGACAGCACGAAGCGGCGACACCCGTGAGGTGTCGCCGCTTCTCGTGTCCGCGTGCCCGAGTGTCCCGGGCGGTGTCTCAGACGTTGAACCCCAGCGCCCGGAGCTGCTCGCGTCCGTCGTCGGTGATCTTGTCCGGGCCCCACGGCGGCATCCAGACCCAGTTGATCCGCAGCTCGTTGACGAGGCCGTCCGTGGCGGACTTGGCCTGGTCCTCGATGACGTCCGTCAGCGGACAGGCCGCGGAGGTCAGGGTCATGTCGACGGTCGCGATGTTGGCGTCGTCGATGTGGATGCCGTAGATCAGGCCGAGGTTGACGACGTCGATGCCCAGCTCGGGGTCGACCACGTCCATGAGGGCCTCGCGGAGCTCCTCCTCCGAGGCCGGCTTCATCTCAATGGTGTCGGTCATGCCGTCTTCCTTTCGGCTTCGGCGCCACCCAGCGCCTGGGCCGTCGCGTCCTTCCACGCCATCCAGCTGAGGAGGGCGCACTTGACCCGGGCCGGGTACTTGGAGACACCGGCGAACGCGACCGCGTCCTCCAGCACCTCCTCCATCGCGTCGTCGGGCTCCAGCCTGCCCTTGGACTGCATCAGCTCCAGGAAGGTCTCCTGGATCTTCCGCGCGTCGGCCAGCTCCTTGCCGACCAGCAGTTCGTTCAGCACGGAGGCGGAGGCCTGGCTGATCGAGCAGCCCTGGCCCTCGTACGAGACGTCCTCGATCCTCGTGCCCTCGTACCTCACGCGGAGGGTGATCTCGTCGCCGCAGGTCGGGTTCACGTGGTGCACCTCGGCGTCGCCATCACGAAGACCACGCCCATGAGGGTTCTTGTAGTGGTCCAGGATGACTTCCTGGTACATCGAGTCCAGCTTCATGCGATCGCTCGTCCCATCAGCCGAAGAAGTTCCGTACGTGTTCCAGCCCGTCGACCAGAGCGTCGATCTCGGCCGGCGTGGAGTACAGATAGAACGACGCTCGCGTGGTCGCGGGAATTCCGTACCGGAGGCAGACGGGCCGCGCGCAGTGGTGGCCCACCCGGACCGCGATGCCCTGCTCGTCGAGGACCTGGCCCACGTCGTGCGGGTGGATGTCGCCGAGCGTGAAGGAGATCGCCGCGCCCCGCTCCTCAGCCGTGGTCGGGCCGATGATCCGCAGGCCGGGGACCTCCGCCAGACGCTTGACCGCGTACTCCGTCAGCGCGTGCTCATGGGCGAGGATCTTGTCCATGCCGATGGCGTTCAGGTAGTCGATGGCCGCGCCGAGACCGACCGCCTGAGCGATCGGCGGGGTGCCCGCCTCGAACTTGTGCGGCGCGGGCGCGTAGGTCGACGAGTGCATCGACACGGTCTCGATCATCTCGCCGCCGCCGAGGAACGGAGGCAGGTCCTCCAGCAGCTCCTGACGGCCCCACAGGACGCCTATGCCGGTCGGGCCGCACATCTTGTGACCGGTGAAGGCCACGAAGTCGGCCTGCAGGGCCTGTACGTCCAGCGGCATGTGCGGGGCGGCCTGGGAGGCGTCGATGCAGACGAGGGCGCCGACCTCCTGGGCGCGCCGGATGATCGTCTCGACCGGGTTGACCGTGCCCAGGATGTTGGAGACCAGCACGAAGGAGACGATCTTCGTCTTCTCGGTGATGATCTCGTCGATGTTGGACAGGTCGAGCCGGCCGTCGTCGGTCAGGCCGAACCACTTCAGCTTCGCGCCCGTGCGCTGCGAGAGCAGCTGCCAGGGCACGATGTTGGAGTGGTGCTCCATCTCCGTGATGACGATCTCGGTCTCGGAGTCCACCCGGTAGGGCTCGTCGGCCCAACCGAGCATGTTGGCCACGAGGTTGAGCGACTCGGAGGCGTTCTTGGTGAAGATCACCTCGTCCCGCGAGGGCGCGTTGATGAAGGAGGCGACCTTGTCGCGCGCGCCCTCGTACAGCGCCGTGGCCTCCTCGGCGAGCACATGCACACCGCGGTGGACGTTGGCGTTGTAGCGCTCGTAGTACTCGGCGAGGGCGTCCAGCACCTGGCGCGGCTTCTGCGAGGTCGCCGCGTTGTCCAGGTAGACGAGCTTCCGGTCGTCGTGGACCAGCCGGTCCAGGATCGGGAAGTCCTTGCGGATCGCCTCGGCGTCGAGGAGGCCCGGCAGCTGTGTCACTCGGATGCGCCACCCTTCGTGTAAGCCTCGTAGCCCTCGTTCTCCAGCTTGTCGGCGAGTTCGGCGCCGCCGGACTCCACGATCTTGCCGCCGGCGAACACGTGCACGTGGTCGGGCTTGATGTAGCGCAGAATGCGCGTGTAGTGCGTGATCAGCAGGGTGCCGACCTCGCCGGTCCCACGGACGCGGTTGACGCCCTCGGAGACGATCCGCAGCGCGTCGACGTCGAGACCGGAGTCGGTCTCGTCGAGGATCGCGATCTTCGGCTTGAGCAGTTCGAGCTGGAGGATCTCGTGGCGCTTCTTCTCACCGCCGGAGAAGCCCTCGTTGACGTTGCGCTCGGCGAAGGAGGGGTCCATGTTGAGGCGCTCCATGGCCTCCTTGACCTCCTTCACCCAGGTGCGCAGCTTGGGGGCCTCGCCGCGGATGGCGGTGGCGGAGGTCCGCAGGAAGTTCGACACGGACACACCGGGGACCTCGACCGGGTACTGCATCGCCAGGAACAGGCCGGCGCGGGCGCGCTCGTCGACGGACATCTCCAGGACGTCCTCACCGTCGAGGGTGACGGTGCCGCCGGTGATCGTGTACTTGGGGTGGCCCGCGAGGGAGTAGGCGAGGGTCGACTTGCCGGAGCCGTTGGGGCCCATGATGGCGTGCGTCTCGCCCTGCTTCACGGTCAGGTCGACGCCCTTGAGGATCTCCTTCGTGGCGTTGTCGGCCTCGACGGTGACGCGCAGGTCTCGGATTTCAAGCGTTGCCATGGGTTGCCTCAGGACTCCTGGTTGAGGGAGACGAGCACGTCGTCCCCTTCGATCTTTACGGGGTATACGGGGACGGGGCGCGTGGCGGGGAGGCCGGACGGCTTGCCGGTGCGCAGGTCGAAGCTGGAGCCGTGCAGCCAGCACTCGATCTGGCAGTCCTCCACCTCGCCCTCGGACAGCGAGACGTTGGCGTGCGAGCAGACGTCGTGGATCGCGAAGACCTCGCCCGCGGTGTGCACGACGGAGACCGGCGTGCCGTCGAGTTCCACCCGTTTGGGGGTGTCCTCCTCCAGCTCGCTCAGCGCGCAGGCGCGTACGAAGGCCATCAGACCGTGGCCTCCAGCTCCTCGTCGATCTTCACGAGGAGGCGCTCTTCGATGTCGTCGACACCGATCTGCTGGACCAGCTCCGCGAAGAAGCCGCGGACCACCAGACGGCGGGCCTCGTCGGCCGGGATGCCGCGGGCCATCAGGTAGAAGAGCTGCTCGTCGTCGAAGCGGCCGGTGGCGGAGGCGTGTCCGGCGCCCACGATCTCGCCGGTCTCGATCTCCAGGTTCGGCACGGAGTCGACGCGGGCGCCGTCGGTCAGAACCAGGTTCCGGTTCATCTCGTACGTGTCGGTGCCCTCGGCCTTGGCCTCGATGAGCACGTCGCCGATCCACACGGCGTGCGCGTCGTCGCCCTGGAGCGCGCCCTTGTAGACGACGTTGGACTTGCAGTGCGGGGCGTTGTGGTCGACCAGGAGGCGGTGCTCCTGGTGCTGGCCGGCGTCCGTGAAGTACAGCCCGAACAGCTCGGCCTCACCGCCGGTGCCGGCGTAGGAGACGCGCGGGTGCAGTCGTACGACGTCGCCGCCGAAGGTGACGACGACGGACTTGAAGGACGCGTCCCGGCCGATGAGGGCGTTGTGCTGGGCGACGTGCACGGCCTTGTCGTCCCAGTCCTGGACGGAGACGACGGTCAGCTTCGCGCCGTCGCCCAGGATGTAGTCGACGTTGGTGGCGAGCACGGCGTCACCGGTGTGGTCGATGACGACGACGGCCTCGGCGAAGGCGCCCAGCTCGATCACCTGGTGGCCGAAGCGGGTCCCGCCCTCGCCGTGCACGGCGATGCGGATCGGCTCGGTGAGCACCGTCTCCTTGGGGACGGTGACCACGCCGGCCTTCTCGAACGCCGAGTACGCCTGGGCGGCGACGCGGTCCACGGGGGTGCCCGCCCTGCCGATCCGGGCGTCGTCACGGCCGACGGTCTCGACGGTGACGCCCTCGGGGGCCTCCACCTCGACCCTGACGCCCTCGCCGGTCGCGACGGCGGTGCCGTCGTGCAGGCCGCGCAGGCGCTCCAGCGGGGTGAAACGCCACTCCTCCTCACGGCCGTGCGGGACGGGGAAGTCCTGCACGTCGAAGGACGGGGGCGCGCTCATGCGCGTGGCGACGGTCGACTCGGCGGCGACCGCGATCGAGCCGGCGGTGGTGCTGCCCACCGGGATGTTCTGGGCCTCAGCCATGGCTGTCGGTGTGCTCTCTTTCCTGCGTAAGTGACGTGATGGGGACGGCGGTGGGTGCTTAGCCGACCGCGCCTTCCATCTGGAGCTCGATCAGCCGGTTGAGCTCGAGGGCGTACTCCATGGGCAGCTCCTTGGCGATGGGCTCGACGAAGCCGCGCACGATCATCGCCATCGCCTCGAACTCGGAGAGACCACGGCTCATCAGGTAGAAGAGCTGGTCCTCGGAGACCTTGGAGACGGTCGCCTCATGGCCCATGGACACGTCGTCCTCGCGGACGTCGACGTACGGGTACGTGTCGGAGCGGGAGATGGTGTCGACGAGCAGCGCGTCGCACAGCACGTTCGACTTGGAGCCGTGGGCGCCCTCGCCGATCTCGACGAGACCGCGGTAGGAGGTACGGCCACCGCCGCGCGCCACCGACTTGGAGACGATGTTGGAGGAGGTGTTCGGCGCCATGTGGACCATCTTGGAACCGGCGTCCTGGTGCTGGCCCTCGCCCGCGAAGGCGATGGAGAGGGTCTCGCCCTTGGCGTGCTCGCCCATCAGGTAGACGGCCGGGTACTTCATCGTCACCTTGGAGCCGATGTTGCCGTCGATCCACTCCATGGTCGCGCCCTCGTAGGCGACGGCGCGCTTGGTGACCAGGTTGTAGACGTTGTTCGACCAGTTCTGGATGGTCGTGTAGCGGCAGCGGGCGTTCTTCTTGACGATGATCTCGACGACCGCGGAGTGCAGCGAGTCCGACTTGTAGATCGGGGCCGTACATCCCTCGACGTAGTGCACGTAGGCACCCTCGTCGACGATGATCAGGGTCCGCTCGAACTGGCCCATGTTCTCCGTGTTGATGCGGAAGTAGGCCTGGAGCGGGATCTCCACGTGCACGCCCTTCGGCACGTAGATGAAGGAGCCGCCGGACCACACCGCGGTGTTCAGCGACGCGAACTTGTTGTCGCCGACCGGGATGACGGTCCCGAAGTACTCCTTGAAGAGCTCCGGGTGCTCCTTCAGCGCGGTGTCGGTGTCCAGGAAGATGACGCCCTGCTCCTCCAGGTCCTCGCGGATCTGGTGGTAGACGACCTCGGACTCGTACTGGGCGGCGACACCGGCGACCAGGCGCTGCTTCTCCGCCTCCGGGATGCCGAGCTTGTCGTACGTGTTCTTGATGTCCTCGGGCAGGTCCTCCCAGGACTCCGCCTGCTTCTCCGTGGAGCGTACGAAGTACTTGATGTTGTCGAAGTCGATGCCCGACAGGTCCGAGCCCCAGTTCGGCATGGGCTTCTTGTCGAACAGGCGCAGGCCCTTGAGACGGAGCTTGGTCATCCACTCCGGCTCGTTCTTCTTCGCGGAGATGTCGCGGACGACCTCCTCGCTCAGACCGCGCTTGGCAGAGGCGCCGGCCTCGTCGGAGTCCGCCCAGCCGTACTCGTACTTGCCCAGACCTTCGAGCTCAGGGTGGGCGGTCTCCTCGATGGGGAGAGTCATGCGGGGTTCCTCCCGGCCGTGCTTGCAGATGCGTTGTGGGAAATCTTGGGGATGAACGTCGTGCAGACGCCGTCACCGTGCGCGATGGTCGCCAGTCTCTGGACATGGGTTCCCAGCAGCTGGGAGAAGATCTCGGTCTCCGCCTCGCAGAGCTGGGGGAACTTTTCCGCGACATGGGCGACGGGGCAGTGGTGCTGGCACAGCTGCTCGCCGACCGGTGCGCTGCGCGCCGTAGCAGCGTACCCGTCCGCGCTCAGCGCCTTGGCCAGGGCTTCCGTGCGCTCCTCGGGGGCGGCGGCCTCGATCGCCCTGCGGTAGGCGTCGGCCTGTTCGGCGATCCTGGCGCGCGCGAAGGCGACGACCGCCTCGTCCCCGCCGAAGCGCTCCTGGATCCAGCGCAGGGCGTCCGCGGCGAGCTTGTCGTAGGACTGGTCGAAGGCGTCGCGGCCGCAGTCGGTGAGCGCGAAGACCTTGGCGGGGCGCCCACGCGTGCGCGTGCCGTACACCCGCTGCTCACGGGCCTCCACGACGTCGTCGGCGACCAGTGCGTCCAGGTGCCTGCGGACGGCGGCCTGGGTCAGGCCCAGCCGGCCGGCCAGCTCCGCGACGGTCGACGGGCCGTGGTCCAGGATGGACCGCGCGACCCGGTTGCGCGTGGAGCGCTCACCGGTCGCGAGTTCCTCCTGAGCCTCGCCGACGTATTTCACAACACCATTGTTGCGTAATTCCTCAGGGCCGGGCAACCCACGTCCGCTCCGACGGGCGGTGCGCTGCATCACTTAGGCTCACCTAAGATGACCTGGGGAAACGATCTTTGATCGATCAAATCGGTGGCGTTCGCGATTCGGGTCGAGCAGACTCGCGAACCATGCCGACACCCCTTCCGACCGGCCCACTTGTCACTCGCGACACCGTCACCGCAGAGCTGCGCGCGCTCGGTGTCGAACCCGGAGAGATCCTTCTCGTGCACTCCTCCCTCAGCAGTCTCGGCTGGGTCTGCGGAGGAGCCGTGGCGGTCGTCCAGGCCCTGCTGGACGCGGTGGGCCCGGACGGCACGATCGTCGTCCCGACCCAGACCGGCGACCTCTCGGACCCGGCCCTGTGGGAGCGGCCGCCCGTGCCCGAGGAGTGGTGGGACCGGATCCGGGCGACCATGCCGGCCTACGACCCGCGGCTGACGCCCTCGCGCGGGGTGGGCGTGATCCCGGAGACGCTGCGTACCTGGCCGGGCGCCCTGCGCAGCGCGCATCCGCAGACGTCCTTCGCGGCCCTCGGTCCGCGCGCCGCGGAGATACTCGACAGCCACGCGCCCGACTGCCGGCTCGGCGAGCGCAGCCCGCTGGCCCGCCTGGAGCGGCTGCACGCGCGCGTATTGCTCCTCGGCGCCGGTTACGACACCTGCACCTGCTTCCATCTCGCCGAGTACCGGATACCGTCCCCGCTCGTGCGGGTCGGCCGGCCGGGGGCGGACGGCTGGGAGACGGTGACCGAGGTGTCGATCACCTCGGACCGGTTCGACGAGCTGGGGTACGACTTCGAGCGGGACCGTCCCGTCGTACGGGGCACGGTGGGCGCGGCCGACGTACGGCTGTTCCCGGTGGCGGACGCGGTGGCCTACGCGGAGCGGTGGCTGACGCTGCACCGGTCCCGGGAGGACGAGGTGCCGGCGGGTGGAGATCCTGCACCCGCCCGTCGGGGCCGCGGACCGCGTACCTAGACTCGGGCCCATGCGAAGTGAGCCCGTGGTCCAGGTTCAGGCCCTGATGAAGCGGTACGGCACCAAAACCGCCGTCGACGGCCTCGACCTGGTGGCCAGGGCGGGCGTGACCGCCGTACTCGGCCCGAACGGCGCGGGCAAGACCACCACCGTGGAGACCTGTGAGGGCTACCGCAGACCGGACTCCGGCACGGTCCGCGTGCTCGGCCTCGACCCGGTACGGCAGGCGCATGAGCTGCACCCCCGCATCGGCGTGATGCTCCAGTCGGGCGGCGTCTACTCGGGCGCGCGGGCGGACGAGATGCTGCGGCACGTGGCGAAACTGCACGCCCATCCGCTGGACGTGGACGCGCTGATCGAGCGCCTGGGTCTCGGCAGCTGCGGCCGTACGACCTACCGCCGGCTCTCCGGCGGCCAGCAGCAGCGCCTGGCCCTCGCCATGGCGGTCGTCGGCCGCCCGGAGCTGGTCTTCCTGGACGAGCCGACCGCCGGTCTCGACCCGCAGGCCCGCCACGCGACCTGGGACCTGGTCCGCGATCTGCGCGCCGACGGCGTCTCGGTCATCCTCACCACGCACTACATGGAGGAGGCCGAGCAGCTCGCGGACGACGTCGCGATCATCGACGCGGGCCGGGTCATCGCACAGGGCTCGCCCGAGGACCTGTGCCGGGGCGGCGCCGAGAACACCCTGCGCTTCGTCGGCCGCCCCGGTCTCGACGTGGGTTCCCTGCTGAAGGCGCTCCCCGCGGACTGCAGCGCCGCCGAGCTGACGCCTGGCTCGTACCGGGTCGTCGGCAAGGTCGACCCCCAGCTGCTCGCGACGGTGGCGTCCTGGTGCGCCCAGCACGGTGTGATGCCGGACAGGATCTCGGTGGAACGCCACACCCTCGAAGACGTCTTCCTGGAACTGACCGGCAAGGAGCTGCGCTCGTGACCACGGCGACCGGTACGTACGCGCCGAAGCCCGGCGCGGCCCCCCTGCCCCGCATGATCGCGGCCCAGGCGGCGCTCGAGACGAAGATGCTGCTGCGCAACGGGGAGCAGCTCCTGCTCACCGCCGTGATCCCGACCCTCCTGCTCGTGCTGTTCAGCTCGGTGGACATCGTCGACACGGGCGCGGGCGAGGCGGTCGACTTCCTCACCCCCGGCATCCTGGCCCTCGCGGTGATGTCGACCGCCTTCACCGGCCAGGCGATCGCCACCGGCTTCGAACGCCGCTACGGCGTCCTCAAGCGCCTCGCCTCCTCGCCACTGCCCCGCTGGGGCCTGATGACGGCGAAGACGGCGTCGGTCCTGGTCACCGAGATCCTGCAGGTCGTCCTGCTGCCGGTGATCGCCTTCGCGCTCGGCTGGAACCCGCACGGCAACCCCCTGGCCGTCCTGCTCCTGCTGGTCCTCGGCACGGCGGCCTTCTCCGGTCTGGGTCTGCTGATGGCGGGCACCCTGAAGGCGGAGGCGACCCTGGCCGCCGCCAACCTGGTCTTCCTGCTGCTGCTCGTCGGCGGCGGCGTCATCGTCCCGCTGGACAAGTTCCCGCAGGGCGCCCAGGACGTCCTGGGCCTGCTGCCGATCTCGGCCCTGTCCGACGGGCTGCGGGACGTCCTGCAGCACGGCGCCGGCATGCCCTGGGGCGACCTGGGGATCCTGGCCGTGTGGGCGGTCCTGGGGCTGGCGGCCGCCGGGAAGTTCTTCCGCTGGGAGTAGGGGCGGCATGGACCCTCGTGAAAGCGTGCACAAGCGGCGGCCTACGATGGGGCGCGTGCCAAACGTGACCCGCGCCGACGCCCTCGCGGCCGTGCGCAACCCGCTCGCCTTCATCGCCGCACGCTGGACCCCGACACCCCGGACGGTTCAGCGGGCGGCCCTCTCCGCGCTCGTCATGTCGGTGGTCATCGTCGTCACCGGCGGTGCGGTGCGGCTGACCGGGTCCGGGCTCGGCTGCCCGACCTGGCCCACGTGCACGGCCGACTCGCTCACCACGACCAGCGCCATGGGCGTGCACGGCGTGATCGAGTTCAGCAACCGCATGCTGACGTACGTGCTGTGCGCGGCCGTCGGCTGGGCGATCATCGCGGCGCGCTCCGAGAAGCCGTACCGGCGCTCCCTGACCCGGCTCGGCTGGGCCCAGTTCTGGATCGTGATGAGCAACGCGGTCCTCGGCGGCATCGTGGTGCTGGTCGGCCTGAACCCGTACACGGTCGCGGCGCACTTCCTGCTGTCCTCCGGCCTGATCGCGGTCGCCACGGTGATGTGGCAGCGCACCCGCGAGGGCGACGGGGCCCCGCGCCCGCTGGTCGGCAAGCCGGTGCAGCAGCTGGTGTGGTTCCTGGTGACCGCGTCCGTCCTGCTGATCGCGGTGGGCACGGTCGTGACCGGTGCCGGGCCGCACGCGGGTGACTCCAAGGAGGTCGAGCGGATCCCGGTCGACTGGGAGACGGTCGCCAAGCTGCACGCGGTGCTCGCCTGGATCGTGGTGACGCTGACCTTCGCCCTGTGGTTCATCCTGAAGGCGGTCGACGCCCCCAGGGGCCCGCTGGCCCGCACCCGTGAACTGTTCCTGGTCCTGCTCGCCCAGGGCGTCATCGGCTACGTCCAGTACTTCACGCACCTTCCCGAGTTCCTGGTCGGCCTGCACATGCTCGGCTCCGGCCTGATCTGGATCTGGGTCCTGCGCGTGCTGCTGGCGCTGCGGGAGCGGCCCGGGGCGGATCTGGGGATTCCGGGGCCCGCGCAGTCGGGGTCAGCTGTCGGGGCCGGGGTCTGAGGGCGAGCCCCCGGGGCGGGTCAGGCCCTCCTCGGGGCTGTCCCGAGGCGGTGTGAGCAGGGTGTTGAAGACGGCGTGCAGCTTGTCGACCGTCTGCCGGGAGAACATCCCGACGAGCGCGGCCACAGCGGTGACACCGTAGGGATTGATGTCGCCGGACGAGGCCATGCTGGTCGTCAGGCCGCCCCGCAGGACGCAGTACACGACCAGCGCCAGCACGGCCCCGACGAAGGGTTCCAGGAGGTACATCGGCAGCCAGCTGCGCCTGAGTCTCCGGTCGCCGACGTACTCGTAGACCGAGCGCAGCACATGGATGAGCGCGCCCAGGCCGCCGGCCGCCGTGACCACCAGGAACAGCAGGGTGTCGCGCGGCAGCAGGGGTCTCCAGAGCAGGATCCGCACCCGCTCGGCCTTCGCGGCGCCACCGCCCGGCACGGGGGTGGTCGGCCAGGCCTGGATCAGTACGGTGGCGAGGGCGACGGTGAGCACGAGCAGCACACCGACCAGCACGACGACGTCCCACCCCGTCGCGAACTGGACGCCGGCGGTCATGCCCTCCTCGGGCGCGGGCTCGCCCGAGGACCGCGGTCTTCCGCTCTCCCCCTCGCTCACCGCCGTCGCCTAGTCCCTGCCGGAGTCCTGCGCGTCGACGAGGCCTGCCTGCTCCAGACAGACGGCGCCGCGCGGGGTGATCGTCCACACGTTGTGCCGCCACTGGCGGCCCTTCCACGCCACCCCCGACGCCAGCAGTTTGCGGCCGACCCGGCTGACCTCGGTGATGTCCACGTCCAGCCGCTCGGCGAGCTGCTCGTTGCTCAGGCCGGGGTCCCGGGCGATCTCGGTCAGGAAGCGGGCCGCGTGACCCTGCGGATCCAGTTTCAGCCGGAGTCCCGAGGGCAGCCGGCGCAGCGCCCAGAACGTCACGTCGATCAGACCGAGCAGCCTCCCGCGCTGCTCGACGACCTTGGGGTTGTCGCCCTCCGGCACGAGCTGTCCGTACAACCGCCGCAGCCCGTCGTGGGCCGTGCGCAGGGCCGGCTCGTCCGCCGCCAGGGACGCGTCGGTGATGAGCATGCCCAGCGAACTGAAGCACTCGTCCGACATGCCGTAGTCGACCTGCATGTCGTCGATCAGATCGCGCACCTCGGTCGCCCTGTCGCGCCGAGCGCTCTCCTGCTCGCTCATGGTCGTCCCCCGATCCACTCCTCGGCTGTGGGTCCTTCTCCACCATGCGGCGATGTCAAGTGAGTGTCAAGTGAGACCGTCATGATTTTTTGCGTACTTGTCGAAACGTTCAGGACGCATATGCGCGAGCCGCCGTTAATATTCTCGCTACGCGCTCACGCATCGGGGGGAGAACCATGGACGAAGAAATGCCGCGCGCCGCCTCGCATTCGATCAACGGGGTTGAATTATCGACCGATCCGGCCGACCTGTTCGTGATTCTTTACGATCTCCTTCCGGAAGAGCGCTTCCGCGCCGACGAGGCGATCGATTGGTTACGGGATTCGACCGTCCTCGGAATCGCGGACCATGTGTGCAAACAGGTCCTGGGCAGCGGCCGCGTCACCGGACGACTGGCGGGGGACATCGTCCGCGAGGTCGATACCCACGGCCACCTCGGCATGTTCGCCGTCCTGGTCGGTCTCGACTGGGCCCTGGCGGCCGCCAATCCGTTCAGCCCCGGGTTCGACGAGCCGGCCATGGCCTGGCTGAGCGTCCGCTACATCCGCCACAACCGGCTGAACAACCCGCACGAGACGACCGGCCTGCTGCTGCCCCGGTGCGCCCGCCCCGGCAAGGTCATGGCGGAGTGGGAGAACAAAGCGGATTTCTTCAACGTGCACCGGGTCACCCCGGACGACTGCCGGCAAATCCGCCTGGGCCGGATACCCAGCCGGAACGACCCGGCATTCAGCACCGAGCAGCCGATTTCCCTCGGCTCGGTTCCTCTCCTGGAAAAGTACTCCGATCTGGAGTTCGAATGGCGCCCTAAAGGCCCGGGCCGGAGATACCGGATCACACCGTCCGAGGCCCGTCTCACCGAGCGCGTCCGTCAGGCGGTCCGCAATCTCTGGGAGTCGGACGCCCGCATCGGCGTCCTTCCGGAGAGCACGCTGTCCACTCCCCTGCTGCGGCACTGGAGCAACCTGCTCAGGGAACTGCCCGAGGACAGCGCCCTGGAGTGGGTGCTGCTGGGCACCGGACCGATCGACGACACGAACGAGGAACCCAGCGCCGACGTCCCGCCGCCCAACCGGGCCGTGCTGATGGACTGCCGCACCGGCCAGGTGATCCTGGAGCAGGACAAGATGGCCGGCTTCACGCTGACCGCCGACCTCGCCGCCCAGTGGCGGCTGCCCGGGGAACCGCACCAGGGGCTCGCCCGCGAGGACATCACCCGGGGTCTGGAGATCACGGTGCTGGAGAGCACCCTGGGGCGCATCGCGGTGTTCATCTGCGAGGACGTCAAGCAGTCCGTCCGCTGGGCGGCCAAGCTGCAGGCGTTCGGGGTCTCCCACATCTTCGTCCCGCTGTTCGCCGCGCCGATCATGCGTGCCAGGGCCCAGTGGGAACGTCAGGCGGCCCAGCGCTGCATCGAGGAGTTCGGAGCCTCGGTCGTCCTGGCCAACAGCCTCGCCGTCGGGGCGGAGATGCACACACCGCCGTACGTCGAGCCGGGGGACGGTTTCAACTGCGTCGTGACCGGCCCGCGCTCCCACCGGGCGACGACGTACGGCGAGTACGACACCCAGTTCTGCCGCGCCGGCAGCGCCGTCGACCTGTCCCGGGTGATCTACCGCGACGACACCGAGGTGACCCCCGCGGACGGCCTGCTCCCGCTTCCCGTCCTGCGACCGGGCTGGGCCGAGGTGGACCCGGTCTGGACGGAGACGGACGTCGAGCCGGAGCAGGAGGTGGAATAGCGGCCGCGGGCCCGGCGCACGGGAGTCAGTCCAGCCCGTACACCCTCCGCGCGTTGCCCGCCGCCACCATCCCCGCCACCCGCTGGGCGTCCGTGAGGGACCACGCGCCCTCGGTGACCCAGGTGCCGAGGACCCGGGCGAGGGACTCGCGGAACAGGCGGGCGCCCACGACATGCAGTTCCGGCAGCCCGTGGGCGCCGCTGGAGAAGAGGATCTTGCCGAAGGGGGCCAGCTCCAGGATCTCCGCGAGGACGCCGGCGGAGCGCGCGCCGGTGCGGATGAGTGCGGCGCCTGAGTCGGCGTAGACGTGCGGGAAGACGCCGGCGAGGTGGGCGGCGTGGCGGTGGTACGGGTAGCCGTGCAGCAGGACCAGGTCCGTGCCGAGGCCTGCCGTGGCGCGCACGAAGTCCGTGAGGAGCACCGGGTCCGTGCGGTCGATGCGGGTGCCCGGTTCGCCGAGGCCCGCGTGGAGCTGGAGGGGGCGGCCGGAGGCCACGGCGATCCACAGGAGGTGGCGCAGCAGGACCGGGTCGGTCAGCTCACCGCCCACCCCGCGGCCCGCCAGCCACCGCCCCGCCGCGCCGCGCACCTCCCCCGGGCCGGGCGGCTCGGGCGCCAGCGCCAGACCGTGCCGGATGCCCGCCACCGAGGTGAAGGCGACGGCGTTCCCGGCGGCGCCGTGCACCGACTCGGCGAGGTTGGCGAGGAAGGACTCGACGGTTCCGGAGGTGTCGGCGACCTGCTCCGCGAGCAGTTCCAGCCGCACGATCTCATGGGCGTCGGCGTCGCCCGTGGACGCCATCTCGGACGGTCCGGTGAGGTCGCCGGGCAGCCCCGTGTCGACCAGGTACGTCGTGATGCCGCTGCCCCGCAGCAGCCTGCGGCCCGATTCCAGGACGCCGAGCTCCCGGCGGCGGGCGAGATAACGGGCGGGGGGACAGTGCGGTTCCAGACCGAGTAAGGGAGGACACCAGCGTCGTACGGCGAAACCGGTCTGGGTGTCGAAGAGGGTGGTGCCCGGGGCGGGCGGGCCCTCGGTCCGGGCCAGCTGGGCCTCGAAGGTCCCGAGACCCAGCTCCGTCCTCAGCACGCCGTGGCAGTACTGGTCCACCAGGGACGGCGTTTCGATCATCCGGACTCCCCGTGGGACGTGGTCTTACACGTCCTAACGGGTGAACCCGGTGTGAGGTCGCGGCCTGAGGGGCGTCGCTCAGCCGCCCAGCTGGATGCCGGCCATGCGCTTCCACTCGTAGGCGCCGGTGCTCACCTTCGCCGCGAACTCGCCGACGAAGGACTCGTGGGCGGTGATGCCGGACTGCTCGACCGCCTTGCCGGCGATCTCGTAGGTGGGGGCGACCAGGTCGCCCCAGGCGCCGTCCTCGCCGACGAGGACGATGCGGGCGCCTCGTTCGCCGATGTAGGCCACCTGACCCTCGGCACCGCCGTGCGCCTTGGAGAAGGCCTGGATCCGCTGCGCGAGCTTCGCCGCCTTGCGCTCCGCCTTCGCGTCAACCTGCTGCGTGTCTGCCATGGCCAGGATGCTACCCACGAGTAGATCGACTGGCGACGGCCGGGGCACGTGACCCCCGCCTCACGGCGGCCAAGAGGGGCTGGGGAACTGCGCGACCGGCCACGACGACGCCGCGGACGACCGACGACGCATCCGGCACTTCCAGCGGAGCGCTCAGCGCAGGAAGGGGTCCACCGCGATCGCCACGAACAGCAGCGACACATAGGTGATCGACCAGTGGAACAGGCGCATCTCCTTGAGCTTCGCGCCCGTCACCTCCGACCTCGCGCGGCTCTGCAGCGCGTGCGCCTCCCACAGCCACCAGCCGCCCGCGACCAGCGCGACCGAGGTGTAGAACCAGCCCGTGTAGCCGAGCGGGGTCAGCAGGAGGGAGACGGCGACCATGACCCAGCTGTAGATCACGATCTGCTTGGCGACCACCTTGTTGGAGGCGATGACCGGCAGCATCGGCACGCCCACGCGCGCGTAGTCCTCCTTGACCTTCATCGACAGCGGCCAGTAGTGCGGCGGCGTCCAGAAGAAGATCACCAGGAAGAGGACGAGCGGGGCCCAGGACAGGGAGTCGGTCACGGCCGACCAGCCGATCAGCACCGGCATACAGCCGGCGATGCCGCCCCACACGATGTTCTGCGAGGTACGGCGCTTGAGGATCATCGTGTAGACGACGACGTAGAAGTGGAGCGCGCCGAGGGACAGCCAGGCGCTCAGCCAGTTGACGGTGAGGCCGAAGAGCAGGGTGGAGACGACCGCCAGGGAGATGCCGAAGGCGAGGCACTCGCGCGGGCTCACCATGCCGGTGACCAGCGGACGCTGCGAGGTGCGGTCCATCAGCGCGTCGATGTCGCGGTCGATGTACATGTTGAGCGCGTTCGCGCCGCCCGCGGAGAGGTAGCCGCCGACGCAGGTGAGCAGGACCAGCTTCAGGTCCGGCACCCCCTGCTGGGCCAGGAACATCACCGGCACGGTGGTGATGAGCAGGAGCTCGATGATCCGCGGCTTGGTCAGCGCCACGAACGCCTTGACACGGGCCCCGAACGGCCGGTGACGCGGGCTCTCGCTCGCACCGAGTACACCCGCTGGACGGGATTCGACGGCCGTCACGCACACCCCTACAGAGACATCCCAGCGAGCCTCACCCGTGTGAAGTGCCGGTAAAGGCTCGCGCGTACCACGCCACTGTAGACGTTGCCCATACCCCGGCCTTCGCGGGGGTGGGGTCGTGTTGGCGGGGGCCCTCCGGCAGCGGCGACGGAAGCTGGATTGAGCAGTCAGATGAGCGGCTGCGTATTCACTTGCCGAACACGCATCACCGCAGTCGGGAGGCGGATCCCTCGCGGGCCGGGCAGTCTGGAATGACTCGAAAAAACGCGCTTGTTCCGGGGGTAGGCTCGACAGCGGCCGGTGGGCGTCCAGTGCACCGGCGTTCGAACATGTGGAGAGGAGCCCTGACCCAGGGTGAGCACCAAGCCGACCACCACAGACCTCGAGTGGACCGAGTTGGACCAGCGGGCCGTCGACACCGCCCGTGTCCTCGCCGCCGACGCCGTACAGAAGGTCGGCAACGGCCATCCGGGTACGGCCATGAGTCTGGCGCCCGCCGCCTACACCCTCTTCCAGAAGGTGATGCGGCATGACCCGGCCGACCCGGACTGGGTGGCCCGCGACCGCTTCGTGCTGTCCGCCGGCCACTCGTCCCTGACCCTCTACACACAGCTCTACCTGGCCGGCTTCGGCCTGGAGCTGGACGACCTCAAGGCCTTCCGCACCTGGGGTTCGAAGACCCCCGGCCACCCGGAGTACGGCCACACCAAGGGCGTCGAGACGACGACCGGCCCGCTGGGCCAGGGTGTCGCCAACGCCGTGGGCATGGCCATGGCCGCCCGGTACGAGCGCGGTCTGTTCGACCCCGAGGCCCCGCAGGGCGAGTCCCCGTTCGACCACTTCATCTTCGCGATCGCCGGTGACGGCTGTCTCCAGGAGGGCATCTCCGCCGAGGCCTCCTCGATGGCCGGCCACCAGAAGCTCGGCAACCTGATCCTGCTGTGGGACGACAACCACATCTCGATCGAGGGCGACACCGAGACGGCCGTCTCCGAGGACACCGTCAAGCGCTACGAGGCCTACGGCTGGCACGTGCAGCGGGTGGCCCCCAAGCCGGACGGCGACATCGACCCGCACGCGATCTACAACGCGATCGAGGCCGCGAAGAAGGTGACGGACAAGCCGTCCTTCATCGCGATGCGCTCGATCATCGCCTGGCCCGCCCCGAACGCGCAGAACACCGAGGCTGCCCACGGCTCGGCGCTCGGCGACGACGAGGTGGCCGCCACCAAGCGCGTCCTCGGCTTCGACCCGGAGAAGAGCTTCGACGTCTCCGACGAGGTCCTCAAGCACACCCGTCAGGCACTGGACCGCGGCCGCGAGGCGAAGGCCGAGTGGGAGAAGTCCTTCCAGCAGTGGCGGGAGAACAACCCGGAGCGCGCGGCCGAGTTCGACCGCGTCAGCAAGGGTGAACTGCCCGCCGGCTGGGAGGAGAAGATCCCGGTCTTCGAGACGGGCAAAGGCGTCGCCACGCGCGCGGCCTCCGGCAAGGTGCTGCAGGCGCTCGGCGCCGTCATCCCCGAACTGTGGGGCGGCTCCGCCGACCTGGCCGGCTCCAACAACACGACGATCGACAAGACGTCGTCCTTCCTCCCGGCGGACAACCCGCTGCCGGAGGCGGACCCGTACGGCCGCACCATCCACTTCGGCATCCGCGAGCACTCCATGGCCGCGGAGCTGAACGGCATCACCCTGCACGGCAACACCCGTGTCTACGGCGGTACGTTCCTCGTCTTCTCCGACTACATGCGCAACGCCGTACGCCTGTCGGCGCTGATGCACCTGCCGGTGACGTACGTGTGGACGCACGACTCCATCGGCCTGGGCGAGGACGGCCCCACCCACCAGCCGATCGAGCACCTCGCCTCGCTGCGCGCCATCCCGGGCCTGAACGTGGTCCGCCCGGCCGACGCCAACGAGACCGCCATCGCCTGGCGCGAGATCCTGCGCCGCTACACCAAGGTCTACGGCAAGGGCGCCCCGCACGGCCTCGCGCTGACCCGGCAGGGCGTGCCGACGTACGAGCCCAACGACGACGCGGCGAAGGGCGGTTACGTCCTGTTCGAGGCCGAAGGCGGCGACGCTCAGGTCATCCTGATCGCCACCGGTTCCGAGGTGCACGTCGCCGTCGAGGCGCGCGAGCAGCTGCAGGCGGACGGGGTCCCGACGCGGGTCGTGTCCATGCCGTCGGTGGAGTGGTTCGAGGAGCAGGACCAGGGGTACCGGGACAGCGTCCTGCCGCCGCAGGTGAAGGCGCGGGTCGCGGTCGAGGCCGGTATCGGACTCACCTGGCACAAGTACGTCGGGGACGCCGGCCACATCGTTTCCCTGGAGCACTTCGGTGCTTCCGCGGACGGCAAGGTCCTCTTCCGCGAGTTCGGCTTCACTGCCGAGAACGTGGCCGCCAAGGCCCGGGACTCGCTCGAATTTGTTTCGGGGCTCGCGGCCGCCCAGCGCTGACGCCCGTATACGACACGTAGGAGATGTAATTCCATGACAGACGCACTCAAGCGCCTCTCCGAGGAGGGCGTCGCGATCTGGCTGGACGACCTGTCGCGCAAGCGGATCACGTCCGGCAATCTCGCCGAGCTGATCGACCAGCAGCACGTCGTGGGCGTCACCACCAACCCGACGATCTTCCAGAAGGCGATCTCCGAGGGCGACGGCTACGACCAGCAGCTGTCGGACCTCGCCGCCCGCAAGGTCACCGTCGAAGAGGCCATCCGCATGATCACCACGGCGGACGTCCGCGACGCCGCCGACATCCTGCGCCCGGTCTTCGACGCCACCGACGGCCAGGACGGCCGTGTGTCGATCGAGGTCGACCCGCGCCTGGCCCACAACACCAAGGCCACCGTCGCCGAGGCCAAGCAGCTCGCCTGGCTGGTCGACCGGCCCAACACCCTCATCAAGATCCCGGCCACCGAGGCGGGTCTGCCGGCGATCTCCGAGACCATCGGCCTGGGCATCAGCGTCAACGTCACGCTGATCTTCTCGCTGGAGCGCTACCGCAAGGTCATGGACGCCTACCTCACCGGCCTGGAGAAGGCCAAGGAGCGGGGCCTGGACCTGTCGAAGATCCACTCCGTGGCGTCCTTCTTCGTGTCCCGCGTGGACACCGAGGTCGACAAGCGGCTCGACGGCATCGGCACCGACGAGGCCAAGGCGCTGCGCGGCAAGGCCGCCGTCGCCAACGCCCGGCTCGCCTACCAGGCGTACGAGGAGGTCTTCTCCTCCGACCGCTGGAGCAGGCTGGAGAACGCGGGCGCACGCAAGCAGCGTCCGCTGTGGGCCTCCACCGGCGTGAAGGACCCGGCGTACAAGCCGACCCTCTACGTCGACGACCTGGTGGCGCCGAACACGGTGAACACCATGCCGGAGGCCACGCTGCACGCCACCGAGGAGGGCGGCTCGATCACCGGCAACACCATCGCCGGCACCTACGAGCAGGCCCGCGCCGACCTCGACGCGCTCGAGAAGCTCGGCATCTCGTACGACGAGGTGGTGCAGCTGCTGGAGGACGAGGGCGTCGAGAAGTTCGAGGCGTCCTGGAACGACCTGCTCAAGTCGACCGAGGCGGAGCTGGAGCGCCTCGCCCCCGCGGAGGGCTGAGACCTTGGCTCCTCTTTCCGGATCCGGAGCGAACCCGCTTCGTGACCCCGCCGACCGACGGCTCCCGCGTATCGCGGGGCCGTCGGGCCTGGTCATCTTCGGCGTCACCGGCGACCTCTCCCGCAAGAAGCTGATGCCCGCCGTGTACGACCTCGCCAACCGGGGTCTGCTGCCGCCGGGTTTCTCGCTGGTGGGCTTCGCCCGCCGCGAATGGCAGAACGAGGACTTCGCCCAGGAGGTCCACGACGCCGTCAAGGAGCACGCCCGCACACCGTTCCGTGAGGAGGTCTGGCAGCAGCTCATCCAGGGGATGCGCTTCGTCCAGGGCACCTTCGACGACGACGAGGCCTTCGAGCGGCTGCGCGGCACCATCGAGGAGCTGGACAAGGCCCAGGGCACGGGCGGCAACTTCGCCTTCTACCTGTCGGTGCCGCCGCGCTCCTTCCCCGTGGTCATCCAGCAGCTGAAGAAGCACGGGCTGGCGGACCAGACCGGCGGCTCGTGGCGCCGCGCGGTCATCGAGAAGCCCTTCGGCCACGACCTGAAGTCGGCCGAGGAGCTCAACAAGGTCGTCCACGAGGTCTTCGCCCCGGACCAGGTCTTCCGCATCGACCACTACCTGGGCAAGGAGACCGTCCAGAACATCCTGGCGCTGCGCTTCGCCAACACGATGTTCGAGCCGATCTGGAACCGGTCCTTCGTGGACCATGTGCAGATCACCATGGCCGAGGACATCGGCATCGGCGGCCGCGCCGGCTACTACGACGGCATCGGCGCCGCCCGTGACGTCATCCAGAACCACCTCCTGCAGCTCATGGCCCTGACGGCCATGGAGGAGCCCGCCTCCTTCGACGCGGACGCGCTGGCCGCGGAGAAGACCAAGGTGCTCGGGGCCGTCCGGCTGCCGAGGGACCTGGGCCGGGACACCGTGCGCGGTCAGTACGCGGCGGGCTGGCAGGGCGGCGAGAAGGCGGTCGGGTACCTCCAGGAGGAGGGCATCGACCCCAACTCCAAGACCGACACCTACGCGGCCATCAAGGTGGAGGTGGACAACCGCCGCTGGGCGGGCGTCCCGTTCTACCTGCGCACCGGCAAGCGTCTGGGCCGGCGCGTCACCGAGATCGCGGTCGTCTTCCAGCGGGCCCCGCACTCCCCCTTCGACCACACGGCGACGGAGGAGCTGGGCAAGAACGCGATCGTCATCCGCGTCCAGCCGGACGAGGGCGTGACGGTCCGCTTCGGCTCCAAGGTGCCCGGCACGTCGATGGAGATCCGGGACGTGTCGATGGACTTCGCCTACGGCGAGTCCTTCACCGAGTCCTCCCCCGAGGCGTACGAGCGTCTGATCCTGGACGTCCTGCTGGGCGACTCGAACCTCTTCCCGCGCACCGAGGAGGTCGAGCTGTCCTGGAAGATCCTCGACCCGATCGAGCAGTACTGGGACGCCAACGGCAGGCCCGCCCAGTACCCGGCCGGTACCTGGGGGCCCGTCGAGGCGGACGAAATGCTCGCACGAGAGGGACGGAGCTGGCGCCGGCCATGAAGATAGACCTCACGGACACCACGGCCAGCAAGATCAACAAGGCGCTGGTGCAGGGCCGGCGGGCCATCGGTACGCCGGCCGTCGGCATGGTGCTCACGCTGGTCATCGTGACGGACGAGGAGAACGCCTACGACGCTCTGAAGGCGGCGAACGACGCCTCGCGCGAGCACCCCTCGCGCACGCTCGTCGTCATCAAGCGGGTCTCCCGCTCGCCCCGCGACCGTACGTCGTCCCGCCTGGACGCGGAGGTCCGGGTGGGCGCGGACGCGGGGACGGGCGAGACGGTGGTGCTGCGTCTGTACGGCGAGATCGCGGACCACGCGCAGTCGGTCGTCCTGCCGCTGCTGCTGCCGGACGCGCCCGTCGTCGTCTGGTGGCCGGTCAACGCCCCGCTCGACCCGGCGAACGACCCGCTGGGCGCCCTCGCCCAGCGCCGGGTCACGGACACCTACGCCGCCGAGCAGCCGGTACGGGAACTCACCGCCCGCGCCGACACCTACACCCCCGGCGACACCGACCTCTCCTGGACCCGGATCACGCCCTGGCGTTCGATGCTGGCGGCCGCTCTCGACCAGGTCACCTGCCAGGTGGAGGCCGTCGAGGTGGAGGGCGAGGAGTTCAACCCGAGCTGCGAGCTGCTGGCGATGTGGCTGGCGGACCGGCTGGACGTGCCGGTGAAGCGGTCGCTGTCGTCGGGCCCCGGTCTGACGGCGGTCCGGATGCACACGGACTGCGGCCCGATCACCCTGGACCGCGCGGACGGTTCCCTGGCGACCCTCTCCATCGAGGGCCAGCCGGACCGTGCGGTGGCGCTGAAGCGGCGTGAGACGGCCGAGCTGATCGCGGAGGAGCTGCGGCGGCTGGACCCGGACGACACGTACGCCTCGGCGCTGCGGTTCGGCGTCGAGAAGCTGAACGACGGCGCCTCCTTCCAGGAACCCGCTCCCAAAGGAGAACCGGTCGCCAAAGGAGATCCGGTCACTTCAGGACAGCCCTCCGGGGACGAGCCCGTCGCCGTCGAAACGCCTGTCGAGGACGCTGCGAAAGCTCCCGCGAAGGAAGCGGCGGCGCGGGAACCGGTGAAGCAGGAGTCCAAGAAGGCGGCGGCGAAGTGAGCACTCCGCAGCTGGTCGTGCACCGCGACAAGGAACTGATGGCGCAGGCCGCGGCGGCCCGTCTGATCACGAAGATCGTGGACGCGCAGGCCTCCCGGGGCTTCGCGTCCGTGGTCCTCACGGGCGGCCGCAACGGCAACGGCCTGCTGGCGGCGCTGGCCGCGGCTCCGGCCCGGGACGCGATCGACTGGGGCCGGCTGGACCTGTGGTGGGGAGACGAGCGCTTCCTGCCCGAGGGCGACCCGGAGCGCAACGTCACCCAGGCCCGCGAGGCCCTGCTCGACGCGGTCCCGCTGGACCCGAAGCGCGTGCACGCCATGCCCGCATCGGACGGTCCGTACGGAGCGGACGTGGAAGCGGCGGCGGAGGGGTACGCCGAGGAACTGGCGCGTGCGGCCGGCCCGGAGAACCATGGGTCGGTCCCCACCTTCGACGTCCTGATGCTGGGCGTGGGCCCGGACACCCATGTGGCGTCGCTCTTCCCGGAGCTGCCCGCGGTCCGGGAGACGGAGCGCACGGTGGTCGGTGTCCACGGCGCCCCGAAGCCGCCGCCGACCCGGGTCACGCTGACCCTCCCCGCCATCCGCTCGGCCGCCGAGGTGTGGCTGCTGGCGGCGGGCGAGGACAAGGCGGAGGCGGCGGCGATCGCCCTCTCCGGCGCGGGCGAGATCCAGGCCCCGGCGGCGGGCGCCCAGGGCCGCCGGCGCACCCTGTGGCTGCTGGACGCGGCGGCGGCCTCCCAGCTGCCCCGCTCCCTGTACCCACCGGCCTCGCCGTGAGCGTGCGGTGGGGGTTCCCTTGGGGAGCCCCCACCGGCTCATTTCACCGACCCGGCCATCACGCCCTGCACGAAGTGCCGCTGGAAGGCGAAGAACACCACCAGCGGGACCACCAGGGACACGAACGCGCCCGGTGCCAGGACGTCGATGTTGCTGCCGAACTGCCGTATCTGGGACTGGAGTTCCACGGTCAGCGGCTGTGACGAGGGGTCCGCGAACAGCAGGGCGACCAGCATGTCGTTCCACACCCACAGGAACTGGAAGATGGCCAGCGAGGCGATCGCGGGGCGCCCGACGGGCAGCACCAGCCGGGTGAAGATGCGCCATTCGCTGCCGCCGTCCATCCGTGCCGCCTCCAGCATCTCCTTCGGCATCTCGGCGAAGTAGTTGCGCAGGAGGAAGACGGCGAAGGGCAGTCCGTACGCCACGTGGAAGAGGACGACACCCGGGATGGTGCCGAACAGGCCCAGTTCTCCGAAGAGTTTGGCGACGGGCAGCAGGCCGATCTGCACCGGCACCACCAACAGGGCCACCACGAGCAGGAAGACGGCCTCGCGTCCGGGGAAGTCCAGCCAGGCGAAGGCGTATCCGGCCAGCGCGGCGAGGACGACGACCAGGGTCGTCGCCGGCACCGAGATCAGCACCGTGTTCCAGAAGGCCTGTGTGATGCCCGCGTTCTTCAGCAGCGCCGAGTAGTTGTCGAAGGACAGTTGGCCGGGGCTGGTGAACGTGGTCCACCAGCCGCTGCTCGCGGAGTCCTCGGACGACCGCAGCGAGGACATGAACAGTCCCGCGAGCGGTGTCAGCCACACCAGGCCGATCAGGACGAGGAAGGCCTGCACCAGACCACTGCTCAGGCCCCGTCGTATCGCCTTCATCGCTGACTCCCTCGGAAACGGCGGACGTTGAAGACCATGGCGGGGACGACCAGCAGCAGGAGCAGGACGCCCAGCGCGCTGCCCAGGCCCTGGTTGTTGCCGCCGCCGAAGGACACCAGCCACATCTGTGTGGCGAGCACGGTCGCGTCCTCCTGCACGTCCCCGGGCGCGATGATGTAGACGAGGTCGAAGACCTTCATCACGTTGATCAGGAGCGTCACGAAGACCACGGTCAGCACGGGGGCGAGGAGCGGGACCGTGATGCGGCGGAAAATCTGCCACTCGTTGGCCCCGTCCATCCGCGCCGCCTCCAGCGCGTCCCGGGGAAGGGTGGAGAGCCCCGCCCCGATCAGCACCATCGCGAAGCCGGTCCAGATCCACACGTACGCCCCGATGATCGCGGGCGTGACGAGCGCGGGGCCGAGCCAGGAGACGCCCTGGTAGGGCTGCGCGAAGTTCGAGGCCGGCAACTTCACCGTGTACGAGCCCGGCTCGAGACCGGTGAAGCGGAAGGAGCCGTCCGCCGCGGTCGTCGCGTCGGCGACCGTCCTGCCGTCCCGCACCGCCTCGACCCGCATCTCGGGCAGCCCGCTCTCCCGCCGGTCGACCTTCCCCTGCGCTCCTCCCCCGCCCGGCGTGAAGTCCAGGTAGACGACCCCGCGCACCTCGTCGGCCGCCGCCTTGCGCTGTGCGGCAGGGTAGGCGGGCCGGGCCGCCTTCGGCAGGTCCTTCGGCGCGACACCTACCAGGCCCAGGGCCACCGAACTCCCCGGCTGGACACCGGCGTTGGTGCGGTACGAGCCGTCCCCCTCCTTCGCCAGACCGAACCCGGTACGGGCCCGCGCGGTCGGGTACTGCGACGTGCCCTTGAAGGCGTCGTGCACCCCGACCACGGCCGCGTTCAGCACGCCCTTGTGCGGGTCCTCGTCGTAGGCGAGCCGGAAGATGATCCCGGCGGCCAGGAAGGACACCGCCATCGGCATGAACAGCAGCAGCTTGAAGGCCGTCGCCCAGCGCACCTTCTCCACCAGCACGGCGAGGATCAGACCGAGGCCGGTCAGCAGTGCCGGCGCGACCACGACCCAGATCGCCGTGTTGCGGATGGCCTTGAGGGTCGCCGGGTCGCGGAACATCTCGGTGTAGTTCTCGCCGCCCACGAACCGGGTGCCGGACGCGTCGAAGAAGCTGCGGCCGATCGAGAACAGCACCGGGTAGACCACCAGCGCGCCCAGCAGGAGCAGCGCCGGGAAGACGAACAGCAGGGCGACGATCCGGGCCCGCCGCCGGGAGCGCCGGGCGCGCTCGACGAGCCCCGCTCCGGGCGGACTTGTCTCTTTCACCAAGGTCGCTGTCATCGCGCGTCAGCCCTGGTACGCCTTGGCCGCAGCGGTCTCCAGCTTCGCCGCGGTGCCCTTCGGGTCGGACGGGTCGCGCAGGAAGTCCTGGAGCAGCTTCCACTCGCCGGCGCCCTTGGTGCCGCCGAACGCGGCCGGTGCCTGGTCGGACATGTCGAAGCGGACCGAGTCACCGGCACCGACGAGGGACTTGGCGGTGGCCCGGGTGACGTCGTCGCCGTAGGCGCCGAGGTCGAGTTCCTTGTTCGGGGACAGGAAGCCGCCCGCCTTCGCCCACACGGCGGCCGCCTCCGGGGTCGCCAGGTACTCGAGGAGCTTCATCCCGGCCTTGGCGTTCTTGCCGTCCTTCAGGACCACCGCCGCGTCCCCGCCGCTGACGACGGGTGCCGCACCGCCGTCGACCGCCGGGAAGGGGAAGAAGTCGGCGTCCTGGCCGATGGTCTTGCCGAACTGGTCGTGGGCCACCCCGGCGACGAAGTCGCCCTCGTAGACCATGCCCGCCTCGGGCTTGGGGCCGAACACCTTCTCCACCGATCCCGGGAAGTCGGTGTTGAGGGCCTCCTTCGGGCCGCCCGCGATCAGCTGCCGGTCCTTGAACAGCTTGACGAGCGTGCCGAGCGCCCTGACCACCGAGGCGTCGGTCCACTTCAGCTTGTGGGCGGCGAGGGCGTCGTACTTCTCGGGGCCCGCCTGGGACAGGTAGATGTTCTCGAACCAGTCGGTGAGGGTCCAGCCGTCCTCACCGGCGACGGAGAAGGCGGCGAGCCCGGAGTCGGAGACGGTGTGGCCGGCCTTCAGCATCTCGTCGTACGTCTTCGGCGGCTTGACGCCGGCCTGGTCGAGGGCGTCGGGGCTGTACCAGACCGTCGACTTGTGGGCGGCCTTGAAGTAGAGGCCGTAGAGGCGGCCGTCGACGCTGCCGTACTTCTTCCAGACGGGTGCGTAACCGGCGTCCACCGCCTTCTCGGTGGTGGCCGACAGCGGGGTGAGCCAGCCCTTCTTCGCGAACTGCTGCAACACGCCTACCTGGGGGACCATCACCACGTCGGGGGCGTTGCCGCCCTCGATCTTGCTGCCGACGACCGTGGAGACGTTGTCCCCGGTGGAGACGAACTCGGTCTTGGCGCCGGTCTTCGCGCTGAACGCGTCCAGCACCTTCTGGAAGTTCTTCTGCTCGCTGCCGGTCCAGACACCGGCCACGGTGACCGTCTGTCCGCCGAGCGCCTTGTCACCGCCGCCCGCGGTGACCGGGCCGCCGCCTCCGCAGGCGGTCGCGCCCAGGGCGAGGGTGAGGGCGGTGCAGCTCGTGAGCAGGGTCGTGCGTCGTCGCATCATCGTTGATGTCCCTTTCAGGGATGGGGAATGACGGGAGATGGGGAAGGGACAGGGGATCAGAGGTCGCTGATCCACCAGGCGGCCGTGGAGCCGGGGAGCACCCCGGCCGGGCACGGGCCGCTGGACAGCAGAGGGGTGCCGGAGACCGGCGAAGGGGTGGGCGCCGTACCGAAGTTGACGGCGCAGACCAGGCCGTCACCGCGGACGAAGCCGAGGACGCCGGGCGGGGTGTCCAGCCAGCGGAGTGTGCCCTCGCCCAACTGGGGCAGGGCGGCGCGCAGTTGGAGGCCGTCGCGGTACAGGTGCCAGAAGGAGCGGGTGTCGGCGAGGGCTCGGTCGGTGGCGTACTCGGCGAAGTACTCCGGCTGCGGCAGCCAGGGCCGCGCGCTCTCGGCGCCGGAGGTGAAGCCGAAGGGCGAGGCCTGTCCGGACCAGGGCAGCGGGACCCGGCAGCCGTCGCGGATCCGGGCGCGGCTTCCCGTGCGCCGGAAGATCGGGTCGGTGAGGACGTCGTCGGGCAGGTCGACGACCTCGGGCAGACCGAGCTCCTCGCCCTGGTAGATGTACGCGGCCCCGGGCAGGGCCAGCATCAGCAGCGCGGCGGCGCGGGCGCGGGCGGCACCGAGGCCGCTGCCCCCGGTGGCCGGTTCGCCGTATCGCGTCACCGTGCGGACCTGGTCGTGGTTGTTGAGGACCCAGGTGACCGTGGAACCGGTGCCGGCGATGTCCTGCATGGCCTCCGAGATGACCTTGCGGAAGGCGTCGGCGTTCCAGGGGGCGCTCAGCAGGTCGAAGAAGAAGGCCTGGTGGAGCTCGTCGGGGCGGACGTACCGGGCGTGTTCGCGGGCGGTCGGGACGGACACCTCGCCGACCAGCAGCCGCTCCCGGCCGTCGCGGGCGGTGTACTCCTCGCAGGTGGCCCGCCAGCGCCGCCACACGTCGTGCACCTCGGGCTGGTTCCAGGCGAGCGGGTTGACCGAGTCGCGGGTGCGGGCGTCGGCCTCGGGGTCGTCGGAGTCGGGCAGGTCGGGGTGCTTGTAGAGACCGGCGGCCACGTCGATGCGGAAGCCGTCGATGCCCCGGTCCAGCCAGAAGCGCAGCACCCGGTCGAACTCGGCGCCGACCTCGGGGTTGCGCCAGTTCCAGTCGGGCTGCTCGGGCGCGAACATGTGCAGGTACCACTGGCCGTCGCCGACCCTGGTCCAGGCGGGGCCGCCGAACATGGAGTGCCAGTTGTTGGGCGGCTCGCTGCCTGCGGGGCCGCGTCCGTCGGCGAAGTGGAAGCGGGCGCGGGCCGGGCTGCCGGGCTCGGCCGCCAGCGCCTCCTGGAACCACGGGTGCTCGCTGGAGCAGTGGTTGGGCACGATGTCGAGGAGCACCTTGACCCCGAGCCGCCGGGCGGCCGCCATCAGCAGGTCGAACTCGGCGAGGTCGCCGAAGAGCGGGTCGACGTCGCAGTAGTCGGCCACGTCGTAGCCGTGGTCGTGCTGCGGGGACGGATAGAAGGGGCTCAGCCAGATCCCGTCGACACCCAGCTTCTTCAGGTACGGCAGCCCCGCCCTGACCCCGGCGAGATCGCCGACGCCGTCGCCGGTGCTGTCCAGGAAGCTGCGGACGTACACCTGATAGATCACCGCGTCCCGCCACCAGCGGTACTTACTCAGCATGCATGCATGTTAAGTAGACGTGTCGAGAGGGTGTCAATGAAGGGAGCAGAAACTACTGGCTGGTTGGCACTCCAAATCCGGACTTAACCGGGCAAGGCGAACCGAAGAGAGACCGTCGCGTTACTTAACAAGTAACTAGGAACCAGGAACTAGCGACCGGGGATCGCGGACAGCTCCCGGGCCAGACGGCGCGCCGCCGCCGCGGGCGTCTCGTGCCCGGTCATCGCGTCGTGCACGACCGCCTGGACGACCAGGCTGACCTGGTCGTACCGCGGGCTCTTGGGGCGCGGCTTCGCGTTGATCACGCTCTCGCGCAGGGTGGGGAGATACGGGAAGCGCCGGATCAGACCGGGATCCTCGTACAGCGCGGCACGGACGGGCGGCAGCGCGCCGCGCGTGAGGACCTGGCGCTGGACCGGCGCACTCGTGAGGTACGCGATCAGACGCGCGGCCGAATCGGGGTGCCGGGCATGGGCGTTGACGGCGAGGTTGGAACCGCCGAGGACGCTGGTACCCGGACCGTGCGGCCCGGGCAACGGCACGGCGCCGATCTTCCCGGCGACCGGGGAGCCCTTGGCCGAGGCGAGGACGTAGGCGTAGGGCCAGTTGCGCAGGAAGAGCAGCTTGCCGTCCTGGAACGCCTGTTTGGACTCCTCCTCCTTGTACGTCAGCGCCGCCTTCGGTATCCAGCCCTCGCGCACCCCGCGCGCCAGGAACCCGATGCCCTCGGTCGCCGCCGAGTCGACGGTGACGCGGGCTCCCTCGTCGCCGAGGATGGTGCCGCCCGCCGAGTAGACGGCCTCGGCCGCGTTGACGGTCAGGCCCTCGTACGGCAGGAACTGCCCTGCGTAGCCGCCGAGTCCGTACTTCGGTGCGATCGTCCTCGCGTCGTGCTCCAGCTCGGCCCAGGTGCGCGGGGGCGGGACGCCCTCCTTGGCAAGGACGTCCTTGCGATAGAGGAGCAGGCCGGCGTTGGTGACGTACGGGACGGCGTACAGACGTCCCTCGTAGGTCGCGGTGTCGGTGACCGGATCGAGGAAGGCCCCCAGGGGGAAGCGGTCGCGTGGCAGGGGGCGTATCCAGCCCGCGGCCGCGAACTCCGAGGTCCAGTTCACGTCGATGTTGAGGACGTCGAAGCGGCTGCGGTCGCCGTCGCGCAGGTCCGTCGCCATCTGCGCGTGGGTCTCGTCGGCGGAGTCGGGGAGTTCGACGAGGGTGACCTTCTCGCCGGGGTGGGTGCGGTTCCAGCCCTGGAGGAGGGGGCCGAGATAGTGGGTCAGGTCGCCGGCGGTGGCGAGGGTGAGCGGCCCGCGACCGCCACCGGAGCCGTCCTGGGCACGGGCGCCCGAGGTGACGTACCCCGTCAAGATCACGACGAGAACGAGAAGGCCCCTACCGGCGGCATGTATCCACCGCATAGGTTCCTCCTTGCACACCCGGCACCGGGCACCCTTGCCCGGAGTCAGAGGCCATGTATACCTGTTAGGTATGGGCGATACTAGGGTCTGGCGTCATTCTCCCGTCGTCCGCCCTAAGGGCGGGCCCGGCGGGGTCTGGTGCGTGCGATCGCAAGGCGCCGGAGCGTCCTCGTGGCGGAGCCACGTGGACGGTACGGCAACGCGGCGAGCGTGCGTGCCAGACCCCGCCGGGCAGGCGGGAGAATGACGCCAGACCCTCTGGGTCTGGCCCACATTAGGCGAACAGGAGGACAGCACCCGTGCGCCTGCCCCTCCTGGCACTTCTCGCGCGCGGTCCGGCCCATGGCTACGAGCTGAAGCAGGACCTTGAGCAACTGCTGGGCTCCGCGTACCCTCAGCCGAACGTCGGCCAGGTCTACGTGACCCTCGGCCGCCTCGAGAAGCAGGGACTGATCGAGGGCGAGGACGTCGAGCAGTCCAGCCGGCCCAACAAGAAGGTCTACCACCTCACCGACACCGGGCGGGCCGCGCTGCGTGGCTGGTTCGAGGAGCCCGAGGACGAGCCCCGGGTGCGGGACGAGTTCTTCATGAAACTGGCGCTCGCCCCGCAGACGGGTCTCGCCGACCAGATCGCGCTGATCAACAAGCAGCGGCGACAGTATCTGAACACCATGCGGCAGCTGTCGAAGCTGGCCGCCGCCGAAGACCGGGACAACCGCATCGCCCAGTTGCTGATCGAGGGCGCGATGCTGCACCTGCAGGCCGACCTCGACTGGCTGGAGCGGTGCCAGGAAGAGCTGGAGGAGCTGGAATGAGCGAGCGTCCCGCTCCCGTGCTGCGTGCCGAGGGCCTGGTCAAGACGCATCACGGCGAGGGTGCCCCGGCGCATGCGGTGCGCGGGGTCGGCCTGCGGGTGCGGCGGGGAGAGTTCGTGGCCGTCACCGGGCCGTCCGGGGCCGGCAAGTCGACGCTGCTGCATCTGCTGGGCGGGCTGCAGCGCCCGGACTCCGGCAGCGTGTGGCTGGACGGCGAGTGCGCGGACGGGTGGAGCGAGGCGCGCTGGGCGGTGGAGCGCAGGAAGCGGATCGGGATCGTCTTCCAGTTCTTCAACCTGGTCTCGAACCTGTCCGTCGCCGACAACGTGGAGCTGCCGGCGCTGCTTGCCGGGGTGTCGCCGAAGCGGGCGCGCGCGGAGCGGGAGGAGCTGCTGGGCGAGCTGGGTCTGGCCGGCAAGGAGCGGAGCCTGCCGGGTGAGCTGTCCGGCGGCGAGCAGCAGCGGGTCGCGCTGGCCCGGGCCCTGGTCAACCACCCTCCGCTGCTGCTCGCCGACGAGCCCGCCGGCAGCCTCGACAGCAAGGGCACGCGCGAGGTGATGCGGCTGCTGTCCCGCTTCCACGGCCGAGGCCAGACGATCGTGCTGGTCACCCATGACGCCCGGCTGGCGAGCGCCGCGGACCGGGTGATCAGCTTCTTCGACGGCCGCATAGCCGACGACGCGGACCTGGACGACACCCTCTCCCGCCGGGCCGGCATCTCCGGGGTACTGGAGTTCAAGGACTGACATGCGAACGCACGACGACACCTTGAACCCGCCGGTGCCCCGGCGGATCATCCGGCAAGTCCCCTACGACCGCGCCCGGCGGTCGGCCTCGGGCCGCGGCTACGGCTACGGCCACGGCCACGGCCACGGGGCGACGGGAGCCTCGGCTGGCGGTCCCGCGAGCGGTGCCCCTACCCGATGGTCCCCGAGCGCCACCGGCGCCCAGGCCCCCCGGTTCCCGCGGGTCGGCTGCGGCCTCGGCCGGTGGGTCGCCCGGTGCCGGGTGAGGGGCTGATCTGCGTGTGGGCGACTTTGCGCTGGGCGCACTCCGATCTGCGGGCGCATCGGGGCGAGGCGTTGTTCCTCGTGCTCGCCACGGCCGGGATCGTCGTGTCGCTGTTGCTGGCGACCGCCCTCTTCGGGTACGCCACCAACCCCTGGCAGCGCGTCTTCACCCAGGCACACGGCGCGCACGTCTGGATCCACACGAGTCCCACCGCCGACGAGCGCGAGCTGGCGCGACTGGACGGCGTCGAGTCCGTCGCCGGCCCCTACCCCACCGCCTCCACCACCCTCGTCTCCCGCGGCACCCGCGCCGCCGTCGAGCTCCGCGTGACACCTGAACGCCCCACGGTCGGCAACCCGCTGGTCACCGCCGGCCGCTGGCTCGACCCCGGCACCCCGGACGGCGTCGTCCTGGAGAGCCACCTCGCCCGCGCCCTGCTCGCCGCGCCCGGCGACCGGCTGACCCTGCCCGGTACGGCACGGACCGTGACCGTCCTGGGCGTGGCCGACAGCGCGGAGCCCCGCTACAGCCCAGGGGAACAGCCCGGCCTGGTCTGGGCCCTGCCCTCCGCCGTACCGCACCCCACCGGCCAGGTCATCGGACTGCGCCTGACCAACCCCGAGGACACGGTCTACATCCTCCTGCGCGCCGCCGCGGAACTCGGCCCCGGCACCATCGGCGAGATCTCCACCTGGAAACAGGCCCGCGCCGAGGCCCAGGGCGACAACCGGCTGCTCGGCCAGGTACTGGGCCTGTTCGGCCTCGGCGCCCTGATCGCGGCCGGACTCGCGGTGCACGGCGCGATCGCCACGCGTATCCGCGGCCACCTCCGCGACATCTCGGTCCTCAAGGCGATCGGCTTCACCCCCGCCCAGGTCGTCCGGGTGTTCCTCTTCCAGCACATCGTGTACGCCCTCCTCGGCGCCGTGGGCGCGGCGGCGCTGACGCAGGCCCTGGGCAGCCGCATCCCGGGCCGGCTCGGCGACGCGGTCGGCGTCTGGCAGGGCCTGCCCGGCCACACACTGGCTCTGTTCGCGATCCCGGCCGGCGCGGTCCTGTTCATCGGCGCGACGACGGGCCTCGCGGCCTGGCGCGCGGGACGGGTCCCGCCCGTACCGGTACCCCGTCCCGCGGTGGCGCGCGGCGGACGTCTGTCCGGGGTGGCGCGGCGGGCGCTCGGCGTACGGCTGCCCCCCGCGCTGGTCCTGGGCTGGCACACGGCGTTCACCCGCCGGGTCCGCTCGCTGGCGACCATCGTCCGGCTGGCCCTGCCGCTGCTGCTGATGGTCGTGGCGATGAGCGCGTGGACCACCATCGACCGGGCCCAGAGCCGGCCCGAACGGATCGGGCTGCCCGCCGCGCTGTCCGTGCACACGGACCCGGGGCTCGACGAGCACGACGCCCGTGCGCTGCTGGCACGGGATCCGCAGGTCGCCGCCGTCTACCCCAGCGTGGAGGTGGCCGCGCTCGTCGCCAACCAGACCGCGACGATCGCCCTGCGCGGCCTCGGCACCCGGCAGGACCCGTACCCCAACACCCTCGCCGAGGGCCGCCTGCCGCGCGGCAGTGAAGAGGCCGTGGCCGGGCAGGGCCTGCTCGACCTGACGCACACCCGGGTCGGCGACTGGGTGCGCATGACCGTCGGCGACCAGCCGCAGATCCTGCACATCGTGGGCCGCAGCATCGAGCCGGAGAACGCCGGCCGGGTCATCTCCACGTCCCTCGACACCCTCCGTGAGAACGATCCGCGGCTGACCCCGAGCGTCTACCAGCTGCGCCTGCGCCCCGGCGCCGACCCGCACACGGTCGCCGCCCGGCTGACCGGCGCCGGGCACGGACAGCTGGAGGTGCACGCCGTCACCAACCCGGCCGAGGGGCTCTCCCCGCTGCGCTCGGTCGTCGTCGGACTGATCGGCGTCCTCGCCCTGATCGGGATCGTCGAACTGCTCACCGCCATCGGCGGCATGGTCCGCGAGAGCGAACGCGATCTGCTCGCCCTCAAGGCCATCGGCCTGTCCCCGCGCCAGATCACCGCGATCACCGTCACGGCCACCGGTTGCACCGCCCTGGCCGCCGTCCTCGTCGGCACGACCCTGGGCGCACCCCTCGCGCGCTGGCTGATCGACGCCCAGGGCAGATCGAGCGGCATCGGCTCGGGCATCGCCCAGAACCCGCCGCCACTGCTGCTGGCGCTGTTCGGCACGGCAGCGGTCCTGGGCGCGACCGCGCTCGCAGCCCTGCCGGCGGCACGCGCGGCCCGACGCCGGTTGGCGGACACCCTGACGGCGGTGGCCTGAACGCGGCCGGCACGGGACGCCCAGCCTGACGGCGCCCCGCAAGGATGGGACGCACCTCTCAACGGGCGAGCGGCGCGACCCGGTCACCTCACCGCCGCCCGCGCAGCTCCCGGTACTTGGCCACCAGCGCCTTGCTGGACTCGTCCAGGCCGGGCACCTCGGCGCCCTCCGTCAGCGCCGGCTCCACCCGCTTGGCCAGCACCTTGCCCAGCTCGACGCCCCACTGGTCGAAGGAGTCGATGTTCCACACGGCGCCCTGCACGAACACCTTGTGCTCGTACAGCGCGATCAGCTGGCCGACCACGGACGGCGTCAGCTCGCGCGCGAGGATCGTGGTCGTCGGGTGGTCGCCCTTGAAGGTCTTGTGCGCCACCAGCTCCTCGGGCACCCCCTCCGCCCGCACCTCGTCCGGGGTCTTGCCGAAGGCCAACGCCTGTGTCTGGGCGAAGAAGTTGGCCATCAGCAGGTCGTGCTGCGCCTTCAGCCCCTCGCTCAGCTCGGCCACGGGCTCGGCGAACCCGATGAAGTCCGCCGGGATCAGCTTCGTGCCCTGATGGATCAACTGGTAGTACGCGTGCTGCCCGTTGGTCCCCGGGGTGCCCCACACCACCGGCCCGGTCTGCCAGTCGACCTCCTGCCCGTCCCGGCCCACGTACTTGCCGTTGGACTCCATGTCCAGCTGCTGCAGATACGCCGTGAACTTGGAGAGGTAGTGGCTGTAGGGCAGCACCGCGTGCGACTGGGCGCCGTGGAAGTTGCCGTACCAGATGCCCAACAGCCCCAGCAGCAGCGGCACATTGGACTCGGCGGGCGCGGTCCTGAAGTGCTCGTCGACCAGCCGGAAGCCGTCGAGCATCTCCCGGAAGCGGTCCGGGCCGATCGCGATCATCAGGGACAGGCCGATCGCCGAGTCGTACGAGTACCGTCCGCCGACCCAGTCCCAGAACTCGAACATGTTGGCCGTGTCGATACCGAAGTCGGAGACCTTGCCGGCGTTGGTCGACAGGGCCACGAAGTGCCGGGCGACGGCTTCCTGACCGGCCTTCAGCTCATCCAGCAGCCAGGCGCGCGCCGAGGTCGCGTTGGTGATCGTCTCGATGGTGGTGAAGGTCTTGGAGGCGATGACGAACAGCGTCTCCGCCGCGTCCAGGTCGCGGGTGGCCTCGTGCAGGTCGGCGCCGTCGACGTTCGACACGAAGCGGACCGTGAGATCGCGGTCGGTGTAGCTGCGCAGCACCTCGTAGGCCATCGCGGGTCCGAGGTCGGAGCCGCCGATGCCGACGTTGATGATGTTCCTGATGCGCTTGCCGGTGTGTCCGGTCCACGCGCCGGAGCGGACGCGGTCGGCGAAGTCGGCCATCTTGTCGAGGACCGCGTGCACCCCGGGCACCACGTTCTCGCCGTCGACCTCGATCACCGCGTCGCGCGCGGCGCGCAGGGCGGTGTGCAGCACGGCGCGGTTCTCCGTGGCGTTGATCCTCTCGCCGCGGAACATGGCGTCCCGCAGCCCGAACACGTCGGTGGCGGCGGCCAGTTCGCGCAGCAGCCGCAGGGTGTCGTCGGTGACCAGGTGCTTGGAGTAGTCGACGTACAGGTCGCCCACCTGCAGCGTGTAGCCGGTGCCGCGGCCCGGGTCGGCGGAGAAGAGCTCCCGCAGGCTCGTGTCGGCGAGCTCCTCGCGGTGCTTGGCCAGCGCGGTCCACTCGGGCGTCTGGTTGAGCCTGGTACGGCCGTCTGCGTTCATGTCCGACTTCAGCCTTCTCTCGTGCCTGTCCCAGCTGTTCCAACCTAGTTGATCAGCGCGGGGCGCGAGCCGTCATGGCGTCGTCGCCCGGCGCAACAACAGGTACGTCCGGCTTGCGCACAGGTATCAGCGCGATGACGGCGAGGACGAAGAAGGCGGCGGTCAGCAGCGGCGGGGCGCCCGGTCCCCAGGCGGTGGCGGCGGCACCCCCGAGCAGTGCGCCCAGCGGTGCCCCGGCGACGGCGAGGGTGCGGAAGGCGGAGCTGACCCTGCCCAGCATCTCGGCGGGCGCGCGCTGTTGCGTGAGCGTGGTGGTGTTGACGTTCCACACCATGCCCATGAACCCGAACACGGCCAGGGCCGCCACCAGCGCCGTCAGGCTCCGGACGGCGCCCATCACCACCAGGGCGCCGATCTGCACGAGGCCGGCGAGCAGTACGGCGCGCGGGGCCCCGAGCCGGGCGGTGACGCGCCGGTTCACCGCTCCCCCGGCGAGCCCGCCGACGGTGTACGCGGTGGTCGCCGCCGCGTATCCGGCGGTGCCGGCGTCGAGCCAACCCGTGACCAGGATGACCAGCGTGGCGATCAGCGCGCCCATGCCGACGTTGCACAGGGCCGTGGCAGAGCACAGTCCGCGCAGGGCCCGGTCGTGCCACAGGGTGCGCAGACCGCCGGCGACCTCCCGGCGCAGGGTGCTGCCCGCCGGTGCCGGTGGCCGTTCGGGCGCCTCGGTCCGCAGCGAGGCGACCAGCGCGGCGGCCACCAGGAAGGTCCCCGCGTCGGCCACGAAGGGGACGGCGGCCCCCGCGGCGATCAGCAGGGGCACCACGGGCGCGCCCATCAGACCGGCCGCGATCTGCTGCCCGGTCATCAGCCGGGCGTTGGCGCTGCCGAGCGCCGCGCGGTCGACCAGGACGGGCAGCAAGGCGGTGGAGGCGTTGTCGAACAGGGTCTGGAGGGTGGTCAGGGCGAAGGCGAGGACGATGATCAGCGCGATGGAGGCGTGACCGAGTGCGACGGCCACGGCGAACGCGGCGACGAGCAGCCCTCGTACCGCGTCCACCGTCCACATCGCGCGCCGCTGGTCCACCCGGTCCGCGACCGCGCCGCCGAGCAGCCCGAAGACGATCCAGGGCAGATAGCCGCAGGCGGTGACGGACGCGATGAGCAGGGGTCGGTCCGTCAGCGAGGCGGCGAGTAGGGGCAGGGCGGCACCGCGCAGCGCGTCTCCGAAGCGGGAGACCACCGCGGCCGTCCACAGCCGCCCGAACCCCCCACGCCACGTGGGCGCACACCCGCCCGCGGACTCGACCGTCGTCACGTCTCCCCCTCACGATTCGCGTCTGCACAAACCGTAGAGGGCACCACTGACAATCGGTCCGGAGGCGGTCGGCCCCGGCGACGAAGACAGGTCCGGCCAGGCACCCGCTGGGGTGCCCGGCCGGCCGTCAATTCCTAGATCTCGCCCCGCAGTTTGGCGAGCGCCTCGGCGAGGATCGCCTCGCCGTCCGCGTCGCTGCGCCGCTCCCGGACGTACGCGAGGTGCGTCTTGTAGGGCTCGGTGCGCGGCGGGTCCGGCGGGTTGTCCCGGTCCTGTCCGGCCGGGAAGCCACAGCGCGGGCAGTCCCAGGTCTCGGGAACCTGCGCGTCGCTGGCGAAGCTGGGCTGCGTCTCGTGCCCGTTGGAGCACCAGAAGGAGATGCGCAGACGCGGCGCGGACTCGCCGCGCTCGGCCTCGCCCATCGGCCCCGCCCCGACCCGGCTTCCTCGGATCGCGTTGCCACTTGCCACGGTCGTAACTCCCTGCGTGATGGTGCCGCGAAGCGAGTCGGCGTGTCGCTTCGTTGCGAGCGCCTCAGTCTACGTAAGGCCCAACGCACGTCCAGTGGTTGGAGTTACAAGCCCCACACCCAGACGCAAGCCCCATGATAGGCCGCGCTCAGCTGCGCGTACCGAACATGGGGCCTTACGTGCGGAATGGAGGTGCTGTGTGCGGGTTGCCGCTCGGCTGTTCGCCGTCAGGACGACTTCATGAGCAGGCCGAGCACGACGATGCACGCCAGCCACAGCAGACCGATCACCACGGTGATGCGGTCGAGGTTGCGCTCGGCGACCGAGGAGCCGCCGACGGAGGACTGCATGCCGCCACCGAACATGTCGGAGAGACCGCCGCCCTTGCCCTTGTGCATCAGCACCAGCAGCATCATCAGCAGGCTGAAGACGATCAGGGCGATCGAGAACCCCAAAACCACGGCTGGACCAACTTCCTCGGATTCGGATGTACACGCGGGGTCCGGCACAGTGCTGGACCCCGCAAGGGTACGACGGATCGGGCCTAGCGCATACTCACTGGTCGCGGAAGCGCACGATCTTGACGAACTCGTCGGCGTCGAGGGACGCGCCGCCCACGAGCGCGCCGTCGATGTCGGCCTGGGCCATGATCTCGGCGACGTTGCCCGCCTTGACGGAGCCGCCGTACTGGATGCGGACCTGGTCGGCCAGCTCCTGGGTGTACAGCTCGGCGAGCTTGGCGCGGATGGCGGCGCAGACCTCCTGGGCGTCCTCGGCGCCGCAGACCTTGCCGGTGCCGATGGCCCACACGGGCTCGTAGGCGATCACGACGGACTCGGCCTGCTCGGCGGGGAGGTCCTTGAGACCGCCCTCGACCTGGGTGAGCGTGTGCGTGACGTGGTTGCCCGCCTCGCGCACGTCCAGCTCCTCGCCGACGCACAGGATCGGGGTCAGACCGTGCTTGTAAGCGGCCTTGACCTTGGCGTTCACGATCTCGTCGGTCTCGGCGTGGTACTGGCGGCGCTCGGAGTGGCCGATCACCACGTAGGTGCACTTCAGCTTGGCCAGCATCGGGCCGGAGATCTCGCCGGTGTAGGCGCCGGAGTCGTGCCGCGAGATGTCCTGGGCGCCGTACTTGATCTTGAGCTTGTCGCCGTCGACCAGGGTCTGCACGGAGCGCAGGTCGGTGAAGGGCGGCAGGACGGCGACCTCGACGGCCTCGTAGTCCTTGTCCGCGAGGGCGAAGGCGAGCTTCTGGACGTGCGCGATGGCCTCGAGGTGGTTGAGGTTCATCTTCCAGTTGCCCGCCATGATCGGCGTGCGAGTGGTCATGGCTGGGTCAGTCCTCCAGTGCGGCGAGGCCGGGGAGCGTCTTGCCCTCGAGGTATTCGAGGGAGGCGCCGCCACCGGTCGAGATGTGTCCGAACGCGGTCTCGTCGAAGCCCAGGAGGCGGACGGCCGCGGCGGAGTCGCCGCCGCCGACGACCGTGAAGGCCGGGGAGTCGAGGAGGGCCTGGGCGACCGCCTTGGTGCCCTCGGCGAAATCGGGGTGCTCGAAGACGCCCATCGGGCCGTTCCAGAAGACGGTGGCGGCGTCGGTGATCTTCGAGGCGTACAGCTTGCGGGACTCGGGACCGATGTCCAGGCCCATCTGGTCACCGGGGACGGAGTCGGCGGCGACCGTGGTGGGGTTGGCCGGAGCCTTGCCCGCCAGGTCGGGGAACTCCTGGGCGACCACGACGTCGACGGGCAGGACCAGCTCGACGCCGGTCTTCTCGGCGCGCTCGATGTACTCCAGGACCGCGGGGATCTGGTCCTCCTGGAGCAGGGACTTGCCGATCTCGTAGCCCTTGGCCTTGAGGAAGGTGTACGCCATGCCGCCGCCGATGAGCAGACGGTCGGCCTTGCCGAGCAGCTGGTCGATGACCGCGAGCTTGTCGGAGACCTTGGCGCCGCCGAGCGCGACGACGTAGGGGCGCTTGACGTCCTCGGTGAGCTTCTTCAGGACGCCGACCTCGGTGGCGATGAGGTAGCCGGCGTAGTGCGGCAGCCGGGCCGGAAGGTCGAAGACCGAGGCGTGCTTGCGGTGCACCGCGCCGAAACCGTCACCCACGTAGACGTCCGCGAGGGCCGCGAGCCGGTCGGCGAACTCGCCGCGCTCGGTGTCGTCCTTGGAGGTCTCGCCGGCGTTGAAGCGCAGGTTCTCGATGACCGCGACCTGGCCGGGCTGGAGGCCGTTCACCGCGTCGTGGGCGGCGGGGCCGACGGTGTCCTGGGCGAACGCGACGGGGGCGCCGAGCAGTTCGGCGAGACGCTCGGCGGCGGGCAGCAGCGAGAAGGCGGGGTCCGGGGCACCCTTGGGGCGGCCCAGGTGCGAGGCGACGACCACCTTGGCGCCCGCCTCGACGAGGGCCTTGACGGTGGGCAGTACGGCACGGATGCGGCCGTCGTCGGTGATGAGGCCGTCGGCGAGCGGCACGTTGAGGTCGGCGCGGACGAAGACCCGCTTGTTGTCCACGCCTTCGGCGAGAAGTTCGTCGATCGTCTTCATGAGGGACTCCTGGTGAGGGCTGCTCTGATCGTACGAGAGCTGTTCTGTACGTGAGTCAGGGCCCGGGCGGCGCGTCCCTGCGCCGCCCGAGCCCTGCTCTCACAGCAAAGTGCCTGCTCTGTGGATCAGAGCTGGTTGCCGACGAAGACCGTGAGGTCGACGAGGCGGTTGGAGTAGCCCCACTCGTTGTCGTACCAGCCGAGGATCTTCACCGACGTGCCCTCCTGGACCATGGTCAGGGAGGAGTCGAAGGTGCAGGAGGACGGGTCGCTGACGATGTCCGAGGAGACGATCTCGTCCTCGGTGTAGGTCAGGTAGCCCTGCAGCTCGCCCTCGGCGGCCTTCTTGAACGCGGCGTTGACCTCGTCCTTGGTGACCTCGCGGGACAGCTCCACGACGAGGTCGGTGGCCGAGCCGGTCGGGACCGGGACGCGCATGGCGATGCCGTCCAGCTTGCCCTTGAGCTGCGGGAGGACCAGCGCGGTGGCCTTCGCGGCACCCGTGGTGGTCGGGATGATGTTCTCGGCGGCGGCACGCGCGCGACGCAGGTCCTTGTGCGGGAAGTCCAGGATGCGCTGGTCGTTGGTGTACGCGTGCACCGTCGTCATCAGGCCCTTGACGATGCCGAAGTTCTCGTCGAGGACCTTGGCCATCGGCGCCACGCAGTTGGTGGTGCAGGAGGCGTTGGAGATGACGTGGTGGTTCGCCGGGTCGTACTTGTCCTGGTTGACGCCCATCACGATGGTGATGTCCTCATCCTTGGCCGGAGCCGAGATGATGACCTTCTTGGCGCCGCCGGCGATGTGCTTCGCGGCGTCTTCCTTCTTGGTGAAGATGCCGGTGGACTCGATGACGATGTCGGCGCCCAGCTCACCCCACGGGATGTCGGCGGGGTTGCGCTCGGACAGGACCTTGATGGTCTTGCCGTCGACGGTGATGGTGTCGGCGGTGTGCGAGACCTCGGCCTTGAGGCGGCCCAGGATGGTGTCGTACTTCAGCAGGTGAGCGGTGGTCGCGGTGTCACCCAGGTCGTTGACAGCCACGATCTCGATGTCAGCACCCTGCTCCAGCAGCGCGCGGAAGTAGTTGCGACCGATACGACCGAAGCCGTTGATGCCTACGCGGATCGTCACGAACCGATCTCCTCGTTGGTACGCCGGCCATGCGGTGCCGGCGAGCTCTGTTTGGGATGTCCCCGACCACCCCCGACCCTACCTCCCTGAGGGCTCCGGAGTGACATCGGATTGCCGCATACACGGGCAGGCGGTCCGTACCCGCCAGTAGGGGTACGGACCGCCCGGCTCGAAACGTCCGGTCACTCTTTTTGACTACGGAGTGCTAGTCATCGTTGACCAGCCTGTTCACCCTCCCAGGGCGGCGAGCGCCTTCTTGACGAGTGCGGCACGGTCCGCCGCCGCGGTGACGTGCTCCAGGCCGAAGCCCAGCAGCACGGTCCGGTCGGTGGTGACGGCGCCGTACGTCTTGAACAAGGCACCCGTGCGTTCCCAGTCCCTGAGCACGGCCGGGCTGCCCGCGGGCGGTCCGGTCACGCTCCAGGCGCCGAGCGAGGTCTCGAAGCCCTCGGTCTGCGTCGCCGTGCCGCCGAGGACGAGCGAGGCGTCGTCGGCGAGGACGCCGTGACCGCCGGTGCCCGGGTCGGTGACGTAGCTGATGGAGACCTGCACGGACTTGCCGGCGTAGGCGCTCAGGTCGTAGTTGACCTGCTGCCAGCCGCTGGAGGCGCCGGTGAGGCTGTTCCAGGCGCCGCTGGTGCCGGTGGCGGTGCACGCGTTGTCGCCGATGGTCAGGTAGTGCTTGAGCCACGGGTGTTCGTTGATCAGGAAGCCCGCCCCGCACTCCGAGGGGACGGTCTGGCTGCTCGCGCCGCCCTTCTCCGGGAGGGTCGTCCAGTCGTCGGCGCCGACCGTGTGGGCCTCGACGATCACATGGTCGTAGCCGGGCTCGGTGTCCCACAGCAACTGGCTGCGCAGGGTCGGCTGCTGGGCCGCCGTTACACCGGTGAGGTCGATGGTGCGGGTGAGGCGCTTGTAGGCGTCGTCGGTGTGCACGGCGGCCGCCATGGAGGAACCCGCGTAGGGCCCGTACGGGTTGACGGTCCCGGCGAACTGGCCCGCGCCGGCGCTGGCGAACTGCGGGTACTTGTCGGCGGGCAGCGAGTCGGAGGTGACGCTGTAGGTGCCGGCCCTGTCGAGGGGGTTGCCGGGCGCCGCGCCGAGGGGCCCGCCGAAGCCGCCGAGTTCACCGGATCCGGTGAAGCCCGTGGCGCCGGGGGTCGACGTACGGGAGTAGGCGCCCAGGTAGTACTGGCTGAAGTCGTTGGACAGGGTGCCGCCGCCGAGGTCGACGTTGCCGCCGGCCTGCTCGCCCGCCTCGATCAGCTTGCCGCCCTCGTTGAGGTAGGCACGCAGCTGGAGCTGGGTGGCGTTGCCGGGGACGCTCGCGCCCGTGTAGTGGACCACGGTCCTGAAGTGCTTCAGCACGCCGAGCGCGTCGGGCGCGCCCTGGGTGGCGACGTCCCAGACGAGGGCCTTGCGGCCGTTCGCCTTCAGCGCGTCCACATAGGTCTGCGCCTGCGTGGCGGTCGCGCCCTCCTCCGCGACGACGAGGGTGTCGGCCTTGGCGCGCTGGGCGACGGTGTAGGTGAAGTGCTCGCTGGAGACCTTCTTGCCGCTCCTGCCGCGGCCGGTGAACCACACCTCGACCTTGTCGCCCGGGTCGCCGTCCCGGACCTTGGCCCGGTACTCGTCGAAGTGCAGGTTGTCATCGCCGCCGTAGGTCTCGCCGCCCTTCCAGGCCCGCAGCGGCTCGTCCTTCGTACGGCCACCGTTGACGCGGTAGTTGAGCTCCTTGCCGCGGATCGCCTTGCGGGCGACGACGGAGACCTCCTGGTCGGCGCCGCGGGAGTAGGACGTGGAGAACGTCGCCGGGGTGAAGTCGGCGGCCTTCAGGCCGAGCGAGGAGGAGGGGGTGTCCGGGTGCTGGGCGGTCTCTGCGACCGAGAGCGCGAAGGGGATGTTCTTGACGAACTCCTGCTGGATCAGCTTCTCGTCGTCCGGGAAGTTGAACACGGACTGGCAGTCGGCCGCGTTCCACTGGTCGTTCGGGTCGAGGTTGGAGGCCGTCTGGCAGGTCGACATCTCGGGGGTGAACATCGACATGCCGTTGACGTTCGCCGCGTGGCCGTCCGCCTCGCCGTTGGTGGTGTACAGCTCCGAGGAGACCTGCGGACGGTAGCCCGGGATCGCGGAGTTGTCCGGGGTCCCCGCGAGCGCCTTGTAGACGACGTCGTCAGGGGTCGGGGTGGCCACCTGCCAGCCGACGCCGTAGAGGAGGAGTTGGGCGGCGGAGTGGTAGTTGACGCCGTAGGAGAAGCCGATGCGCTTCTCGAAGGCGTCGAGTGCCTTGGTCTCGGGCTCGGAGCCCGGGCTCGCGCCGCGGTAGGTCTCGCTGGTGGGGTTGGGGGACGAACCCTCGTCGTCATAGCCCCACTTGTAGGCGAAGTTGCGGTTGAGGTCGACGCCGTCGCCGGTGGAGATGACGCCGTCGCCGTTGACGTCCCGCAGGTTCTTGCGCCACAGACGGGTGTCGGAGTTCTTGAAGGTGTAGTCGTAGCCGTCGGGGTTGGCCGAGATCACGAACCACAGCTCGGTGGAGTCGACGATCTTCCTGATGCGCTTGTCGGTCTTGTAGTGCTCGATGTAGTAGTGCATCAGCCGGCGGGTCATCTCCGGCGTGATCCACTCACGCGCGTGCTGGTTGGACAGGTACAGCACGGAGGGCTTCGAGCCGTCCTTGGACTTCTTCGCGTCCTTGGTCAGTTTGAGCGCGAGGATGTCCTGGCCGTTGATCGTCTTGCCGATGGAGACGACCTTGGTCAGACCGGGGTTCTGCTGCCCGGTGCGGACGATCTCCTCCTTGATGCCGCCGCTTCCGCCGTACGGGCGGAACACTCCCTGGGCGGCGTTGTCGACCCGCTTCTCGGCCTTGGCCGAAAGTGTGTGCTCGGTGAGGTCGACGCCCTGCTTCTCGAGCTGGTGGGCCTGCCGACCGGTGAGATAGAGCTCGACCGAGGCGGTGCCCTTCGCGGGGACCTGCTCGGCGAGCTCCTGGCCGTCCTGTCCGGCCGCCAGCAGCAGGGGTACCTGCCTGGCGGTGACGTCCGCGCGGTAGACGTTGACCTCATTGGGATCCGAACCCTGTGACGGTCCGTTCTGTGCCTGGGCGATGGGTGCGAGGCTCGCTCCCCCGATCAGGAGCGCGCCGACAGCGAGGATCGATCTCGCTCTGTGTCTCATGAACCCCCCTAGCCGTCCTTCGTCACGGCGACGAAGTGTTGCCAGGCTCATGCCACTTCTCAGCCGAGTCAAGGGTGCCTCAAAGACAGTCAAACACCGGTGCCGACGGCCCAAGTGGGCGTCGGCACCGACGGGTTGACCCGGTCAGCCGACGAGGTTGTCGGCCATCTCCTCGGTGAGAGTGGAATCCGTGCCCGGGATACCGAGGTCGGAGGCGCGCTTGTCGGCCATCGCCAGCAGGCGGCGGATGCGGCCGGCGACGGCGTCCTTGGTCAGCGGCGGGTCGGCGAGTGCGCCCAGTTCCTCCAGCGAGGCCTGCTTGTGCTCCATGCGCAGCCGGCCGGCGGCCGCGAGGTGCTCGGGAACCTCCTCGCCGAGGATCTCCAGCGCGCGCTGGACGCGGGCGCCGGCGGCGACCGCCGCACGCGCGGAGCGGCGGAGGTTGGCGTCGTCGAAGTTGGCGAGACGGTTCGCCGTGGCCCGTACCTCGCGGCGCATCCGGCGCTCCTCCCAGGCCAGCACGGACTCGTGCGCGCCGAGGCGGGTGAGCAGGGCGCCGATCGCGTCGCCGTCCCGGACGACCACGCGGTCCACGCCGCGCACCTCGCGGGCCTTGGCGGCGATCGACAGACGGCGGGCGGCGCCCACCAGGGCGAGGGCGGCCTCGGGGCCGGGGCAGGTCACCTCCAGGGAGGAGGAGCGGCCGGGCTCGGTGAGGGAGCCGTGCGCCAGGAAGGCGCCGCGCCAGGCGGCCTCCGCGTCGCAGGTGGCCCCCGAGACCACCTGCGGGGGCAGGCCGCGGATCGGGCGGCCCCGCCCGTCCACCAGGCCGGTCTGCCGGGCCAGCTGGTCACCGCCGGCGACAACCCGGACGACGTAGCGCGAGCCGCGGCGCAGTCCGCCGGGCGCCATCACGATCAGTTCGGAGGAGTGGCCGAAGATCTCCAGGATGTCCCGCTTCAGGCGCCGGGCCGCCATCGCGGTGTCCAGCTCCGCCTCGATCACGATGCGCCCGCTGACCAGATGGAGGCCGCCGGCGAACCGCAGGACGGCGGAGACCTCCGCCTTTCTGCAGCAGGTCCGGGTGACGGGGAGCCGAGAGATCTCGTCCTTCACCGCTGCCGTCATCGCCATGGGCCGATCCTTCCATGCATCCGAAAAATACGGTCGTACGCGGCGGCCAGCAGCTCCGGGTCGTGCCGCGGAGTTCCGTCCCTCCGGGCCACCGGGGCCAGCTCGACCGCTGCTCCGAGCCGCCCTGCGGCTTCGGTGAGCACGTCGCGGTCGGGCACGGCGGCCTCGTCGGCCAGCACCACGTCCAGGGCGAGTTTAGGGGCGTGTCGTCCCAAAACCTCCAAATGACGCTGCGGGGAGAAGCCCTCGGTTTCTCCGGGCTGCGGGGCGAGGTTCAGCGAGAGTACCCGGCGCGCCTTGGTCTCGGTGAGCGCGTCCAGCAGTTCCGGCACGAGCAGGTGCGGGATGACCGAGGAGAACCAGGAGCCGGGGCCGAGCACCACCCAGTCCGCGTCCAGCACGGCCTCGACGGCCTCGGGGACGGCGGGCGGGTCGTGCGGCACGACGTGCACGGACTGCACCTCGCCGGGTGTGAGCGCCACGGTCGCCTGCCCGCGCACGGTGTCCACGTCCTCCGGCCGCGCCGGATCATGCCCCTTGACCAGGGCCTGCAGCTCCAGCGGTACGGCGGACATGGGCAGCACGCGCCCGTGCGCGCCGAGGAGCTTGCCCACCAGGTCCAGCGCCTGGACGTGGTCGCCGAGCTGCTCCCACAGGGCGACGATCAGGAGGTTGCCGACCGCGTGGTCGTGCAGGTCGCCCTGGGAGTGGAAGCGGTGCTGGATGACCCGGGCCCAGGTCTGACCCCAGTCGTCGTCGCCGCACAGCGCGGCCAGCGCCTTGCGCAGGTCGCCGGGCGGCAGCACGCCCAGCTCGTCGCGCAGGCGCCCGCTGGAGCCGCCGTCGTCGGCCACGGTGACGACGGCGGTGAGGTCGCCGGTGATCCGGCGCAGGGCGGCGAGCGAGGCGGACAGGCCCATGCCGCCGCCGAGGGCGACGACCTTGGGCTGGGCACCACGCCGGCGCGGCCGGGCACCGCGGGCCTCCACGGGCCGGGCGGCACGCGACTCGGGAACCGTCCGGCGCAGCCTGCTCAGCCGCACAGAGCGCTCCGTCATTCGCGTCCCATGTCCCGGTGCACGACCACCGTCTCCACGCCCTCGGCCGCCAGACGCGCGGCGAGCTTTTCCGACATGGCCACCGAGCGGTGCTTGCCACCGGTGCAGCCGATCGCGATCGTCACATACCGCTTGCCCTCGCGGCGGTAGCCCGCGGCGATCAGCCGGAGCAGCTCGGCGTAGCGGTCGAGGAACTCCTTGGCGCCGGGCTGGTTGAAGACGTACGCCGACACCTCCTCGTTGAGGCCGGTGAAGGGGCGCAGCTCCGGGACCCAGTGCGGATTGGGCAGGAAGCGCATGTCGGCGACCAGGTCGGCGTCCACGGGAAGGCCGTACTTGAAGCCGAAGGACATCACGGTGGCCCGCAGCTCGGGCTCCTCCTCGCCGGCGAACTGGGCGTCCATCTTGGCACGCAGCTCGTGCACGTTGAGGCTGGAGGTGTCGATGACCAGGTCGGCGTCGCCGCGCAGCTCGCGCAGCAGCTCGCGCTCGGCGGCGATGCCGTCGACGATCCGGCCGTCGCCCTGCAGGGGGTGCGGGCGGCGCACCGACTCGAAGCGGCGCACCAGGGCCTCGTCGGAGGACTCCAGGAAGACGATCCGCCGGGTGACGTTCTTGGCCTCCAGGTCGGCGAGGGACTCGCGGAGGTTGTCGAAGAAGCGGCGGCCGCGGACGTCCACGACGACCGCGATCCGTGCCACGTTGCCCTGCGACCGGGCGCCGAGCTCCACCATGGTGGGGATCAGCGCGGGCGGGAGGTTGTCGACGACGAACCAGCCCAGGTCCTCCAGGCACTTGGCCGCCGTCGACCTGCCCGCGCCCGACATTCCGGAGATGATCACCAGCTCGGGGATGGCCGCCTCGGGGAGCCCGCCCTGGTCGCCGGTCGTGCCCGTACTCACCTGTGCTTCGTCTCCGCCCTGGTCCGTCTGCCCTTGTTGCTCGTCGTGCTCGTTCACATTCATGTCTCCTGCCCCCGTCGTTCGTCCGGGGCGCCCGTCGTCACGGGCTCCCCACCGGAACCCATGGTGCCGGGTTCCTCCTCCATGATCTCTCCAGTCGTCATGTTGACGGCGGGTGCGGCGGGAGCCGCCTGGGCGAGGGCCACGGCGATCGTCTCGGCCGTCTTGCGGCCTATGCCGGGGACCTCGCAGATCTGGTCGATGGTGGCGGACCGCAGTCTCTTGAGCGAGCCGAAGTGCTTCAGCAGAGCCTGCTTGCGGGTGTCGCCGAGGCCGGGCACCTCGTCCAGGGGGCTGGCCTTGAAGCGTTTGGCCCGCTTGGTGCGCTGGTAGGTGATCGCGAAACGGTGGGCCTCGTCGCGGACGCGCTGCAGCAGGTAGAGGCCCTCGCTGGTGCGGGGCAGGACGACCGGGTCGTCCTCGTCCGGCAGCCATACCTCCTCCAGTCGCTTGGCGAGGCCGCAGACGGCGATGTCGTCGATGCCGAGCTCGTCGAGGGCCTCCTTGGCGGCGGCGACCTGCGGCTGGCCGCCGTCGACCACGACCAGCTGGGGCGGGTAGGCGAACTTCTTCGGGCGGCCGTCCTCGTCCTTGAGGCCTGTCCCGAGGTCACCCGCGAGGCCGTCCTCGTGACCGTCCTCGACCCACTCACCGGTCTTCTCCTTCTCCGCGAGGTAGCGCCGGAAGCGGCGGGTGATCACCTCGTGCATGGAGCGGACGTCGTCCTGTCCGGCGAAGCCCTTGATCTGGAAGCGGCGGTACTCGCTCTTGCGCTGCAGACCGTCCTCGAAGACCACCATGGAGGCCACGACGTCGTCGCCCTGGAGGTGCGAGATGTCGTAGCACTCGATACGCAGGGGAGCGCTGTCGAGGTCGAGGGCCTCGGCGATCTCCTCCAGGGCCCGCGAGCGCGTGGTGAGGTCGGAGGCTCGCTTGGTCTTGTGCAGCGCGAGGGCCTGCAGGGCGTTGCGCTGCACGGTCTCCATGAGGGCCTTCTTGTCGCCGCGCTGCGGGATGCGCAGCGAGACGCCCGAACCGCGGCGGTCGGCGAGCCACTCCTGGACGGGCTCGACCGGGTCGGGCAGGGCCGGGACCAGGACCTCCTTGGGGACCGAGTCGCCCTTCTCCTCGCCGTAGAGCTGCTGCAGGGCGTGCTCGACGAGGGCGCCGGTGGTGATCTCCTCGACCTTGTCGGTGACCCAGCCGCGCTGGCCGCGCACGCGTCCGCCGCGCACGTGGAAGATCTGCACGGCCGCCTCCAGCTCGTCCTCGGCGACGGCGATCAGGTCGGCGTCGGTCGCGTCGGCGAGCACGACCGCGTTCTTCTCCATGGCCTTCTTCAGGGCCTCGATGTCGTCGCGCAGGCGGGCGGCGCGCTCGTACTCCATCTCCTCGGCCGCCTCGGTCATCCGCTTCTCCAGGCGGCGGATGTACGTGCCCGTGCGGCCGGCCATGAAGTCGCAGAACTCCTCGGCCAGTTCGCGGTGCTCCTCCGGGTCGACGCGGCCGACGCAGGGCGCCGAGCACTTGCCGATGTAACCGAGCAGACAGGGACGGCCGGTGCGGGTGGCGTTCTTGAAGACGCCCGCCGAGCAGGTGCGCACGGGGAAGACGCGCAGCAGCAGGTCGACCGTGTCCCGGATGGCCCACGCGTGTCCGTAGGGCCCGAAGTACCGGACGCCCTTGCGCTTGTGGCCGCGCATCACCTGCACGCGCGGGAACTCCTCGTTCATCGTCACCGCGAGGTACGGATAGCTCTTGTCGTCGCGGTACTTGACGTTGAACCGGGGGTCGAACTCCTTGATCCAGGAGTACTCCAGCTGCAGGGCCTCGACCTCCGTGGACACCACGGTCCACTCCACGGACGCGGCGGTGGTGACCATCGTCCGGGTGCGCGGGTGCAGGTTCGCCAGGTCCTGGAAGTAGTTCGCCAGGCGCTGGCGCAGGCTTTTCGCCTTTCCGACGTAGATCACCCGGCGGTGCTCGTCACGGAACCTGTACACCCCGGGAGAGTCCGGGATCTGTCCCGGCTGGGGGCGGTAGCTGGAGGGGTCGGCCATGTCTCACACCCTACTGGCGAGGGCTGACACCGCGTCGGGCCTGTGGACAACGCCTGGCCGGACTCCACCTAGCGGGACTCCAGGAAGGTCAGGACGGCCAGGACCCGGCGGTGGTCGTCGGTGTCCTCGGTGAGGCGGAGCTTGCCGAGGATGCTGCGGACGTGTTTCTCGACCGTGCCCTCGGTGACCCACAGACGGCGGCCGATGCCGGCGTTCGAGCGGCCCTCGGCCATGAGGGCGAGGACCTCGCGCTCCCGGGCGCTGAGCTGGGCGAGGGGGTCGTCGCGGCGCTGGGCCGAGAACAGCTCCTGCACCAGGGAGGGGTCGACGACCGAGCCGCCCCGCCGGACGCGCTCCAGGGCCTCGATGAACTCGTCGACGGCCGTGACCCGGCTCTTGAGCAGATAGCCGACCTTGCGGCCGCTCGCCAGCAGCTCCAGCGCCTCCTCGACCTCGACGAACGCCGACAGGACCAGGATGCCGGTGTCGGGGTGGCGCTCCCGGATCGTGCGGGCCGCCTTGAGTCCTTCGGTGGAGTGGTCCGGCGGCATCCTGATGTCGACGATCGCGAGGTCGGGGCGGTGCGCGGCGACCAGTTCGAGGAGGCCCACGGCGTCTCCGGCCTGCCCCACCACGTCGTACCCGACCCGCTCGCACAGGCTGGCGAGCCCCTCGCGGAGCAGCACGTCGTCGTCGGCGAGGACGACCCGTCCCCGTGCCGGCCGCTGCGATGCGTCGTCCATGGTCCCGGCTCCCCTTGCCCGGCCGATCGGTGCGCGCCCCAACAGCCTGCCGCACCCACGGGGTTCCGGCTAGCCGGAAGCGGGATTGGAGGCTCGCGGTGACGACAACGGACCCGGTCACGGGCGATTCTCGATGCAGTGCAGAGCAGGGCGGACCGGCCGGTCCAGGCTAGTCGCCGGCCTGCCACGGGTCGAAGGGCTGCGGAAATGCGTCGGACGCGGATGGAGAAGCCACGGCGGCCGGTCCGCGCCCGCCGGTACCAGGACGACACGCACGCGTGGAGCGAGCTGCTGGATCCGCGGGACCACGAGATCGTGCGGGCCAAGCGCCCGCGGAGCACTGATCACGGCGGCACGGGCCGCACCTAGAGCCGGACGGACGCCTCTCCGTCCGACAGGACCGCCCGGAGCGTACGCGACGTCACCAGTCCAGGACTCCCCCGCCTGGGCGACTCCCCCGGCGTACGCCTCGGGCGGTCACACGTCCGTCGGGGGCACGGCCAGCGGCAGCCGCACCCGCACGGTCGTGCCCTCGCCGGGCGGGCTGCGGACATCCAGCTTGCCGCCGATCGCCTCCACCCGGTCGATCAGCCCGATGAGACCCGAGCCCCGGCCGGGCTCGGCCCCTCCGGCCCCGTCGTCGGCGACGGTCAGCTCCAGGACGTCGTCACGGACCTTCGCTTCGACGCGCACCACGCGTGCGTGCGCGTGCTTGGCGGTGTTGGTGAGGCACTCGGAGATCACGTAGTACGCGGCCACCTCCGGCTGCTCCGGCAGACGGGCGGCGGGCAGGGCGAGGTCGAGCTCCACGGGGACGGCCGAGCGACGGGCCAGGGAACGCAGTGCGGGACCGAGGCCGCCCTTGGACAGGATCGCCGGGTGAATGCCGCGGGCGACCTGGAGCAGGTCCTGGAAGGCGTCGTCGAGCCCCTTGCTGACATGGGAAAGCTGTTCGGACAGCTCGGAGGTGGGGTCGGTGACCAGGGACTCGGCCAGCCGCAGATCGAGTTGGAGGGCGACGAGGCGCTGCTGGACACCGTCGTGCAGATCGCGCTCGATACGGCGCCGCGAGGCGTCCGCGGCGGCCACCACGCGCGCGCGTGAGGCGGTGAGCTGGGCGCGGCTGTCGGCGTTGGCGATGGCGGTGGCGATGAGCTCGGTGAAGTCGGCCAGCCGATCCTCCGTGCCGCGGTCCAGTGCCTCCCGCAGGGACGCAGCGACGACGAATCCCCACAGCCGGTCGTCGACGACGATGGGCGCGGCGACGGCCCTGCCGGCCCGGGCGGCGCGTCCGGTCCGGGTCACCTCGTGGATCGCCCGGCGTGCGGCGTCCCGTCGGGCATCACGCGAGGCCGGTTCGAACACCTCCGGGTCGTGCGCGGTCCCGAGGACCGTACGGCTGCCGTCGGGATGATGTCGCAGCACGGCCGCTGTCGTCCCCAGCAACTCGCCCACCTCCTCCGCCACCCGTGTGAACACCTCCTCGGGCGGGGCGCCACGGGCCACGAGGGTGGCGACCCGGCGCAGCGCGGCCTGTTCTCGGGCGTGCCTGCGGCTCTCGGTGACGTCCCGGGCGGCGGCGTAGACGAGGCCCTGCTCCGGCACCGGCCGCGCGCTCCACTGCAGCCAGCGTTCGGTGCCGTCCGCGCGCAGATAGCGGTTCTCGAACTCGGCCACTTCGACGCCGCTCGCCAGCCGGTCGAGGGCCGCCCGCGTGTCGGCCCGGTCCTCCTCGTGCACGAACTCGGTGAACGGCCTGGACAGCAGCGTCTCCGCCGAGTGGCCGAGGGTCCGTTCGAAGGCGGGGTTGACCCGCTTGAAGTAGCCGTCGACCCCGGTGATGCACAGCAGATCGAGGGAGAGGTTGAAGATGCTCTCCAGCTCCTCCTCGGCCCGCCTGCGTCGGCCGTGCGCCGCCGCGAACGACGCCATGGTGGCGTTCATGCCGCCCAGCAGCTGCGCCCAGGTCCCCGCGAAGGCCCCGACGTCCGCCCGGTGGCCGAGCCGGTTGTCGTCGATCGCCGTGTTCAGGGAACGGATCTCGGCCGCCAGCCGTTCCGTGGTCACCCGCAGTTCGCGGAACGTGTCGGCCACGTCCCCGAGTTCGTCGCGTCCCGCGTACCGGATGTCGTACGACAGATCGCCCTCCGACAGGGCCCGGGCGCCCGCGGCGACCTCGCGCAGCGGCCGGGTGATGGAGCGCCGCAGGGCCAGGGCGAGGACCGTGACCACGACCAGGACGGCAAGGGAGAGGGCGAGGTCACGCAGCGCGCGGACCTTCGCGGTGTGCAGGTCGTGGGCGGCCGTCCCGGCGAGTTCGCGCGCCGCCTGGTCCTGGATACCGCGCAGGGAGTCGATACGGGCCCGGGAGTCGGCCAGCCAGCTGTCGTACGACGGCCAGTGCGCGGTCCGTGGATCGGCCGCGGCGAGCATGTCGCGCACGCTGCGGACGGCGCGTCCGGGCTTCCCGAACCGTGTCGCGTACAGCTCGGCCCGCAGCGGGGCGGAGGTGTCGCGGCGGAACTCCCGCAGCTGTGCCTCCTCCAGCGCGGGCCAGCGCCCGGCCGCGGTGGGCCGGTGGGCGAGGGGGGTGCTGAGCAGAATGGCCACCTCGGCACGCTCCCGTTCCCCGGCCTCGATGGCCTGCAGGAGCGCGATGTGCGCGTCGGCCGCACGCCCCGCCGCCCTGGTCGGGCCTCCCGATTCCAGGTCGGCGACGGTGTCGAGCAGTTCGTCCTGAACCGTCTGGTACTGCTGCACGACCGCGCTCGCGGAGAGCGAGCCGGTGTCGGTCTGTGCCCGGATGGCGTGCAGTTGGCGGCCGAAGGCGCCGAGTTCGCCGGCGACATCGGCCCCGGACCAGGCGCCGGCCCGCTCGGTGGCCGTGGTCAGGGCCCGGTCCGTGGACCGCTCGGCGGCGGCCCGCTCGCCGAGGGTGTCCCGGTCGGGCCGCAGACGGGCCAGCACGGCGGCGATCCGCTCTCGGGCGACCGCGTCGGAGACCCCGGTGGTCTCGAACGACACCCGGGTCGCGGTGTGGAAAAGGTCCAGTTCCCGCGCCTGCTGCCACTGGGCGACGGCGCTGAACGCGGTGAAGGCGAGCATGGCGGCCACCGGCAGCAGCACGAGCAGCATCAGCTTGCTGCCGACGCGGAGTCGGGCGAGCAGGGGCGGACCGTTCCCGCCCCGGAGGCGGCGCACGACCGGACCTAGTACCGGGAACGGGCGCCGGTGACGTCCGGAAAATCCGCCGGAGCCCGTCTGTTGGCGTTCGTCATGCGCACCACACCTCCCGCCGACCCCACCACGGGCGTGAGGTCGTACGTGTCCTCGGTGTCCCGGCTCGCGGGGTTTCCCCCGTGGGGTTTCCCCAGCATGCCCGTGCGACCGGCGGCGGTCCAGGCCGGGTCAGGGGCCCTTCTGCGGATAGCCGTCGTGGGCCGCGATGTCCTCGTCGATCCGGTGGGCCGCCTGATCGAGCGTGGCCCTGACCGGGGCGTGCTCGAGGACGATCCTCCTGAAGGCCCAGGAGAAGGCCGCCGTGATCGCCGGATAGGCAGGCGTCTGCGGACGCGGCCGGGCGACCCCGCCGCGCAGTTGGTCGATGTAGAGGTGCTCGGCGCCGTTCGGGCCGAACCGCGGTGAGAGCCGCACGGCGCTGTTCGTGGCCGGGACGGCCCCGTTGGCCACGCTCATCCGGTGGACCTCCCGCGGTTCGAGCAGGTAGGCCAGGAATCGCCAGACCGCGTCGCCGTCGGCGGTACCGGCCGGGATGCCCCACTGCCAGGAGCCCATGCCGGTGACGGTGCCCTTGCCGAAGTCGGGCAGCGGCACGATGGCGACATCGCCCGGGAACGCCCTCGTGTTCTCGCCGAACACCCAGTGCCCGAGCCAGGAGACGACACTGCGGCCCTGGACGAAGGCCTGATCGTCCCTGCCCGGGTCGACGAGTCCCTCCTCGACCCAGCTCTGGATGATCGTGAGCGCCCTGACGGACGCGGCGCTGTTGAGGTACCCCTCGGCCCTCCGGTGGTTCAGCGGGTCGACGAGATCACCGCCCGCCGACCAGACGGCGGGCGCGAAGCCGTACGTGGGCCACTCGTCGCCGGGCTTCGTGGACTCGAGATACAGGTCGAGCGGCGTCCGGTGGCCAAGCCCCCGGAGCCGGTGCAGTATCCCGGTGAACTCTGCGGCGCTCCACGCGTCCGCCGGTCCCGTGGGGATACGGATGCCGGCCTTGCGCAGCACGGACTTGCGGACGTAGAGCCCCAGGCCGGAGTCGAACGTGCCCACGCCCCACAGCCGGCCCGCGTAGGTGCCCTGCCGGCGGATCGAGGGCAGCAGGTCGTCCCGGACGGAGCGCGGCACACAGGAGTCGATCGGCCTCAGCCTGCCGGACCACGCGTAGCTGTAGAGGTTCGGCCCGTCGAAGTCGAGCAGGTCGGGAAGGTCGCCGCTGGCCGCGGCGGAGTTCACCAGCTCGCCGTAGGACCGCCGTCCCGGCAGGGGCACCAGCTCCACGCGGACCTGGTGCTGCGCCCTGTTGAAGTCCGCGACCTGGCTGCGCAGGGTGCCGATCTCGCCGGGCTGCTCGGAGTGGAACCAGACGGTGATGTTTGCGGTGCCCTCGATCCGGCCGTCACAGGTGGTGTCGCCCGGGACCCTGCGCGTTGTGTCGTCACCGCCCCCGCCACCATCGCATCCAGCCAGTAGCAGGGCGGCCCCCAGCAGTCCCGAGACCAGCTTGCTCCCGAGCGAAGCCCGCATCGCGCACCCCCACTCGACCGGACGACCACGGTCTTTCCAGGGCGGATCCATGCTACCGCCGGTGACACCCGGCTGCGCAGGGTGAGCGCGAACCCGCGTGCGAGGAACGGGACTTCGGCGCGTTCCAGCTGACGGGTAACGCCGCTCCCGACTCTTTCCGGGTAGCGGGAAAGCGCAATCAACCCGCGCTTGGCACCCTGTCCGCATGTCCCTGCGCTGTCTTCTCGTCGATGACAGCATCCGGTTCCTGGAGGCCGCACGCACCCTGCTCGAACGCGACGGGATTCCCGTCGTCGGCCTGGCCTCGACGGGTGCGGAGGCGCTCGCGCGGGCGGCGGAGCTGGTCCCGGACATCGTCCTGGTGGACCTCGACCTCGGCGGCGAGAGCGGTTTCGATCTCGCGGCGGAGCTGGCCGGCCGGGTCTCCAGCGTCATCATCCTGATCTCGACCCACGCACTGGAGGACTTCGAGGAACTCGTCGCCGCCAGCCCGGCCCGCGGTTTCCTGCACAAGTCCGACCTGTCCGCACGGGCGATACGGGAGGTGCTCGGCAACGGCGGCGGGGCCGCACCGAGTTGAGGGGACCTGGCAGGTCTCGGCCAGGAGCGCGGGACTGTTGGGCTTCAGGTGTTGTCGGGACTTGGTCAACACGCTTCAATGCGTGGGAACTCGGGGCCGTGAACGACGGCGTACGGATGTGAAGACGCCCCGACGCCGACGGGGTGGCCCCGACAACCAGCGTGAACCCGGCCCGACCAGCCGTAGCGAGACTTCACAGAAAGGCCCCTGCATGCCGCACGCCACACAGCACGCGGACGTCGCCGCCGTCGCCACCGCGGAACTGGACTCGGCTCTGCGAGGCGGCCCCTTCCATGTCGCGCTGCGCGCCGCCATCGCCGCCCGCGGCCTGCCGCTGCAGCGCGTGCAGCACCATCTCTCGCGCTACGGGGTCAAGGTCGGTGTCACCAGCCTGAGTTACTGGCAGCAGGGCGCCCGGCGCCCGCAGCGCCCCGAGTCCCTGCGTGCGGTACGGGCCCTGGAGGAGATACTCCAGCTGCCGGAGGAGTCCCTGATCCGGCTGCTCGCCGAGACCGACGAGGCCTTGCCGGGACAGCGGTCCGCGGGCCGTTCCTACCGCTCCCTGGTGGAGGCGTCGGACGTGCTGGAACGGCTGCTGACCGAGCTGAGCCTGCCGCCGGACGGTGGTCTGCACACCCTCGGACACCATGAGCGGGTCCACATCGGGGCGTGCCGCGAGCTGGCGGGGCGCGAGTCGCACCACATCGTGCGCGCCCACATGGACGGTGTCGACCGCTTCGTGGCCGTCCACCACGGCGACCCGGGATGCGTGCCGGAGCGGGTGCGGGTCCACGCACTGGAGAACTGCCGGACGGGACGCGTGCGCGTGCACCAGGACACCGGCGTGCTCATCGCCGAACTCCTCTTCGACACCCGTCTGCGGGCCGGGGACACCTACCTCTTCCGCTACGGCGTCGAGGACGGCACGGCCGGCGTCTCCCGCGAGTACGTCCGGGGGTTCGGACCGGCGGGCGGCCAGTACGCGCTCCAGGTCCGCTTCGACGAGCGCGCCCTGCCGGTGCGCTGCCACCGCTTCGCCCAGCACTCACCGGCGGCCCCCCGCAGCGGCCGCCAGGAACTCCCCCTCAGCGGCCACCACTCGGTCCACCTCGTCGAACCGCGGGTGCGCGCGGGGATCGTGGGGATCGGGTGGGACTGGGAGTGAGCCGGGCCAGGGGGTGAGGGGCGAGGCTGAGGGTCGGGGACTTAGGGTCGAGGGCGGTCGGCGTCGCCGGGTTGGCCGTCGCTATGCCGTGGAGGACGCGCGGACCGTCCTGACCTTGTGGTGCGCCTGATCTGATCAGCGCGCGTGCCGTCCTCCGGGGAGGCCCTCGTCAGGCCCCCGGCCCGGCGACGATCTTGCCGTTCCTGGTCGCCACCGGCAGCGAGTGCAGTGGTTCGGTCGCCGGGGAGCTCAGCACCTTGCCGGTCCTGGCGTCGAACTCGCTGCCGTGGCACGGGCAGACGAGCGTAGTCCCCTCCAGCTTGTCGATCGGGCACCCCGCGTGCGTGCAGATCGTGCTGTACGCATTCAGTGAACCGTTCTCGCCCCGGCTGACCACGACGTTGTGATCCCGGTACAGCTCGGCGCTCCCCTTGGCGATCCCGCTCTCGTCGGCGAGTTCGACCGGTGCGGTCGGGGTCGCCGGTGCGGTGACCCCGCCTGCGGCGGAGCAGGCGGTGAGGCCGAGCCCGGCCACCGGGGTCAGGGCCGCTCCGCGCAGGACGGTACGGCGGCTCGGGGAGGGACGGCCGGGCATGCGGATCTCCACTGGTCGGGGGTGGTGCACGCGGCACGATAGCGGGGGTGGTTCCTCCGGGTTCGAGCGGGTTGGCTGTCCCTGGGGAGGTTGGCTGGACGTAAACGTTTGCGCAAGCGTTTACGTCCGCCGTCGGATGGGATAGCTTCCCGGCCTGGGCCTTCGCCGGCCCGGAAACCGAGAGAGGGGGCGCCATGCCGACCATGGCCGATGTCGCGCGCAGCGCCGGTGTGTCCGTGGCGACCGTCTCGCACGTCCTCAACGACACCCGGCCGGTCCTGCCCCACACCCGCCAGGCGGTCCTGGATGCGATCGACCGCCTCGGCTACACCCCCAACACCCTGGCCCGCTCCCTGGTGACCTCGCGCACCCGGTCCATCGGGCTGGCGGTGTCGGCGATCAGCAACCCGTACTTCACGGAGATCCTCCAGGGTGTCGAGGCCCGCGCCCTGGAACACGGCTACAGCCTCCTCATCGCCGACCCGCACGACGACCCGGCGCACGAGCGCAAGGTCGTCCAGCTGCTGCACGAGCGCCGCGTGGACGGCATGATCGTCGCCCCTTCCGCGAACCCACGGGAACTCGTCGCCTACCTCGGACGCCACCAGGTCCCGGCCGTCTTCCTAGACCGGCTCGTCGACACCCCGGCCGACGGCGCGCCCCGCTACGACCAGATCTGCGCCGAGAGCGCCGAACCGACCGCCCGGCTCGTCACCCACCTCGCCGAACTCGGCCACCGCCGCATCGCCCTGGTCGCCGGTCTGCCCGGGTTCAGCACCACCCGCGAGCGCATCACCGGCTACCGCCACGGCCTCGCCGCCTCCGGACTCCCCTACGACGAACGCCTCGTCGTGCACGGCGACTCCGAGTCACCCGGCGCGGAACGCGCCACCGCGGCCCTCCTCTCCCTCACCGCCCCGCCCACCGCACTCGTCACCGCCAACAACGCGATGACCATCGGCGCCCTGCGCGCCCTGCGCGACCGCGGCCTGTCCGTGCCCGAGGACATCGCGCTGTGCTGCTTCGACGACTTCGCCTGGGCCGACCTCTTCTCACCCCGGCTGACCTCGATAGCCCAGCCCAGCAGGGAGATCGGCGCCCGGGCCGTACGTCTCCTCCTGGACCGCCTCGCCTCCCCGGACCGCCCGGCCCGCACCGTGCGGCTGCCGTGCGTCTTCGTCCACCGCGGCTCGTGCGGGTGCCCGGAGGAACCCGGCAATGCCCGACGCCCGGAACCGCCCGCACGGTCGTAGTCCCCACACAGCCCCAGCACCCCGGAAGTTCGAGAAAGGAAGCGTCTCGTGATCGTCGTCGCCGGTGAGGCCCTGATCGATCTGGTACCGCAGGGCACGGGTGCCCTCGCGGGACTGCAGCCGGCGCTCGGCGGCGGCCCCTACAACACGGCCGTGGCCCTCGGCCGTCTCGGCTCTCCCACCGCCTTCTGCTCCCGGACCTCGTACGACGCCTTCGGCGAGGCCCTGCTGGACGGGCTCCGGCGGGCGAACGTGGACGTCTCTGCCGTGCAGCGCGGTACGGAGCCGACCACGCTCGCCGTCGCCACGATCGACGAGACCGGATCGGCCGCGTACTCCTTCTACGTCGACGGCACCGCCGACCGGCTGTTCACCGCCCCCGAGACGCTGCCGGCCGGGACCCGGGCCGTCTCCTTCGGCACCTGCTCTCTCGTCCTGGAGCCTGGCGCGACCGCCTACGAGAGCCTGCTGCGGGCCGCGGCGGACCAGGGGGTGTTCACCGCGCTCGACCCCAACATCCGGACGGTCCTGATTCCCGACGCGGACGCCTACCGGGCACGTTTCAAGAGCTGGCTGCCCTCGGTGTCCCTGCTGAAGCTGTCCGAGGAGGACGCCCGGTGGCTGGGCGGCACCCCGCGCGAGTGGCTGGCCGCCGGGCCCGCGGCCGTCGTGATCACCCATGGCGGGGACGGGCTGACCGCCTTCACCCGGGACGGCGCCGTGTACCCGGTGCCGGGCGAGAAGGTCGAGGTCGTGGACACGATCGGCGCCGGCGACACCGTGAACGCGGCTCTGCTGCACGGTCTCGCCACTCAGGACGCCCTGTCCTCGGAGGGGCTGGCGGAGCTGGGCCGGGAGGGCTGGACCCGGCTGCTGCGGTTCGCGGCGCGCGCGGCCGCCGTCACCTGCTCCCGCGCGGGCGCCGAGCCGCCGTACGCCTCCGAACTCGGGGACTGGTGAGGGGCGTACAACCTTCCCTTCGCCGAGTTTCCGCGCTGATTTCCGCTGTTCAGGAGTCAAGGTCCCGCATGGCCGCGGAAATCCCGCGGCTGTTTTCGCAACGAGCGGCGCCCCGCCGGGAGTTCCCGCGGGGCGCCGTACTTTTCAGGATTTTCTCCGCCGTGTCGGGCGGCCGGGCTCAGGCCTTCCGTGCCCGGGTCGTCTTCTTCGCCGGGGCCGTCTTCTTGGTCGCCCCGGCCGCCTTCTTCACGGCCGTGTTGTTGGCTGCGCCGGCTGTCGCCGTCTTCTTCGCCGCTGACTTCGCCGCGACCGTCTTCCGTGCCGCCGCCCTGCGCGGGGCCGGTACCGAGGCCGCGTCGCTGATCCGGTCTGCGCCGAGGATCTCGCGCAGGAACTTGCCGGTGTGGCTGGCCGGAACGCCGGCGACCTCCTCGGGCGTGCCCTCCGCGACGACGAGTCCGCCGCCTGCGCCGCCCTCCGGACCCATGTCGACGACCCAGTCGGCGGTCTTGATCACGTCGAGGTTGTGCTCGATGACGATGACCGTGTTGCCCTTGTCGACCAGGCCGGCCAGGACCTTCAGCAGCTTGCTGATGTCCTCGAAGTGCAGACCGGTGGTCGGCTCGTCGAGAACGTAGACCGTGCGGCCGGTGGAGCGCTTCTGCAGCTCGCTGGCGAGCTTGACGCGCTGCGCCTCACCACCGGACAGCGTGGTCGCGGACTGGCCGAGCCGGACATAGCCGAGTCCGACGTCGTTCAGCGTCTTGAGGTGACGGTTGATCGCCGGAACGGCCTCGAAGAAGTTCATCGCCTCCTCGATCGGCATGTTCAGGACCTCGGAGATGGACTTGCCCTTGTAGTGGACCTCCAGCGTCTCCCGGTTGTAGCGGGCGCCGTGGCAGACCTCGCAGGGGACGTAGACGTCCGGGAGGAAGTTCATCTCGATCTTGATCGTGCCGTCACCCGCACAGTTCTCGCAGCGGCCGCCCTTGACGTTGAAGGAGAAGCGGCCCGGCTGGTAGCCGCGGACCTTCGCCTCGGTGGTCTCGGCGAACAGCTTGCGAATGTGGTCGAAGACACCGGTGTACGTCGCCGGGTTGGACCGCGGGGTGCGGCCGATGGGCGACTGGTCGACGTGCACGACCTTGTCGACGAGGTCGTCGCCGTCCACCCGCGTGTGCCGCCCCGGGACGCTGCGCGCGCCGTTGAGCTCGCGGGCCAGGTGCGTGTACAGGATGTCGTTGACCAGCGTCGACTTGCCGGAGCCGGACACGCCGGTGACGGCCGTGAAGACGCCCAGCGGGAACGACACGTCGATGTCCTGCAGGTTGTTCTCGCGGGCACCGTGCACGGTGAGCCGGCGGGACGGGTCCTGCGGGCGCCGGATGTCGGGGACCGGGATCGCCTTCTTGCCGGACAGGTACTGGCCGGTCTGCGACTCGGGGTTGGCGAGCAGCTCCTTCAGGGAGCCGCTGTGCACGACCTTGCCGCCGTGCTCGCCGGCGCCGGGGCCGATGTCGACGACCCAGTCGGCGACCTTGATGGTGTCCTCGTCGTGCTCGACGACGATGAGCGTGTTGCCCATGTCACGCAGCCGGACCAGGGTCTCGATCAGCCGGTGGTTGTCACGCTGGTGCAGGCCGATGGACGGCTCGTCCAACACGTACAGCACACCGACCAGACCGGAGCCGATCTGGGTGGCCAGGCGAATGCGCTGGGCCTCGCCGCCGGAGAGGGTGCCGGCCGCGCGGTTCAGCGAGAGGTAGTCCAGGCCGACGTCGACCAGGAAGCGCAACCGCTCGTTGACCTCCTTCAGCACCCGCTCGGCGATCTTCTTGTCGCGGGCGCTGAGCTTGAGCTCGCCCAGGAAGTCCGCGCAGTCACTGATGGACATCGCGGAGACCTCGGCGATCGACTTCTCCATAATGGTGACCGCGAGGACGATCGGCTTCAGACGCGTGCCCTCACAGCTGGGGCAGGGCACCTCGCGCATGTAGCCCTCGAAGCGCTCACGGCTGGCGTCGCTCTCGGCCTCGCTGTGCCGGCGCTTCACGAAGGGGACGGCGCCCTCGAAGGGCGTGGTGTACACGCGCTCGCGGCCGTACCTGTTGCGGTAGCGGACCTCGATCTGTGTCTTGTGGCCGTAGAGCAGGGCCTTCTTGGCGCGCTGGGGCAGGCCCGCGAAGGGGATGTCGGTCCGGAAGCCGAGCGCGTCCGCGAGGGCGCCGATCAGACGGCCGAAGTAGTCCTTGGTGTGCCCGTGCGACCAGGGGTGGATGGCGCCCTCGTCGAGGGACTTGTCCTCGTCGGGGACGATCAGCTCGGGGTCGACCTCCATGCGCGTGCCGATGCCGGTGCACTCGGGGCAGGCGCCGAAGGGCGAGTTGAAGGAGAAGGAGCGGGGCTCCAGCTCCTCGAAGGACAGGTCGTCGTACGGGCAGTACAGGTGCTCCGAGAACATGCGCTCGCGCTCGGGGTCGTCCTCGGGGAGGTCGACGAAGTCGAGCACGACCATGCCGCCGGACAGGCCCAGGGCCGTCTCCACGGAGTCGGTGAGCCGGCGCTTGGCGGAGTCCTTCACCGTCAGGCGGTCGACGACCACCTCGATGGTGTGCTTCTCCTGCTTCTTGAGCGTGGGCGGGCTGGAGAGCTGGATGGTCTCGCCGTCGACCCGCGCGCGGGAGTAGCCCTTGGTCTGCAGGTCGGCGAAGAGGTCGACGAACTCACCCTTGCGCTCCCGCACCAGCGGGGAGAGCACCTGGAAGCGGCTGCCCTCCGGCAGCTCCAGGACCCTGTCCACGATGGCCTGCGGCGACTGGCGGGAGATCGGGCGGCCGCACTCGGGACAGTGCGGCTTGCCGATGCGCGCGAAGAGCAGACGCAGGTAGTCGTAGACCTCGGTGATGGTGCCGACCGTCGAGCGCGGGTTGCGCGAGGTCGACTTCTGGTCGATGGAGACGGCCGGGGACAGGCCCTCGATGAAGTCGACATCCGGCTTGTCCATCTGGCCGAGGAACTGGCGGGCGTACGAGGAGAGCGACTCCACGTAGCGCCGCTGCCCCTCGGCGAAGATGGTGTCGAAGGCCAGCGAGGACTTGCCCGACCCCGACAGGCCCGTGAAGACGATGAGCGAGTCGCGCGGCAGGTCGAGCGAGACATTCTTCAGGTTGTGCTCGCGCGCGCCACGGACGATGAGACGGTCGGCCACGCCGGTCCGCACCTTTCTTGAGAGAAGTGACAGGGGCGAGGCCCCCGTGCTTCTTCAGACTAGGGGGAGCCACTGACAACGCCGGTCGGATTCCCGGATGCATAACAATCCCCGGCACTCCAGCATGCCCGACGCCACTCCCGACCATATAGCACGCGCATTCGATTTACGGCACGGCTTCACCACCTTCACCCAAAGGTGTGGCAGGGCTAGGGTCAGCACCATGATTGATCACGGTCATGACCTGGCGTCTGTACGTGACGCGACGGAACGGCTGCTCACCGCAGCGGCCGGCATGGACAACGCGTCGGCCGCCGAGCCGTCACGGCTTCCCGGCTGGAGCCGCGGCCACGTCCTCGCCCATCTCGCCCGCAACGCGGACGCCCTCGTGAACGTCCTGGAGGGCCGGCCCATGTACCCCTCCGCGGACGCCCGCGACGCCGACATCGAGCGGGACGCCCCGCGCCCCCTCGACGCGCACCTCGCCGACCTGCGGGAGAGCGCGGCCCGGTTCCAGGCCGCGGGGACCGTGCCGGCGGACTGGTCGCGCACGGTGGAGCTGCGCAACGGGGTTACCGACTCGGCGTCCCGGGTACCGTTCCGGCGCTGGGCCGAGGTGGAGCTGCACCACGTCGACCTCGGCATCGGGTACGAGCTGGAGGACCTGCCCGAAGAATTCGTGGAGCGGGAGATCGACTTCCTCGCCGAGCGCTTCTCCGGCCACCCGGACGTGGCGGCCACCCGGCTGACCGACGGCACACGCGCGTGGCGGACGGGCCGGGAGGCCGAGGGCCCGGAGGTCACCGTCACCGGTCCGGCACCGGACCTGCTGGGCTGGCTGGCGGGGCGTCGCGACGGCTCGGGCCTGATCACGGAGGGCGGCGAGCTGCCGAAGCTCCCGCCCCTGTAGCGCGGCGGCAGGTCCCCGCCGAGGCCGTACCGTGAGCGACGGGGCCTCGGCGGGGACCCGGGTGCGCTCCGCCGCTATAGGCTGACCGCCATGACGTACAGCGGACAGGTGAAGGTCGGCGGCCCGGCGGACGTTCACGAGCTCAAGGACCTGATGATCACCAAGATCGCGGTCGGCCCGATGGACAACAACGCCTATCTGCTGCGCTGCCGGGCCACGGACGAGCAGTTGCTGATCGACGCGGCCAACGACGCGGACACCCTGCTGGGCATGATCGGTGACGACGGCATCGCCTCCGTCGTCACCACGCACCAGCACGGCGACCACTGGCAGGCCCTCGCCCGGGTCGTCTCGGCCACCGGCGCCCGGACGTACGCGGGCCGGGACGACGCCACCGGCATCCCCGTCCCGACCGACGTCCTCGTCGACGACGGCGACACCATCCGGGTGGGACAAGTGACGCTCACCGCGCGCCACCTGGTGGGGCACACCCCGGGCTCCATCGCCCTCGTGTACGACGACCCGCACGGACATCCCCATGTCTTCACGGGCGACTGCCTCTTCCCCGGCGGCGTCGGCAACACCCGCAAGGATCCGGAGGCGTTCGCCAGTCTCATCCACGACGTCGAGACGAAGATCTTCGACGTGCTCCCGGACGAGACCTGGGTCTATCCGGGCCATGGCAACGACACCACCCTGGGGGCGGAGCGCCCGCACCTGCCGGAGTGGCACGCGCGCGGGTGGTGAACTCTTCCGGTACGGCGGGCCGGTGGCCGCCGGGGACGTCGCGCAGGGGCGGCCGGCCGCCACGACCCGCCGCCCCCGCACATCTCGGCCCGCTTGCCGCCTCGTGAGGGCGGGCCGGTGACCCATGGGAGTCACCCCTACAGCGCACGGAGCGCCGGATGCGTCACATCCCCGGCGCGAACTCCCAACGCCCGCGCGGCGCACTCCCGATGACGCGCGCCCCGTGTGAACCGTTCGCACGCGCCGGTGTCATGCGCGCGCTCCCGGCGCACTTCGTTGCGCAGTCAACTGGAGGCAGCCCCGCACAGGATGACGGCTCCTGCGCGGTACGGGCCGCCGGTCTTTCGAATCCCCGCCCTCGGCCGGCGGCCCCGGCCTCTGCCCGGGAACTGTTCACAGAACCGCAACGCTCGTTCCCACTATGCGGACAATTGCGGTCGTGACCTCGACAAACGGGCGATCGACTGTCAATCTCCCGCCATGCACCTCGCCCCTCGCGCCCTGCGCCGCGCCGTAGCCGCGGCATCGATAGCCCTGCTCGCCACCGCCGTCGGCTGCGCTCCGCAGCCGGAGGAGAAGGCGGCTGCCTCGCCGTCCGGTTCGACCGGCACCACCTGCGCCAAGGGCGAACTGGCCACCAAGGCCTCCGGCAAGCTGACGATCGCCACCGACGAACCGGCGTACGAGCCCTGGTTCAAGGACGACAAGCCCGCCAACGGCAAGGGCTTCGAGTCGGCGGTCGCCTACGCCGTCGCACAGCAGCTCGGTTACGACAAGAGCGCCGTCGTCTGGCAGAGCGTTCCGTTCAACAAGGCCTTCGCGCCCGGCGTGAAGACCTTCGACTTCGACATCAACCAGGTGTCGATCAGCGCCGAGCGCAAGAAGGCCGTTGACTTCTCCTCCGGCTACTACGACGTGCGCCAGGCCGTCATCGCGCTCAAGGGTTCCAAGGCCGCGAAGGCGACCGGCATCGCGGACCTGAAGAAGCTCAAGCTGGGCGCGCAGGTCGGCACGACGAGCCTGAACTACATCAGCGACGTGGTGAAGCCGTCGCAGGAGGCGGCCGCCTACTCCAAGAACGACCAGGCGATCTCCGCCCTCAAGAACGGTCAGGTGGACGCGATCGTCACCGACCTGCCGACCGCCTTCTACGTCACCGCCGCCCAGGTGACCAATGCCAAGATCGTCGGCCAGTTCGAGAACCAGGGCGGCACACCCGAACAGTTCGGGCTCGTCCTCGACAAGGGCAGCGCCCTCACCTCCTGCGTGTCGTCGGCCGTGGACGCCCTCCGTAAGGACGGCACCCTGGCGAAGCTGGAGAAGCAGTGGCTGTCCGACGCCGTCGACGCGCCGGTGCTCAAGTGACGGTCGTCAAGGAGGAGTCCGGGGAGGACGCGGGCAAGGGTGACATGCCCGACGCGTACGTTCCGTCCGAACGGCGGCTGGAGCGCCAGCGCTACAAGCGCGCGCGTGCCCGTCGCGCAACGGCCATCGCCGCCGTGTCGACCCTCGTCACCGCTGTCGTCCTCTACCTGGTCGTCGTCAGTGCCCCGGGCTGGGAGCGCACCAAGGAGACCTTCTTCGACGCGGGCTACGCGCGCGAGGCGTTCCCCAAGGTCCTGGAAGGGCTCTGGCTGAACATCCGGCTGCTGCTGATCTGCGGTGTCCTGGTGCTCCTGCTGGGCATGCTGATCGCCGTCGCGCGCACCCTGCCCGGACCGGTGTTCTTCCCGTTGCGGGCACTCGCGGCCGCCTACACGGACTTCTTCCGCGGACTGCCGCTGATCATCAACCTGATGATCGTCGTCTTTGGTGTGCCCGCCCTGCGCCTCCAGGGTGTGACCGTCGATCCCGTGTGGCTCGGCGGTACGGCGCTGACCCTGACCTACGCGGCCTACGTCGCCGAGGTGTTCCGCGCCGGCATCGAGTCCGTACACCCCTCGCAGCGCGCCGCGGCCCGCTCGCTCGGCCTGACCAACCGGCAGTCGCTGCGCCACGTGGTGCTGCCGCAGGCCGTGCGCCGTCAGGTACCGCCCCTGCTGAACGACCTCGTGTCCCTCCAGAAGGACACCGGGCTCGTGTCGATCGGCGGTGCCATCGACGCGGTGCGGGCGTCCGACATCATCGCCCAGCGGAGCCTGAACTACACGCCGTACATCGTGGCCGGCCTGGTCTTCGTGGCACTGACCATTCCGATGACCCGGTTCACGGACTGGGTGACGGCGCGGATGGACCGGCGGCGGGCCCAGGGAGGAGCGATATGAGCGACGCACCCGTGCTGCGCATGGAGTCCGTGCGCAAGACGTTCGGCGGCACGGTGGTGCTGCGGGACGTCGATCTGGAGGTCGCTCCGCACACGGTGACCGCACTGATCGGCGCGTCCGGCTCCGGCAAGTCGACGCTGCTGCGGTGCGCCAACCTCCTGGAGGAGATCGACGACGGCGCGATCTGGCTGGACGACGAGGAGATCACCGATCCGCGCGTGGACCAGGACGCGGTACGGCGCCGTATCGGCGTGGTCTTCCAGGCGTACAACCTCTTTCCGCACATGACGGTGCTGGACAACATCACCCTCGCTCCGCGGCGGGTGCACGGCGTGTCCCGAGCGGAGGCCGAGGAGCGGGCCAGGGAGCTGCTGGAGCGGCTCGGGCTGGGCGGGAAGGCGAGCGAGTACCCGGACCGGCTGAGCGGCGGCCAGCAGCAGCGTGTGGCGATCGTGCGCGCCCTCGCCGTTCGCCCTCGGCTGCTCCTGTTCGACGAGATCACGGCCGCGCTCGACCCGGAGCTCGTCGGCGAGGTCCTCACCGTCGTCCGCGACCTCAAGGACGACGGCATGACCATGGTGCTGGCCACGCACGAGATGGGCTTCGCGCGGGATGTCGCCGACCAGGTTTGTTTTCTGGACTCGGGCGTGGTCCTGGAGCGCGGAACCGCCGAGCAGATCTTCGGCGATCCGCAGGAGGAGCGCACGCGGCGCTTCCTGAAGCGGATCGTGGAGGCGGGGCGGTTGTAAGGGGCGCGCGCAATGGCGGCCGGGCCTTACAAGCGGACGGCCGGGTCCGCGCCCTACGCAGGCCGGGCCCTGCACAGGCGGAAGACCGGGCGCGTACGCAGGCCGACCTCAGGCCTCGGCCTGCGCCGCCCCCACCAGCGCCACCACCCGCTCGACGCCGAACACATAGCCCTGCACACCGCATCCCGCGATGACGCCGTCGGCGCGCAGCGAGACGTACGAGTGGTGCCGGAAGGACTCGCGCTGGTGGATGTTGGAGATGTGGACCTCGAGGACGGGCAGCCCGTCGCAGGTGTTGAGGGCGTCCAGGATCGCGACCGACGTGTGGGAGTAGGCACCCGGGTTGATCACGATCCCGCAGTGGTTCAGCCGCGCCTCGTGGATCCAGTCCACCAGCTCGCCCTCGTGGTTGGACTGCCGGAAGTCCACCGTGCCGCCGTGCGCGGCGGCCGCCTTGGCGCACAGCGCCTCCACGTCGGCCAGGGTGTCCTTGCCGTAGATCTCCGGCTGGCGCTGGCCGAGGAGGTTCAGGTTGGGCCCGTTGAGGATCATGATCGGGGCGTTGGCCAGGGTACGGGTCACGGTTCCTCCGGTCCGGTGAGGGTGGGCTGCTCGGACCGGTCTATCACGCGGCGGCCTACGGGTTGATCGCCAGCTCCAGGTAGGCCGCGAACAGCACGAGATGCACCCCGCCCTGCAGTGGTGTGGCGCGGCCCGGTACGACCGTCAGCGAGCTGACCACCACCGTCAGGGCCAGCAGCACCATGTGTGTGGCGCCGAGGCCGAGGACGAGCGGGCCGGAGAGCCAGACCGAGGCCAGGGCGACCGCCGGGATGGTCAGTCCGATGCTGGCCATGGCGGAGCCGAGCGCCAGGTTCAGGCTGGTCTGGACGCGGTCGCGACGAGCGGAGCGCAGAGCGGCGATGGTCTCGGGGAGCAGCACCAGCAGGGCGATGATCACACCGACGACCGCATGGTGCAGGCCCGCGGCCTCGACGCCCGACTCGATCGTCGGCGACACCCCCTTGGCCAGGCCCACCACACCGATCAGGGCGAGCCCGAGCAGACCCAGGCCGATCCAGGCGGTGCGCGTAGAGGGGACGTCGGCGTGGTCGTCGGTGCTGATCACCTCGCCCTGGCGGGTGATGGGGAGGAAGTAGTCGCGGTGCCGCACGGTCTGGGTCGTCACGAACAGGCCGTAGAGGATCAGCGAGGAGATCGCGGCGAAGGTCAGCTGTACGGCGGAGAACTCCGGGCCGGGTCTGCTGGTGGTGAAGGTCGACAGCACCAGGCTGAGCGTGGCCAGGGTGGCCACGGTGGCGAGGGCGGCGCCGGTGCCCTCGGGGTTGAACACCGCCGTGCCGTGTCGCAGGGAGGCGACCAGGAGACAGAGGCCGACGATGCCGTTGCAGGTGATCATCACGGCCGCGAAGACCGTGTCCCTGGCCAGCGTGGAACTCTTGTCGCCGCCGTCCGCCATCAACGTGACGATCAGCGCCACCTCGATGATCGTGACGGCGACGGCGAGAACGAGGGAACCGAACGGCTCCCCGACCCGGTGGGCGACCACCTCCGCGTGATGCACAGCGGCCAGGACGGCCCCCGCGAGAACGAGCGTGACCAGCGCGACCACCGCGCCCGGCAGATCACGCCCCCATGTGAAGACCAGCAGAACGACCGCGAGAACCGGTACGAGGAGCGTCCACCGGGTCGTGAGCGACCTGGACCGAGCGATCACGGAGCGACCTTCGCAGAGGGGCACAGGCCCCGCATTCCGGCGTTGCGGGGCCTGGTGCCTGTCACTTGAACTCGGTCATCCCTTCCAGATCGCAGTCGGTGAAGGTCGGCGGCCGGGTGCACAGCGCGGCCATGCACTGCGCGAACTCGGCCGTCTCGGGCGCGTTGCTGGTGGCCATGGCCTCCTCGTAGGAGTCGAACTCGATCACCACGAGGTAGCGGTTCGGCTGGTTCCTGTCCTTGAGGACGAGGCGGTGCGTGGGACCGCCGCTGCGGCCCGCGAACCGCTCGTCCATCTCCTCGGACAGCTTGCGCATCTCTTCGATGCGCTCGGTCTCGAAGTCGACGATCTGTACGAACTTGACGGGTGCGTCCATGGATTCCTCCACCCGGCCACGGCGCTCCCGGTGCGGGAACGCTCGGCTCCCAACGAAGCACCGGGAGCGGTGGTCGGCAATTCATCGTGCGGCGCTCCCGGTGCTGGTTGTTCCTACGTCGGTCGCGGTCAGGCCTGGATGCTGTCCTTCGGAGCGCCTTCGCTCTCCGACTGCGCCGCCTCGGCCGCCGCCTGCTTCCTGGACGCCCGCAGGCTCGTGATCGTGGTGACGATCAGGACCGAACAGATCACGCCGAGGGAGACGGGGATGGAGATCTCCGGGACATGGACGCCGGATTCGTGCAGCGCGTGCAGCACCAGCTTGACGCCGATGAAGCCCAGGATGATCGACAGACCGTAGCTGAGGTGCACGAGCTTCTTCAGCAGACCGCCGATGAGGAAGTACAGCTGGCGAAGGCCCATCAGCGCGAAGGCGTTCGCGGTGAAGACGATGTACGGGTCCTGGGTCAGGCCGAAGATCGCGGGGATCGAGTCGAGCGCGAAGAGGACGTCCGTGGTGCCGATCGCCAGCATCACGACCAGCATCGGGGTCATGACCCGCTTGCCGTTCTGCTGGATCCACAGTTTTGTGCCGTGGTAGCGGTCGGCGACACCGAACCTGCGCTCGGCGGCCTTGAGCAGCTTGTTCTCCTCGAACTCCTCGTCCTCCTCGTCGGCCCTGGCCTCCTGGATGAGCTTCCAGGCGGTCCAGATCAGGAAGGCGCCGAAGAGGTAGAACACCCAGGAGAAGCTGGCGAGGATCGCGGCGCCGGCGGCGATGAAGATCGCCCGGAGGACCAGGGCTATGAGCACACCGACGAGCAGGACGCGCTGCTGGTACTGCGAGGGCACGGCGAACTTCGCCATGATCAGGACGAAGACGAAGAGGTTGTCGACGCTCAGCGACTTCTCGGTGATGAAGCCGGCGAAGAACTCGCCGCCGGCCTGGCCGTCGCCGAAGACGAGCAGGCCGAGTCCGAAGAGCCCGGCGAGGGCGATCCAGACGACCGTCCAGATCCCGGCTTCCTTGATCGAGACGTCGTGCGGCTTGCGGCCGATGAAGAAGTCGACCGCGATGAGGGCGGCAAGGCCCACGATGGTCAGGACCCACAGGGTCGGGGAAACATCCACTGCGCCTCCGGCATACGTAACGGCAAATGTCAGCGTCGTCGCTACCGGAGGTCTCTTCCACCCAGGCACGGGCCCTGGGCCGACGCCCCGGGATCTGGTTGATCCGTACTGACGGGTACGCCGCAGCAGATAGGGAGTACTCCCCTCCGTGAGGAAAACTGTACCCCAATCACCAAGGAAAGGTAAAGAGACTGGTAAAAGAAAGGCCAAACTCGCTGATCAGAGCGCTTTACGTGTACTTGGTGCGGGCTGCCGCGACCAGGGTGAGCACCTGCTGCAGCACCTCGCTGCCGGGTGGCACCAGCGCCGGTTCATAGGTCCAGGCGTGGCCGACCCACGGGTCGGCGAGGTGATCGTCGGGCAGGGGCGTGAGTCGCAGCAGCGAACGCCACAGGGGGTCGAGCAAAGGCCCGTAGGCCTGGGCGTCCTCGCGGTCCGCGACCATCATCAGGTGGACGCCGACCGCCGGTCCCTCGTCCGCGAGGTAGCGCAGCTGGGTCACGGCCCGGTCGTCGAAGCCGTGCGGGAAGTCGTTGACGATCAGCAGCTGCTCGGCCGGATCCATGCCGGGCGGCAGGGAGTCTGCCGCTCCACCGCGCACCGCCATCTGGATCAGGTCGACGCGCTGGGTGAGCCGGGTCAGGACGTCCGCCACGCCCGCGGCACCCTGGGCGGGCGGGGCGGGGAGGACGCCGGTCCGCACCAGCGGCGCGAGCGCCCGGGATCCGGACCCCGCCGGATCGATGACCTGCACGGTGAACTCGCCGGCCGGATAGACCGCGAGCAGCCTGGCGGCCAGTGCCACCGCCGTCTCCATCGCGCGGTGGCGCAGTTCATGGGCGTCGGCGAACGACTCGTCGTACGCCTCGGTGAATCCCGCGTCGATCCACAGACCGCGTTCGAGGGGCAGCCGTACCAGCATCGGGATGCGCAGCAGCTCGCTCTCGGGGAGGTATAGGTCGCCCAGGCGCAGGGCCATCGGGATCTCCATCGGGACCCGGTAGGCGTGCCACACCGGGTTGTCCCAGCGGGCGTAGGCGGGCGGCAGCGCGGGTTCGACGACGTCGGACTCGGCCGACAGCTGGGCGAGATCGCGGTCGAGGGCCGCCCGGGCCTGGTCGACCAGGTCGGCGTGCTTGGCGCGGGCCGTCTCACGGGCGGCCTCGCCCTGGCCGCCGATCCTGCTGCGCGGGTCGGACAGGGCCTGGTCGAGCTCCTTCTCCATGCGTGAGTCGGCGAAGTCCACGGCGCTGCGGTACGCGGCCGTGGTGCGGGCCAGGTCCTCGAACATGCCCCAGATCTGGTTGTACAGCCGCTCGTCCATCGACCAGCCGGTGGCGTCACCCGCGACCGGCTGGGCGGGCTGTCCCGGAGCGGCAGGAGGCGCGGTCGGCGGGGGTGGCGGCGGCGCGGCGGTCTGCCGGGCCGGGTGGCTGTAGTCGATCGGACCGCCGGGCGCGGCGGGCTGGGTGGCCGCGGAGGGGTCCATGGACGGGATTCCGGGCTGCGGCGCGCCACCCGCGGTGGTGCTCTGAGCGCCGTAGGGAGCGGTCGGGGGTGCCGGGACGCCGTACGGGTTGGCCGGCTGCTGCGGTGCGGCCGGGCCGGAGCCGCGGTGGGACGCTCCGGCCTGGTCAGGGCCTGGGGCCGGCACCGCCGTCTGGCGGGTACGGTCACCGTCCGCCGAGTGCTGCGGGGGTGCCGGTACCGCCCGGGCCAGGCTCTGGCTGACCGCCTTGTCGATGCGGGCCGCGAGCCGCTGCGGCTCGGGCAGGCCCTGATCGCTGAAGAGTTCGGCGAGCCCGCCGGCGTACCCCTGGCCGACGGCGCGCACCTTCCAGGCGCCCTGCCGGCGGTACAGCTCCACGGCGACGACGGCGGACTCCGCGTCCAGGCCGGTGATCGTGTAGCTGGCGACCTCGGTGCCGTCGAGGCCGGTGACGGCGACGAACGGGGCGGCGACGGCACCGAAGCTCGCCGGCCCCCCGTCGGGGAGGGCGAGCAGCACATGGACGCGGTGCACGGCCTCGGGCATGGCACCCAGGTCGACCGCGAGCCGGTGGTCGGCGGCCGCCTGCCGGGACACCTCCAGGCCGGGCAGGGTGGGCGCGCCGGGGTGGGCGACCCCTTCCACGCCGCGCGCCCTGCCGTGCTCGTCGCCGAGCGTGGCCGAGGCGACGACCGGCGTGCCGGCCGAGACCCGGATCTCGAGACGGACCTGGGAGAGCAGGTGGTTCTGCCCCCGCACCAGCTCGGCCGTCATCGCCCTCGTCCCCCCTGTGTCGCTGCCGTCGTCTCGTGTGCGGTCGCCGGGTGGTCCTACAGGTGCGGCAGGATCGACGGCATCAGGTCCTGGAAGGTACGGCCGTTGGCCGGGGTGCCGAGAGCGGTCAGCGTCCAGCCGGCGCCGGCTCGGTGCACCTTGGCCATGATCTGGGCGGTGTAGGCGCCACCGCCCGCGAGGGTGTAGCGCGCGAGTTCCTGGCCGTTGGTCTCGTCGACCAGGCGGCAGAACGCGTTCTGCACCTCCTGGAAGGTCTGCCCGGTGAACGAGTTCACCGTGAAGACGATCTGGTCGATGTGGACCGGGACCCGCGCCAGGTCCACGAGGATCGCCTCGTCGTCGCCGCCTTGGCCGACACCGCCGACGAGGTTGTCACCGGTGTGGCGGACCGAGCCGTCGTCGCTGACGAGGTGGCGGAAGAAGACGACGTCGACCGGCTGCTTGTCCGCGAACAGGACGGCGGAGGCGTCCAGGTCGATCTCACGGGTGCGCGAGCCGAACAGACCGCGCCGGGGAGCCGCCTGCCACCCGAGACCCATGCGCACCGCGGTCAGGCTGCCCCCGTCGTTCTTCTGCAGACTGATGGCCTGACCCTTGGTCATGTTGACGGTCACGGCTGGTTCCCCTCTCGAACTGTCCCCTGTTGCCGCGGAGTCCGCGGTTGTCCAGAACCCTACGCAGCGGCACCGACAGTGCCGAACCCCGGCTCGTACTTTGTGTCGGTCTTGCAACACAGTGCGCAGGTGCCGAGGTCCGGCGGCTGCCGGGAGGGTCAGGCCAGACCCGCCTCCCTCATCTGACGCAGCTCCTTCTTCATCTCGGACACCTCGTCGCGCAGCCGGGCCGCGATCTCGAACTGGAGGTCCGCGGCCGCGGCGCGCATACGTGCCGTCATCTCCTCGATCTGCTCGGCCAGTTCGGCCGCCGGGCGGTCGGTCGGGACGGTCTCCTTGGCCTTGCCCTTGGCCTTCTTGGTACCGGCGGCAGCCTTGCCGCCGAGGGCGGGCACGGGTGCCTTGGCGCCCTTGCCGTCCTTCGACTTGCGGTAACCCGAGCCGAGCAGCTGTTCGGTATCGATGTCCTCGCGGGCGATCTGAGCCACGATGTCGTTGATCTTCTTGCGCAGCGGCTGCGGGTCGATGCCCCGCTCCTTGTTGTACGCGACCTGCTTCTCACGGCGCCGGTTGGTCTCCTCGATGGCCTTCTCCATCGCCGGGGTGATCTTGTCGGCGTACATGTGGACCTGGCCGGAGACATTGCGTGCCGCGCGGCCGATGGTCTGGATCAGGGAGGTGCCCGAGCGCAGGAAGCCCTCCTTGTCGGCGTCGAGGATCGCCACCAGGGACACCTCGGGCAGGTCGAGACCCTCACGCAGGAGGTTGATGCCGACCAGCACGTCGAACTCACCGGAGCGCAGCTCGCGCAGCAGCTCGACGCGGCGCAGGGTGTCCACGTCGCTGTGCAGGTAGCGCACCTGGATGCCGAGCTCCAGGAAGTAGTCGGTGAGGTCCTCGGCCATCTTCTTGGTGAGGGTGGTGACCAGGACGCGCTCGTCCTTCTCGGTGCGGGTGCGGATCTCGTGCACCAGGTCGTCGATCTGGCCCTCGGTGGGCTTGACGACGACCTCCGGGTCGACGAGGCCGGTGGGGCGGATGATCTGCTCGACGACGCCGTCCGCGCGCGAGAGCTCGTACTTGCCCGGGGTGGCCGACAGATACACCGTCTGCCCGATGCGCTCCTGGAACTCCTCCCACTTCAGCGGGCGGTTGTCGAGGGCTGAGGGCAGGCGGAAGCCGTGGTCGACGAGGGTGCGCTTGCGGGAGGCGTCGCCCTCGTACATGGCGCCGATCTGCGGGACCGTGTTGTGCGACTCGTCGATGACCAGGAGGAAGTCGTCCGGGAAGTAGTCCAGCAGGGTGTTGGGCGGGGAGCCGGGCGAGCGGCCGTCGAAGTGCATCGAGTAGTTCTCGACGCCGGAGCAGGAGCCGATCTGGCGGAGCATCTCGAGGTCGTACGTCGTCCGCATCCGCAGGCGCTGCGCCTCCAGGAGCTTGCCCTGCTTCTCCAGCTCGGCCAGGCGCTCGCCGAGTTCCTTCTCGATGTCGTTGATGGCCCGCTCCATGCGCTCGGGCCCGGCGACGTAGTGGGAGGCGGGGAAGACGTACAGCTGCTCGTCGTCGCTGATGATCTCGCCGGTGATCGGGTGCAGGGTGGAGAGTGCCTCGATCTCGTCGCCGAACATCTCGATGCGGACCGCGAGCTCCTCGTAGACCGGGAAGATCTCGATGGTGTCGCCGCGGACGCGGAAGGTGCCCCGGGTGAAGGCCAGGTCGTTGCGCGTGTACTGGATGTCCACGAAGCGGCGCAGCAGCTGGTCCCGGTCCATCTCTTCCCCGACCCTCAGGGGGACCATGCGGTCCACGTACTCCTGGGGTGTACCGAGGCCGTAGATGCAGGAGACGGAGGCGACCACCACGACGTCGCGGCGGGTCAGCAGCGAGTTGGTCGCGGAGTGGCGCAGCCGCTCGACCTCCTCGTTGATCGAGGAGTCCTTCTCGATGTAGGTGTCCGACTGCGGGACGTACGCCTCGGGCTGGTAGTAGTCGTAGTACGAGACGAAGTACTCGACCGCGTTGTTGGGCAGCAGTTCACGGAACTCGTTCGCCAGCTGGGCGGCCAGGGTCTTGTTCGGCGCCATCACGAGAGTGGGGCGCTGGAGCTTCTCGATCATCCACGCGGTGGTGGCGGACTTGCCGGTGCCGGTCGCGCCCAGCAGGACGACGTCCTTCTCACCGGCCTCGATGCGCTTGGCCAGCTCGGCGATGGCCGCCGGCTGGTCGCCGCTGGGCTGGTAGGGGCTGACGACCTCGAAGGGCGCCACCGTGCGTTCGATGTTGGAAACGGGCCGCATGGGATCCACCGTACGACCCCCCACTGACAATGCGGTCGGGTCAGCGGTTCTGCGGGGTGCGTGAGCCGCGTTGGACGGCCTGCCGGACCGGCCGGAGCGGGGGACGGTGCGCGGGGTGGTGGACGGCGGGATGGGCCGGGACGCCGGGCTTGTGCTCGACGGGGGTCCAGTCGGGCTTGCCCATGACCATCATCGGGTCGAACACCACGACCACGGCCGCGAGCAGCAGGAAGGCGAGCGGTCCGATCAGCAGGGGCCACAGCAGCGCCGCGGCCGATTCACCTTCGGTCGGGGCCGCCGTGCCGTGGAGATGGACACGCAGGGCGGCCATCCCGGTGTAGTGCATGCCGCTCACGGCGAGCCCCATGACGAGGCTGGCGCCCACGCTCCACAGGAACCCGCGGATCTGTCCGGCCGCCCACAGGGCGGCGGTGGCGGCGGCCATCGCGATGACCACGGAGGCGGCGACGGTGAAGGTGTTGTACTCCAGCCGTCCGTTCAGGCGCATCGCCGCCATGCCCAGGTAGTGCATCGAGGCGATGCCCAGGCCGGTGATGGTGCCGCCGGTGAACAGAGCGGTCCCCCTCGCGCCCCGGTAGCCGACGATGAAGATCCCGATGCCCACCATGACGATCGCGACGCCGAGGCTGGCGAACGTCATCGCCTTGTCGTAGTGGATCGGCGCCTGCCTGACCTTGAACCCCATCATGGCGACGAAGTGCATGGTCCATATGCCGGACGCGATGGCCACCGAACCGAGGGCGAGCCAGCCGGGGCGCCAGGAGTGGGCGACGAGCATGGATCTGGTGGTGCAGCGCAGGCCGAGGGCGCCACCGAGGGAGGCCATGAGAAAAGCCACCACCGGTGTGACGAGTCCGTAGCTGAATCCGTCGACCGTGCCTTGCATGTGCGGCTGCCCTTCCCGCCTTTTACGTCCCGGAATCTTCTGAAATGCACCCCCTCCCAGAACCGCCCCCAGCGGTCAGGGTTGAGGCAGAGAGTATGGCCCCCACCGGAATGGTCGAACGATTTTCCGGCAAAGAAACACGTCGTTGCCCCAGTTGTGCGGCACCGGTGAGCGGACGTGGGCAACGCCATTCATTGTGTGGCCATTCTGTACCCCGACATCGTTGACGCTCTGCTGTCACAGTTGAGCAGTACGTGATGGACCGATGCTAGGAGTACGCATGTACGCGCGCGTAGTCGCCGTCGTCTGCACCGCGCTGCTGGGGGCCGCGGCCTTCCTGCTGCCGCACAACGACGCCCGGGCGGGCGATGCCGCCAAGGGCCCGGCTCCGCTGGTCATCGGCCACCGGGGCGCGGCCGCCTACGCGCCCGAGAACACCCTGGCCTCCATCGACAAGGCGGCCGCGATGGGCGTCTCCTGGGTCGAGAACGACGTCCAGCGCACCAAGGACGGCGAACTCGTCGTCATCCACGACGACAGCCTGCGGCGCACGACGAACGTCAAGCAACTCTTCCCCGGCCGGTCCCCCTGGAAGGTGAAGGACTTCACCTCCGCCGAGATCGCGCGCCTGGACGCGGGCAGCTGGTTCGGTCGCCAGTACGCGGGCGCGCGCGTGCCGACGCTGACGCAGTACATGCGGGAGGTGGAGCACAACCACCAGAAGCTGCTCCTGGAGATCAAGAACCCCCAGCTGTACCCCGGCATCGAGCGGGAGACCCTGAAGGTCCTCGGCAACGAGGGCTGGCTGGACCGGCGGCATCTCGCCGGCCGGCTGATCGTGCAGAGCTTCAGCGCGGACAGCCTGCGGATCGTCCACGACCTCGCGCCGGCCGTCAGGACCGCCCTGCTCGGCACCCCGCTGGTGGCGGACCTGCACCAGTACGCGGCCTTCACCGACGGGATCAACCCGTCCTACGGCACGATCTCGACGGGATACGTCACCTCGGTGCACGCGTTCAAGGGGCCGCACGGCAGGCCGCTGACGGTGTTCGCCTGGACCGTGGACGACACGGCCGTCGCCCAGCGCGTGGAGCGGTACGGCGTCGACGGCGTCATCACCAACAAGGCCGACGTGGTCCGGGCGGCGCTGCAGGCACCCTGAGCCGGTCCGCGGCGCCGGGCGTTGTCAGTGGCGGGTCGTACGGTGGGCGCATGGACAGCCATGGGGAGTACGAACAGCAGGTCGTGTGGGCGGTGGTGGGCACCGGCATCGGTCCGCTGCTGCTCGCCGCGACCCGCGAGGGCCTGGTCAACGTCGTGTTCCATGCCACGGACGCGGTGCGCGAGAAGGCGTTGGAGCGGCTCGCGGCGCGGCTGGGCCGCGAGCCGGTCGAGGCACCGGACTCACCTTTGCTGGCCGAGGCGATACGGCAGGTCCAGGCGTACTTCGCGGGCGAGCGACGCGACTTCAAGCTGCCGTTGGACTGGTCGCTGATCTCCGGGTTCAACCGTCAGGTGCTGCGCGAGCTGGCGTCCGGGGTGCCGTACGGGGCGGTGGTGGCCTACGGCGACCTGGCCGGGCGGGTGGGACAGCCCGGGGCGGCACAGGCGGTGGGCGTGGCGATGGGCTCCAACCCCCTGCCGGTCGTGGTGCCCTGCCATCGGGTGGTCGAGAACGACGGCGGCATCGGCGGGTTCGGGGGCGGTCTGGAGACGAAGCGGAAGCTGCTGGCCCTGGAGGGAGTGCTGCCCGAGCCGCTGTTCTGACGTCGTCCCAGGGGGCGGCGGCGCGCGTGGGCGGCCTGCGCCCGTCAGGCGTAGTGCCGGGCCTCCAGGACATTGCCGTCCGGGTCGCGGAAGTAGAAGCTGCGCCGGGCGTTGCCGCGGGCGCCGAAGGAGTCGTACGAGAACTCGGAGACGGGGACGGCGTGCTCCTCAAGACGGCTGTGGAGGGTGTCGAAGTCGTCGCCCGGCAGGGCTATGCAGACGTGGTTGACCGGGTGGCCCGCGCTGTCGGCGGCGCAGGGGAGCATCTTCATGCGCGGCGCGATGGAATGGGGCATGAGGTCGAGGATGGTCTCGTCGTTCAGCCTCACGGAGGGAAAGGAGACCTTCCCCTCGGCGAACTCGGTGACCCGGAGGGGCCGGAGTCCGACGGTCTTCTCGTAGAAGTCGGCCGAGGCGACCGGGTCGCGCACCCACAGGACGACATGGTCGAGACGTGTCGTGTTGTCGGTCATGCACCCCAGGCTGGTGTCGTCCACCACAGGCCGCAAGGGTTTGACCGGGCACACCTCCCGCCAGAGATGAGGGAGGACCGAACGACAGGAGGCAGGCGCGTGGTGCTCATGGTGTCGGAGGAAGTACGCGAGGCGATCGACGCGCGTCGACCCGTGGTGGCTCTCGAGTCCACGATCATCGCGCACGGGCTGCCGCGCCCGCGCAACCTGCAGGTCGCGCTGGAGCTGGAGGAGGTCGTACGACGGGAGGGCGCCGTTCCCGCGACGATCGCGGTGCTGGACGGGCGGCCTCATGTGGGGCTGGACAAGGAGCAGCTGGAGCGGGTCGCCAACGAGGACGGGATCCGCAAGCTGGGCCACCGGGACCTGCCGCTCGCGGTGGCTTCGGGTGCGAGCGGGGCGACCACGGTGTCGGCGACAGCACTGCTGGCGGCGCTGGCGGGCGTGCGGGTGTTCGCGACGGGCGGGCTCGGCGGGGTGCACCGGGAGTGGACCGTCACCCAGGACGAGTCGGCCGACCTGGGGTTGCTGGCCCGGACGCGGATCACGGTGGTGTGCGCGGGCGTGAAGTCGATCCTGGACGTGCCGGCGACGCTGCAACGGCTGGAGACGCTCGGGGTCGCCGTGGCCGGATACGGCACGGACCGCTTCCCCGGCTTCTATCTGTCGGACTCGGGACACCCGGTGGACTGGACGCTGGACAGCCCCACGCAGGTGGCCGACGTCATGCGGGCGCAGGACGCCCTCGACGGACCCGAGTCGGCGCTGATCGTCGCCAACCCCGTGCCCCCCGAGGAGCAGCTGGATCCCGAGTTGCACGCGCGTGTGCTCGCCGACGCGCTGCACGCGTGCGAGGCGGAGGGCGTCACCGGACAGGCCGTCACGCCGTTCCTGCTGGACTACCTGGTGCGGCACACAGACGGGGCCTCGCTGACCGCGAACCTCGCGGCGGTGCGCGGAAACGTACGGCTGGCGGCGCGGATCGCGGCGGCCTGGGCAGCGGCATGACGACGGAGCCGGGCGGCTCGGCCGGGCAAGCGGGCTCGCTCGGTCCGCGGACCGGTGCGCTGCTGGTCGTCGGGGACGTGATCACGGACGTGGTGGCCCGGCACCGGGGGCCGCTCGCTGCGGGAACCGACACGGCTTCCGTGATCCGCACGCTGCCGGGAGGCGCGGGTGCCAACGTGGCGTGCTGGGCGGCCCATCGGGGCAGTCCGGAGGTACGGCTGCTCGGCCGGGTGGGAGCGGACGCGGCGGACTGGCACGAGCGCGCGCTCGCCGCGTGCGGGGTACGGCCCCTGCTCGTCGTCGATCCCGAGGCGCCGACCGGGACGGTGATCTGCCTGGTCGACACGGGTGCTTCGGGCGAGCGGACGTTTCTGACAGACAGCGGGGCGTCTCTGCGGCTGGAGCCGGGTGACTGGTCGGACGGGATGCTCGACGGGGTGGCCCGGCTGCACCTCTCGGGCTATCTGCTGTTCTCCGAGCCGAGCCGCGCCCTGGTGAGGGTGGCGCTGGAGTCGGCACGCGCACGTGGGGTGCCGGTGAGTCTGGACCCCGCGTCGGCCGGTTTCCTGCGGGACCTGGGGGTCGACCGGTTCCTGGAGCTCGTCGACGGAGTGGACCTGCTGCTGCCCAGCCGGGACGAGGCGTGTCTGCTCACGGGGCTGCCCGATCCGGCGGACGCGGCGGCCAAGCTGAGCCGGCACATCCCGTTGGTGGTCGCCAAGCAGGGAGCGGACGGCGCGCTGGTCGCCCGCGCGGGAACGGTGACCGCGGACATCCCCGCGGTCCCGGCCGCCGCCACGGACACCACGGGGGCCGGCGACGCCTTCACCGGCGCGTTCCTGGCCGCGTTCATCTCGGGCGCCACCCCGGAAACGGCAGCGCAGGAGGGCTGCCGGGCGGGGGCACTGGCCGTCGAACGGGTGGGAGCGAGACCGCCGGGACGGGAGTGACGACGGGCGACGCGGACGGGACCGGCAACCCACCGTCCCTGACTCCCTCCGCCTCCCCAACCGGCTCCCCCTTCCTCCCCAACGCCTCTTCCACTCCCACCCGGCTACCCCTTCCTCCCCCACGCCGAGATCATCGGAGCGGTCGCCAGGTCCATGCTGCCGGTCTCGACGTTGGTCAGGTGGCGGTCGATCTCCTCGTCCGTGGCGAGGCCCGCTTCGACGAGCTGGGCGCGGATCTGGCGGACGGTGGCCGATTCGAGGGCCACGCAGGCCGGTGAGGTGAGCGGGAAGTACGCGTCGGCCTCGACACGGCACAGTCCGGCCTCGCGCAACAGGCGTGGCAGACGGCGGCCGTAGGAGAGATCGGCGCCGCGCTCGGCGAGGAGCTGGCGGAAACCGTGCCGCAGCCGGTTGGCGAGGCGCTGTTCCGCGCCGTGCTCGTCGGGGCAGAGCAGCGGCTGCAGCGCGGGGTCGGCGTCCTCGACGAGGATGCGGCCACCGGGACGCAGGGACTCGACCATCGACCGCAACGCCCGCTCGCGGTCGGGGACATGGACGAGGACGAGCCGGGCGTGCACCAGGTCGAAGCCCTCCCCCGGCGGTTCCTCGGTGCCCACGTCGTGCACCCGCACCTCCACCGGCGGCCGGCCGGCGGGGGCGAGCCGGGTCGTGTCGATGTCGGTCGCCATGACCTTGCCGGTCGGGCCGACCTTCTTGGCCAGCCAGGACACCACCGAGGTGCCGCCCGCGCCGACCTCCCAGCAGCGCCAGCCGGGCCCGATGCCGAATCCTTCGATGTGCCGGAACGTCGTGGGGTCGAAGAGGGTGGCGAAGGCGTCGAAGCGCTCGGCCGCCTCCGACCGCCGGTTGTCGAGGAGGTACCCGTCGGATCGCGTCATGCCCCGATCATCCCAGTTGCCGGGCTTGTACGGTGCGGCCGACGCGGCCCCCGGGACGAGATGACCCACCCAACTCGGGCAAACCGCTTTTCCACAGACGGGAACTAAGCGGAATCCCCTGTTCCCACAGGCTCAACCACCGCTTACCCGAACCTGGCAGACTGGCCGGCCAAGGCACGGGAAACCGGCTCGTCGCAGCCACCCGGCGCCGAGTCCGGGGGAGATCCACGCAAGGAGATCCAGATGTCCATGGCAGGGAATCTGCGGAAGGTCACGAGCCTCAGCCGGGTCGGTGGCCTGCGCAAGGTGGCACGGCTGGCCCGTCGGCGTCCCCGCGTCGACCTGAGCCACCCGGCCAGGTCCCCGCTGGGCTCCTCGGTGGTCAACTGCGTGACCTATCGCGACGGCGTGCGGGTGCCCGCGGGCGGAGACCTGGTCGACACGGTGCAGCGGGTGCGCAAGAGCGGACACGGCTTCGTGTGGCTGGGGCTGCACGAGCCGACGGACCAGGAGTTCGCGGGCATCGCGGAGCTCTTCGACCTGCATCCGCTGGCGGTGGAGGACGCGGTCGAGGCCCATCAGCGCCCGAAGCTGGAGCGGTACGGCGAGACGTTGTTCGCGGTGTTCAAGACGGTCTGCTACGTCGAGCACGAGAAACTGACCGCGACCAGCGAGGTGGTGAACACCGGCGAGATCATGGTGTTCGTCGGCGAGGACTTCGTGATCACGGTCCGCCATGGCATGCACGGCTCGCTGGGACCGCTGCGCGAGGAGCTGGAGTCGCACCCCCAGCAGCTCGCCAAGGGCCCGGCCGCGGTTCTGCACGCGATCGCCGACCACGTCGTCGACGACTATCTGAGCGTCACCGACTCGGTCCAGGAGGACATCGACCAGGTCGAGACGGACGTGTTCGCCGAGAACGGCGCACGGGCCGACCCGGGCCGGATCTACCAGATGAAGCGTGAACTGCTCGAACTGAAGCGGGCCGTGGTGCCGCTCGCCCGCCCGGTCGAGGATCTCGCGACCCGGCCGATCCGGGTGGTCGACCCGGAGATACAGGCCTACTTCAGGGACGTCCTGGACCACCTCATGCGCGCCAAGGAGCAGATCGCCGCCTTCGACGAACTGCTCAACTCGATCCTGCAGGCCCATCTCGCGCAGGTGACGGTCGCCCAGAACGAGGACATGCGGAAGATCACGGCCTGGGCCGCGGTGATCGCCGTGCCGACGATGGTCTGCGGGGTGTACGGCATGAACTTCGATCACATGCCGGAGCTGCACTGGAGGTTCGGCTACCCCCTGGTCATCGGCGTCATATCCGTGGCGTGCCTGGCGCTGTACCGCGGCTTCCGGCGCAACGGCTGGTTGTGACTTCCGGGGCGCGGCCGGTCAGTGGGTCATGGCCTTGGCGTAGACACTGTGGGCGAAGTCGGCGATCTGGTCCTCCGTCAGGTTCCGGGCCAGGTCGGCCTCGCTGATCATGCCGACCAGCCGCTTGTTCTCGATGACGGGGAGCCGGCGGATCTGGTGGTCCCGCATCTCCCTGAGCACGTCGTCGACGTCGGCGCTCGCGTCGATCCAGCGCGGGGTGCCCTGGGCCATCTCACCGGCGGTCACCCTGGCCGGGTCGTGGCCCATGGCCACACAGCCGACGACGATGTCGCGGTCGGTGAGGATGCCGCAGAGCCGCTCGTTCTCGTCGCTGATGGGCAGGGCTCCGACGTTCAGCTCGCGCATCAACTGGGCGGCTCGGTCCAGCGTCTCGTGGGCGGGGATCCACTGGGCGCCCCGGTGCATGATGTCTCCGGCGGTGGTCATGGAGTACCTCCCGGTGCCGGGCGGCCGGTGCGGCACGGGACGCACCGCTGAAACCGGCGCCCTACATTCTCGCCGCGCCGGATGCCGGCTGCACCCGGAACCCGGCGGTAGCAGGAGGGCAAAAGGACCGACCCGTGGCGCCGGGAACGGGTGACGGTCAGGCGGAGAAGCCGATGATCTTCCGTGGCACGACACGGACGATCACGCGGACCTCGTCGTCCTTCTCCGCGGGCGGGTCGATGCCGAGGTACTTGTGGGAGAGCTCGTACGGGAGCCGTTTGCCCTCGTCGGGGAGGATCTCGGCGGTGCCGCGGATCTCGACCGAGGTGTAGGGGTCGGCGAGGTCGAAGACCGAGAGGCTGACGCGGGGGTCGCGGCGGAGGTTGCGCACCTTCTGCCGGTGTTCGGCGGAGGAGAAGAGCACGGTGTCGCCCTCGCGTTTGATCCAGACCACCGAGTTCTGCGGCGAGCCGTCGGGGGCGAGGGTGGCGACGCCGGCGAAGTTCCTGCCGTCGAGGAGGGCGCGGACAGGGGCGGTGAAGCGGACGGGGTCGATCGAGGGGGTCGTCATGGGGAGAGACTAATTACATGCACGCGCATTGAAAAGTGGATTACGGATCGGGTCTGCCCTCCGTCGGTCAGCCGCTCCATGCCGGATGCCGTGGATCGTCGGCCCGTATCAGGACGTCGGCGGTGCCGGCCGGGTCGGTCTCTGACTCGTAGCGCTCGTAGGCGGGGAGGGTCCAGTGGTCGGCGCCGGGCGTGCGGCGGCGCAGGGCACCGGGCGACAGGAGGACGTGGACGGTCAGGTCGAAGGGGAACCAGTGCCGTAGCAGGAGGGGGCCGTGCAGCAACAGGAAGCCGCCGGGCGGGAGCTGGACGTAGGAGCTGCGGGTGGCGCGGTCGGTGGCCGGGTCCCACAGATCGGGCAGGACGCGTCCGTCGCCGCCGGGTTCGAGAGGCCCGAAGACCTCGCGCCACAGAGCGGCCGTGTCGAACCAGCCGTCGTAGTAGGCCTCCACGTCCTGACGGCCGTACTCCAGCCGGAGCGAGGCGGGGCGCAGGAAGCCCTGGGTGCCGACGGTGAGCGACGGGCGGCCACGTACGCGCAGCGCCTCGGACACGCGCTCGGCGAGGTCTCCGGGGCGGGCCGCGGGGGCGCCGTCGAAGGCGATGCGGGGCCAGGAGCCGCCGTCGGCGGGCTCGAGGTCGAGCAGCCGCTCGGCCAGGAGGTCGCCGAGCCGGTCCCAGGTGATCGCTTCGAGTCGCACAGGGCCCATGATGCGTCAGGTAGCGACCGGAGCGCGTCGCGCCGGTGTGGGGCCACGGTTCAGCACGTGTCGTCCGCTTCGTGGGTGCGGGGTGCGAAACGCCGAGGCGGCACCCGTACCTCTGTACACCGGTACGCCCGTGTGCCGGTGACGGAGGTGTGACCGATCGGGGTAGGCCCGGGTCGTGTGACGGGGAAGGGAACAGGTATGGCGCACCTGACAACTCCTACGGGCCGCACCGGCCTTCTCGTCATTCAGCCGCTGAGGCGGCGGCAGTGCGGGGAGTGCCATGCGGGGCCGTTGTCGATGTTGGTGCTCGAGGAGGGGGCGCCGCGGTGTCTGGACTGCGCCGATCTCGGGCATCTGGTGTTCCTGCCGCGCGGTGACACGGCACTGACGCGGCGGTCGCGGGAGGAGAGCGCACTGTCGGCGGTGGTCGTGCGCTTCAACCGGCGCAAGGCGCGGTACGAGCGCCAGGGCGTCCTGGTCGAGGAGGCGGGGCTCGTCCGGGCGGAGGAGCGGTGTCTGGCGGACGCGGAGGCGCGGCGGCGGCGCCGGGCACGGGACGCGAGACGGCGGGCCGCGGAGGATGTGCGGTTCGCGGAGGCCTTCGCGGCGGAGATACGGCGGCTGTTTCCGGGATGCCCCGAGGAGCGGGCGCGGGAGATCGCGGCGCACGCGTCCGTGCGGGGCAGCGGCCGGGTGGGGCGGAGTGCTGCGGGGCGGGCGTTGTCGGAGGGGGCGGTGGTGTCGGCGGTCGTGGCGTCGGTGCGGCATGTGGAGACGCCGTACGACCAGTTGCTGATGAGCGGCGTGCCGCGGCACGAGGCTCGGCGGCGGATCCGGGCCGGGGTGGAGACGGTGCTGCGGGGATGGCGGGAGGAGGGGACGGATGCGGGAGTGGGCATGGGGTGACCTGTCGGGTGAGGTGTGGGACGTGGTCGCCGGACAACGACGGTGGGCGGTGCGCGAGTTGCCCGCCGTGGCGGCGGAACACAGCGGAATCCGGCGGCGCGGACGGGCCGCGAAGGGCCCCGGATGTTCATGTGCTCGCGTCCTCTTCGGCTCTGGACGTTCGCGTATGTGTCCGCGTCTCTCGGTCATGGTCACGGGGGACGCGTGGGCATTCACTGGAGGGGCAGGAGGAGGTGCCGGGGCTGCGCTCGGCTCGATGCGGGGAGATGACGCTGACGTGATCGACGGACCGTACCTCTGGCTGACGGTGCTGGGTGTGCTCGGGACCGGGCTGGTGGCGGGGGTGTTCTGCGGGTTCTCGACGTTCGTGATGCGCGGGCTGGCCTCGTTGCCGCCGGCGCAGGGCGTGGCGGCGATGAACGCGATCAATGTGACGGCGGTGATGCCGGCGTTCATGGTCGTGTTCGTGGGGTCGGCCGTGCTGTGCGCGGTGCTGGGCGTGGTGACCTTCGTGCTGTGGCCGGACGACGGGAAGGTGGAGCTGCTGGTGGGCAGCGCGCTGTATCTGTTCGGGTCGTTCGGGGTGACCATGGTCGCGAACGTGCCGCGCAACGAGGCGCTGCTCAGGCTCGACCCGGGCACGCCGGAGGCGGCGGCGTACTGGCCGTCGTACGTGCGCGAGTGGACCATGTGGAACCACGTCCGGACGGTGGCCTCCGCGGGCGCCGCGATGGCGTACGTACTGGCGCTGACCTGAACCGGGGAGCGCGGGCGGAAAGCACTTTCCGTCCCCTCTGCGACCGGGGCCGACACGTCGTATCGTGGCCGGAAGAGTGCCGCCCGAAGACGCACGGCCTGTCGCACGCGCACCTCAAGGAAGACGGCCATGGCCGATCCCAAGGGATTCATGACCACGCCTCGCCGGGACTGGCCCCGCCGACCGGTCGCGGAGCGGGTCCGGGACTGGAACGAGGTCTATGTCCCCGGGGCTCTGCTGCCCATCATCGACAAGCAGGCGGACCGCTGCATGGACTGCGGGGTACCGTTCTGCCACGAGGCCTGTCCGCTCGGCAACCTGATCCCGGAGTGGAACGACCTGGTCAGCCGGGACGACTGGCGGGCGGCGGCGGACCGGTTGCACGCCACCAACAACTTCCCGGAGTTCACGGGGCGGTTGTGCCCGGCGCCGTGCGAGGCGGGGTGTGTGCTCGCCATCAACCAGCCCGCGGTGACCATCAAGAACGTCGAGGTGGCCATCGCCGACCGGGCCTGGGAGCTGGGCTTCGCGCCGCCGAGTCCGCCGGACCGGCTCTCCGGGCGGACCGTCGCGGTGATCGGTTCGGGGCCGACGGGGCTGGCCGCGGCGCAGCAGCTGACGCGGGCGGGTCACACCGTCGCCGTGTACGAGAAGGACGACCGGCTCGGCGGGCTGATGCGGTACGGCATCCCCGAGTTCAAGATGGAGAAGCACCATCTGGAGCGCCGAATCGAGCAGATGCGGGCCGAGGGGACGAAGTTCCGTACGTCGACGGCGGTCGGGCGGGATGTCGGGGCGGCGGAGCTGCGGACGCGGTACGACGCGGTGGTGATCGCGACCGGGGCGACGGCGTGGCGGGAACTGCCCATACCCGGACGGGAGTTGGACGGCATCCATCAGGCGATGGAGTATCTGCCGCTGGCCAACCGGGTGTGCGAGGGAGACCTGGAGTGCTCCCCCTTGTCGGCCGCCGGGAAGCATGTCGTCATCGTCGGCGGCGGTGACACGGGAGCGGACTGTCTGGGCACGGCGGTGCGCCAGGAGGCCGCGTCCGTGACCCAGTTGGACATCTACGCGCAGCCGGGCGCCGAGCGGGACGACGACACCGAACCGTGGCCGACGTACCCGAAGATCTACCGGCTGTCGGCCGCGCACGAGGAGGCGCGGGATCTGGAGACGGCGCCGGAGGCGGACGCGGACGTGCGGTTGTTCGCGGCGTCCACGCTCCGCTTCACGGGGGACGACAGCGGGCATGTGCGGTCGTTGCACCTGGTCGAGGTGGACGCGGGACGGCGCCCGTTGCCGGGGACCGGGCGGAAGCTGCCGGCCGACCTCGTGCTGCTCGCGCTCGGTTTCTCCGGGCCGGACCGGAACGACGGGCTGATCGACCAGTTGGGGCTGGCGATGGAGGCGCGCGGGACGATCGCCCGGGGCGCGGACTTCGGGACGAGCGTGCCGGGCGTGTTCGCCGCGGGGGACGCCGCCCGGGGGCAGTCGCTGATCGTGTGGGCGATCGCCGAGGGGCGGGCCGTGGCGGCGGCGGTCGACCGCTATCTGACGGGGAGTTCGCGACTGCCGGCGCCGATCGGGCCGTACGACCGCCCGATGACCGTGTAGCGGGCCGGACGGCATCTGTGCGGCTCAGCGGCGGCGTTCGTCCGTCCCCGCCACCTTGCCCGTGGACAGGGCCACCCGGTTCCACGTGTTGATCGTGAGGATCAGGGCCAGCACATGGGCCAGTTCGGTCTCGTCGAACTGCGCGGCCGCCTGCGCGTAGACGTCGACGGGGACACCGGCGTCGGCGACCAGGGTCACCGCCTCCGTCAGCGCGAGGGCGGCCTGCTCCCGTTCCGTGAAGAAGTGGCGGGCCTCGCGCCAGACGGGGACCATGTGCAGCCGGTCCTCGCTCTCGCCGGCCTTGCGGGCGTCGTTGGTGTGCATGTGGAGGCAGTACGCGCAGTGGTTGAGGTGCGAGGCGCGGATCTGGATGAGTTCGACCAGGGCCGGATCGAGGCCCTCGCGGGCCGCGGCGTCGAAGCCGATGAGCGCGCGGAACACTTTCGGGGCGGTCTTCGCGAAGTCGAGGCGGGGCTGCTCGGACAGGGCCGGCGTGGTGAGGGAAACCGTCGTGTTCGTCGTCATGTCCTTCACCCTACGGAGTGGAAAGACCCCCTGTAGGGTGCATTTCCGTGGCGAATTCATGGGTCAATTCGGCTGAGCGGATCGGGGCCGACCTCCATCTGGAGCTGCCCGCGACGGGCGGGCGGCGGGCCGCGCTCATCACCGCGCTGCGCGAGGCGGTGCGCGGTGGGCGGCTCGCTCCCGGCACCCGGCTGCCGCCGTACCGCTCGCTCGCCGCGGACCTCGGTGTCGCCCGCAACACCGTCGCCGACGCGTACGCCGAACTCGTCGCGGAGGGCTGGCTCACCGCGCGGCAGGGCTCGGGGACCCGGGTCGCGGAGCGAGCGGAACCGCTGCGACACGCCGGGAAAAGGCCCGTTGACGCACCTCCACGCGCGCGTACGTCACCATCCCCACACTCGGGCGCGTCAACACCGCCACCACACTCGCGCGCGTCAACACAGCCACCAAACTCGCGCGCGTCAACGCAGCCATCACGCGCGCGTGTATCAACGCAGCCACCAAACGCACGCCCATCGACACAGCCATCACCCGCGCGTGCCACGAACGGACCACCCCCGCCCACATCCCGCCACGATCTCCGCCAGGGCACCCCCGACGCCTCGTCGTTCCCCCGCTCGGCCTGGCTGGCGTGCAGTCGGCGGGCCCTCCAGCAGGCGCCCAACGAGGCGTTCGGGCCGGGAGATCCCGCCGGGCGGATCGAGTTGCGGGAGGCGCTCGCCGAGTATCTGGCCCGCGCGCGTGGGGTGCGGACCGAACCGGGGCGGATCGTGATCTGCTCCGGGTTCGCGCACGCCCTGCGGCTGCTCTTCGGCGGCCGTGTGCTGCGCGGACCGCTCGCCGTGGAGGCGTACGGGCTGCCCTTCCACCGGGAACTGCTCACGGCGGCCGGCGTTCGGACCGTACCGCTGCCCCTGGACGAGGACGGGGCGCGCGTGGACCGGTTGGGGCGTGAGCGGGCCGTGCTGCTCACGCCGGCGCACCAGTTCCCGACCGGTGGGCCGCTGCGTCCGGAGCGGCGCGCGGCCGTGGTCGACTGGGCACGCGCGCGTGGGAGTGTGGTGCTGGAGGACGACTACGACGGGGAGTTCCGATACGACCGCAAGCCCGTGGGCGCCCTGCAGGGCCTGGACCCGGAGCGGGTGATCCTGCTCGGCTCGGTCAGCAAGAGCCTGTCACCTGCCGTGCGGCTCGGCTGGATGGTGCTCCCGGAGCGGTACGTCGACGGCGTGCTCGCGGCCAAGGGCGAGCGCGAGGCCTGGGCGAGCGTCCTGGACCAGTTGTGCCTGGCCGAGTTCATCTCCAGCGGGGCGTACGACCGTCACGTACGGCGGATGCGGCAGCGCTACCGCGGCCGCCGGGACCGTCTGGTGGCGGCGCTCGCCGAGCACGCGCCGCGGGTCGGTGTCACCGGTGTCGCGGCGGGTCTGCACGCGGTGCTGCGGCTGCCGCCCTGCACCGAGCGCTCGGCCGTCGAGGCCGCCGCCCGGCAGGGCGTCGCCCTCGACGGACTGGCCGCGTTCCGGCACCCGGAGACGGACATGGACGCCGGGGACGGACTGGTCGTGGGCTATGCGACGCCCCCGGAACACGCGTACACGGCGGCCCTGGAAGCACTGTGCCGGGCGCTGCCACCGCACGCGCCCGGCACCTGACCCTCGAAAAGCCAGGGCCTGCGACCCGTCCGGGTCGTATCAGCTAGAGATTTAACTGGGGATGCGACCCCTCCGGGTCGGATACGGCCTGCCTGTGTCGATCTCAACCATGATTAACGCACCCATCAATTCAGCACCAGCAATTCAGCACCAACAACGCAGCACCACGTCGGTTCAGTGGCTCACGACAGCAGGAAGTCGGCATCCCCCGCCTTGGCACCCTCGATGAACGCCGTCATCTCGTCGGTGGTGTAGATCAGCGCCGGGCCGTCCGGGTCGGTGGACTGGCGGACGGCGATCCGGCCGTCGGCGAGCTTCATCGCCTCCAGGCAGTTGCCGCCGTTGCCGCCGCTCCAGGGCTTGTGCCAGCCCTCGCTGCCCAACTCCCGTGCGGGCATGCCGTTGTAGACGTGTTTGCGCGGCTTGATGCGATCCATTCACAGCTCCTTGCGGAGATCCAGGAGGATCTCCTTCGTGCGATGTGCCGTAGCGGCCTGCGCCGCCATGCGGTCCATGACCTCGAGATGGGTGGCCACCTCGGCGCGCGCGTCCAGGTAGACGGCGCCGGTCAGGTACTCGCTGTAGACCATGTCCGGCAGTTCTGACATGGCAAATCGGAACAGCACGAAGGGCCCGAACGTTCCGGGGTGCGGGCCGTTGAGGAACGGCGCGACCTGCAGCGTCACATTGGGCAGCTTCGTGGCCTCGAGCAGTCGGTCGATCTGCGCACGCATCACCTCCGGGCCGCCGACGGGGCGGCGCAGCGCGGTCTCGTCGAACACCGCCCAGAATCGGGGCGCGCCCTGACGGGTGAGCAGTTCCTGGCGTTGTATGCGCAGCGCGACATGGCGCTCGATGTCCTCGGGCCTGGTCTGGCCGATGGCGCCCGACTTGAGAACCCCGCGCGCGTAGTCCTCGGTCTGCAGCAGGCCGGGGAGGAAGTGCGGGTCGTAGGAGCGGATGAGGCCGGCCGCGCCCTCCAGGCTGACGTACATCGAGAACCAGCCCGGCAGGATGTCGTGGAACCGCTGCCACCAGCCCGGCCGGTTGGCCTCCTCGGCCAGTTGTACGAAGGTCTCCGCCTCCTCGTCGGAGACGCCGTAGGACTTCAGCAGCAGTTGGAGGTAGGGGATTTTGAGGGCGACCTCGGCCATCTCCATACGGCGGACCGTGGCGGGGGCGACGCGCAGCACCTTGGCGGCTTCCTCGCGCTTGAGCCCCGCGCGTTCCCGCAGGTCCAACAGGCGTCGGCCGAGGACGACCTGACCGACCGTCGGCGCGGACCGTGGTTCGCTCACGCTCCACCTCCACTGGTCGCCGGGATCCGAAAAGCATGCTGACAGCCATGCGGCGCCATTCGAAGACCTATTCGAAGATCTGTACGGTTCGGTACCGATCTTCGTTGATCTCAACTGGCGCCGCTCGACGTGCTGTTGCGAGCAGTGTGCCACGCCCTTCCACAACGTCACACCGCACTCTGCAAATTTCAGAGTGACACTTGCCAAGTGTTCACGGCGGGGCGATAGTGGCAAGCGTGATTCCGTCCGCGCCCTTAGGAACAGACGCCGCCGAAGGCCGCCCCCACAGCCTCGGTGCCGCCGCAGGGGCAGGCCCCTCCGGGGTCGTTGCCGAGCGCCGGTTCCGGTTCGAGCTGGCCGCGCATCCGGGCTCTCCCGCGCAGGCCAGACACCTGACCAAGGCCCGGCTGAACGGCTGGTCGGTGTGCGAGGACATCTGTGACACGGCCGCCCTGGTGGTCACCGAGCTGGTCACCAACGCACTGGTCCACACCGCGAGCCGCCACATCGTGTGCGAGCTCCACGACGGGACGGACCTGGTGCGGATAGCCGTGCGTGACGAGGGCTGTGCGCCGGGTGCGCCCCACCCGTCGCGGGCTCGGCCCGAGGAGGAGCACGGGAGGGGATTGCTTCTCATCGACGCCCTCTGTCACGCATGGGGAGCACACGAACACGGACCCGGCCTGCTGGTCTGGGCGGAGCTGCCTCGCCAGGCGGACGAGCCGCGGCACGACTGCGGGCCGTGCACACGTCAGAGCCGCGAGGCGCACGAGCCCTGCAACGACCTGGGCTGGGGAGCCCGCCCCAAGCCGGGACCGGCCGACGGCTCGGGGGACGAGGACGAGCCGGACGCGCGCCACGGTACGCAGGGGACGGGGATCACATGGGGCTGAGGGCCGCGTCCGGCCGCCGGGTGCTGAGCCTGGACACGCTGGTCCGCCTCGAACGCGGGCGGCACGCCTCGGGCACGCCCCGGCGACTGCCCGTACCGGACGGGATGACGGCTCCCCTGGGATGCGACGCGGTGGCGGTGCCGGCCTGTTTCGGCCCGCTGGTGCTGCCCCGGCTGCCACGCGTGGGGTGCGTCTACGCCGATGAGGCGCACTGGTGGTGGCTCGTCCCGTCCGACTCCGACTACGCCCTGGAGTGGCCCGCCCCCGCCCAGTACGCCGCCGGGGCGGTTGTTCCGGACGCCCCGGCGGTCCCCGGCCTGATTCACAAGCCGGACGGCACACTCCCCTACACCCCGCCCATCCCGCTGTATCTGGCCGTGTGCCGGGTGACGGGGACGACGCCCACCTGGTCACGTCCGGTGACCGCGTAGCCGCGACGGCACCGTGGTTGCGTAAACATCGGGCCGTTCGGGTGGCGTACGCCCGCGCGCTCCCCCTTCTTCCTCCTGCGCCCTGCCCGCCGGGCCGTGAGCCCGCGATAGTGGCCGTTCGGCGGCGTGCCAGGCGGATCGGGGGAGGCCGGCGGTGGGGAAGAAACGTGAGTCGGCCGGTGTCGGGGTCTCCGAGTCGGAGCAACTGCTCTTCGGCGGCCCGCTGCGTTACGACATGGGCTGGAACCAGCACCGGGACGCGTTCCTGGAGCTGAACTTCCGGGCCATGGTGACGCGGCTGCCGGCCCTGCTCGGCTCCAGCTTCCGGCTGGCCTGGCAGGCCGACGCCCGGGCGGCGCGGATCGTGCTCGCCGCCGAGGCGGGCCGGGGCGCCACCCAGGCGGTGAGCCTGCTCGCCGTCAACAGCGTGCTGGGGCGGCTGATCACCGGCGGGGCGATCGCGGACCGGCTGCGCGGTGCCGTACCGGTGCTGACCGCCATGGCCGCCGTCATGCTGGTCGGGACGCTGCTGCGGGCCGCGTCGACGTATGCGACCGGGCGGCTCGAGCCCAAGGTGGAACGGGTGGCCACCGAGCTGTACCTGGAGCGGGCGGCGGCCGTGGAGCTGGCCGCGATCGAGGACCACGCCTTCCACAAGCTGCTGGACACCGCGCAGTACGGCGCCGGATCCGCACGGCGGATGATCTCGTACGCCACCCGCGCGATCAACGCGCTGATCTCACTGATCGCGGCCGCGGGCGTGCTGACCGTGCTGCATCCGGTGTTGCTTCCGCTGCTGGTCACGATGACCCTGCCCAGCGCATGGGGCGCGCTGACGAACGCGCGGCGGCACTACGAGTCCTGGCACACCTGGGTGCAGCACGCCCGGGCCGGGCAGCTGATCAGCGGACTGCTGACCGAGCCCGCGGCGGCTCCCGAGATCCGCGTGCACGGCGTCGGACCGTTCCTGCTGCGCCATTTCCGGGCCATGTCGGAGACCGCGGAGACGGAGCAGGCCCGGCTGGCCCGGCTGGCGGCGCGGACCGGGCTGATCGCGGCGGCCTGGACGGGGCTCGCGACCGTGGCGACCTACGCGACGCTCGTCGGGCTGCTGCTCGGCGGGGCGATGGCGCTGTCGGTGGCGGGCACCGCGGTGATCGCGATCCGGACCGGGTCGGCGAGCCTGGACAACATGGTCCTGGCGGTCAATTCGCTCCACGAGGAGGCTTTGTTCGTCGGTGACATGCAGAAGCTGTACGTCGAGGCGGCCGAACGGGCGATCCCGGTCGGCGGCGACCCGCTGCCGGAGGACCCCCGGGAGATCCGCTTCGAGAACGTCACCTTCCGCTACCCCGGTGAGTCGGCCCGTCCCGCCCTCGACGACGTCACCCTGACGCTGCCCCTCGGCCGCATCGTGGCGCTGGTCGGGGAGAACGGCTCCGGCAAGACGACCCTGGTCAAGCTGCTGGCGGGCCTCTACACCCCGGACGCGGGCCGGATCCTGTGGGACGGCGTGGACACGGCGACCGCGGACCGGCACCAGCTCGCCGAGCGGATCGCGATGGTGGCCCAGGACTTCAAGCGCTGGCCGTTCACGGCACGGGTGAACGTGGCCATCGGCCGCTCCTCGGCCCCGCTGACCGCGGAGCGCCTGGCGGCCTCGCTCGCCGAGGCCGGCGCCGAGGAGGTGGTGGCCGATCTGCCGCGCGGCCTGGACACCCTGCTGGCGCGCAACTTCAGCGGCGGGCACGAGCTGTCCGGCGGTCAGTGGCAGCGGCTCGGGATCGCGCGGGCGGCCTACCGGCGTGGCCGGATCCTGGTGGTGGACGAGCCGACGGCGGCGCTGGACGCACGGGCCGAGCTGGAGGTCTTCGAGAAGATCCGCGCCCTGGCCTCCGCCGGGCAGACGGTGATCCTCATCACCCACCGGCTGGCGTCCGTACGCCACGCGGACCTGGTGCACGTCCTGGACCAGGGCCGGCTCGCGGAGTCCGGCACCCCGGAGGAGCTGCTGGCCGGTGGGGGCATCTACGCGGAGCTGTACTCGCTCCAGGCGGAACAGTTCAGGGCGCCGGTGCCCGCCCCGAAGGCGGGCTGACGCCTCTCAGGCGACCGCGTCGGCAGCCGTGTCCCCGCGCACGATCACCAGGAACGTGTCCGTCGCGAGGTCCATGACGACCTCCGCGGGCAGTCCTTCCAGTCGTCGCGCGTGCGCGAACTCCTCCGCCGGCCACGAGCCTCGCGGCCCACCTGCGGGAAAGCGTTCGAGCACTGTTCGCCCGTTCACCATCTCGCACCTCCAGAAAGCGTTGTACTTGTAGGAGTTAACGCCCTGGCGGTCGAGAAAGCCTCGCTCAGTTGCTGGACTGAGACGTAGTTGACACTGGTTCAACGCGGAGTGTGAGGATCCGGTCACTTTACGGCAATCTTGTTAACTTTTTGTGTCATTCCTCGTACTCATCGTGATGACGAACAGGGATCTCCTGCCGGCCCAGCGCGGTCAGGTCCATGAACGTCATGGTCGGGCCGAGCCCGTCGAGCCCGCGTTCGAAGGTGGAGTAGGTGTGGAAGACCCGCTCACCGTCCCGCAGGAAGCAGCTGACGCCGGGCCGCTCCACCCACTTCCCCTCGCGCTCCAGGGTGACCTCGAAGTCCTGGTTGAAGTCACTGCCGTACGAGGAGTACCAGGGAACCGTCCATCCCATCCGCGCCTTGAACGGCAGGATCCTCGTGAACGGCGCCCGGGAGACGGCCGCGAAGGCGGTCCCCTGCGCCCTGAGGTGTGCCAGATGCCCGATCTGATCCAGGAACGCCGAGCAGCGGGGGCAGCCCGCGTCCCACTCCGGGGCGAACATGAAGTGGTGGACCACCAGCTGCACCCGCCCCTCGAACAGGTCGGGCAGGACGGCCTTGCCGTCGCCGCCCTCGAAGACGTACTCCTTGTCCACCTCGACCATGGGCAGCCGCCGTCGCTCGGCGCTGAGGGCGTCACGCGCGCGCGTGGCGGCCTTCTCCTTGACGAGCAACTCCTCGCGCGCCGCGCGCCACTGCTCGCGCGAGACGATCTCCGGAAGCGACATGGCCCCTCCTGCTGCGACGGTCCGTTGCCAGTGGTGACCGACGGCGAGGGCGGAACTCATCGCGCCCCGGGACTTTTTCTCAGGAGTTCTTCCGTGCGTACGTCACCGGGAGCGCGACCAGGCCGCGGGCGCGCAGCGAGCGGCGCCACCGGAGGTCGCCGTCCGTGAGGGCGAGTACCGGGAACCGTTCCAGCAGGGCGGCCACCGCGATCTCGGTCTCGGCGCGGGCCAGGGGTGCACCCAGGCAGTAGTGGATGCCGTGGCCGAGGGCGAGGTGGCCGGAGGTGTCGCGGGCGAGGTCGAGACGGTCGGGGTCGGGGAAGCGCGCGGGGTCGCGGTTGGCGGAGGCGAGGGAGACCCAGACGGTCTCGCCGGCGGGGACGGTGACGCCGGCGATGGTGACGTCCTCGACGGGGAAACGCCGGATGGCGAGTGATCCGGGAGTCTCGAACCGGGCGAACTCCTCGACCGCGCCGGCGACTTGGCCGGGGTCCCGGCGCAGGGCGGCCAGTTGGTCCGGGTGCTGCAGCAGGGCGAGCACGGCGTTGCCGATGAGCTGGACCGTGTTCTCGTACCCGGCGAAGAGGATGAGGAAGGCGAGCGACATCAGCTCGTCCTCGCTGAGCCGATCGCCCTTCTCGCGCACGGCGATCAGGTCGGACAGCAGGTCGTCGGCGGGCTCGGCCCGCTTGTCGGCGAGCAGCCGGGTGAAGAAGCCGAGCATCGCCACCACCGCCTCCTTCGCGGCCCCGGGGTGCGCGGGGTCCGGTGCGATGAGGGTGTCGGTCCACTCCCGGAAGTCCCGCCGGGCGCCCTCCGGGATGCCGAGCAGGTCGCAGATGACGGTGATGGGGAGGGGCGCGGCGTAGGCGGCGACGAGATCGGCGGTGCCCTCCGTGCCAAGCGCGTCGAGAAGACGGTCCGCGGTCTCCCGGATCGGGGCCCGCAACCGCTCGATCCGACGCGGGGTGAAGGCCCGGCCGACCAGGCGCCGGACCCGGGTGTGGTCCGGCGGATCCATGTTCAGAAGGTTCGCGTCCAGCGCGGGCGGCAGCGAGAACCCCTGATACGTCCCCGCCGTGGCATGCCGCTTGTCCAGCGACAGCCGGGGGTCCGCGAGCGCCGCCCGCGCGTCCTCGTACCGGGTGACGAGCCAGGCGGGCGTCCCGTCGGGCCCGGTGATCCGATGCACGGGCGCGGTCTCCCGCAGGCGCCGGTAGACGTCATAAGGATGCTCGAGGAGGCCGTCGGCGGGGTCCATGGGGCCAGCCTAGGAGATCACGGACTGGCGGACTGCGTTACGCCCTGGGCGAGTTGACCGACGATATGGAAGACGCCCTGCCCGAAGGCGGTGGGGGCGATGAGCACACCGAAGGCGAGCGCGAGACAGACGGTCAGCCATTGGTCGGACCGGCTGCGGGCCTGCACCGTGCGGCGTACGCGCACGAAGATGATGACAGCGAGCAGTACCGCGACGTCGATCGACAGCTCCACCGGCCGGCCCTCCCGTCGGACGAGTGCGCCTGGGCCTCCCTGTGTACCGTGAAATCACCTGCAGCGACGGCCCGGTCACCCCCGGTTGGCGTCAAACCGCTTCTCCGCGACCGGATTTCAGGTCTTGTAGTCCTGGATGCGGCGGCCGTGGCCGCGGTCGAGGAGTGCCGGCAGCCGTTCCCCCAACTCCCGTACCACTGGCGGCACATCGACGGTGAGCAGTTCCCGGTCCCGCATCAGGACGCGGCCGTCGACGATCGTCGTGCGGACGTCCGAGGAGCGGGCGCTGTGGACGAGGGTGGCCGCCAGGTCGTGGACGGGCTGGGTGTGCGGCCCGGTGAGGTCGACGAGGACGATGTCCGCGCGGCGGCCGGGGGCGAGGGTGCCGAGGACGCCACCCTGGCCGATCGCCCGGGCGCTCTGGAGCGTGGCGTGGTGCAGGGCCTGACGGGATGTCAGCCAGCGCGGGTCGCCCGTGGCCGACTTCTGGACGAGGGCGGTCAGTGCCATCGACTCCCACACGTCGAGGGAGTTGTTGGAGGCGGCGCCGTCCGTGGCGAGTCCGACGGGAATCCCGAGGTCGTACAGCGCGCGGACGGGTGTGGTGGTGGGCCAGGCGAACCTGAGGTAGCCCCGGGGCGCGGTGGCGACGGACACCCGGCCGCGGGCGCGTTCCAGGACGGGCAGGTCGCCCTCCACGATGCCGGTGCCGTGCGCGATCAGGACGTCCGTGTCGAGGATGCCGGTGCGTTCGAGGACCTCGATCGGGGTGACGCCGTGGCGTTGGAGGCTGGCCTCGGTCTGGTCACGGTTCTCGGCGGCGTGCAGGTGCACGGGCAGCCTGTGCTCGCGGGCGAGTTCCGCCGTGGCGGCGAGGTCGGCGTCGACCACGGTGTAGGGGGCGTGCGGGGCGAGCGCCGTGGTGATGCGGCCATCGCCACCGCCCCGGTTCCGCAGCGCGAACTCCAGTGACCTCTCCCGGCCTTGGGCCCCCTGCGAGGAGAAGTACGCCTCCCCCAGATGTGCCCGCATCCCGCACTCCTCGACCACGGCGGCCACCGCGTCCATGCCGAAGTAGTGGTCGGCGAAGCAGGTCACCCCGGCCCGGATCATCTCCGCGCAGGCGAGCCGCGCCCCCAACTCCACATCCTTCTCGGTGAGGTTGGACTCGACCGGCCAGACGACGTCGTTGAACCACTCCTCGGTCGGCAGGTCCTCGGCGACTCCGCGCAGCGCGACCATCGGCGCGTGCGTGTGACAGTTGATCAGCCCGGGCATGGCGACCTGTCCGCGCGCGTCGATGCGCTCGGCGGCGGACAGCACCGCCGCGTCCACGGCCGTCGTCACGGCCTCGACGACACCGCCACGCACGACCACGGCCGCGTCCTCCCGGAACCCGATCCGCTCTTGATCGTCGTGCACGAGGACCGTACATCCGGTGATGATGAGGTCGGCGGCAGATTCGGTCATCCCGCCAACGTATGCCGCGGTCCTCGCCCCGCGTGAGCCGAACCGCGCATCCTGTCGTCGCCGTGTCCGGGAAACGCCCGGTCCGGCACCCTGGTCCCAAGCTCGCCCGACGGCTCTGGAAAGGAGCCCGGCATGCTCTTCGGCACCTGGAATCTCGAGAATCTCTTCCTGCCCGGAACCCCCTCAGGGCCCAAGGACAAGGCCGCCTACGAGACCAAGCTCGCCGCCCTCGCCGCGGTGATCACCGACCTCGACCCGGCGCTGCTCGGCGTGCAGGAGGTCGGCGATCCACAGGCGCTGGAGGACCTGCTCGGCATGGTGGGCGGCGACTGGCACACCGAGCTCTCGCAGCACCCCGACCACCGGGGCATCCGGGTCGGCTTCATCAGCCGTACGCCGCTGCGGGTGCTGTCCGACACGAACGCCTTCCCGGCGAAACTGCGTCCCGTGCAGGAGGACGACCCCGGCACCGAGGTCTCGGCGGCGGGACGCGGTTTCCTGGCCGTGGAGGTGACCACGGACGCCGGTCCGCTGCGGGTGGCCGTGGCCCACCTGAAGTCGAAACTGCTGTCCTATCCGCCGGGGGATCGTTTCTTCCCCCACGACGAGGGCGAACGCGCCCGTTACGGCGCCTACGCCCTGTACCGCCGCGCCGCCGAGGCCACCACCCTGCGTGCCCTCGCCGACGAACTGCTGGCCGGCGACGGACGCGAGCGGGACGTGGCCGTGCTCGGCGACATGAACGACGAGGTGCAGGCCGCGACCACGCAGATCCTGCTCGGCCCGCCCGGCTCCGAGATCGGCACGCCGGGATACGACCGTCCCGACGGGGGCGACGCCGAGCGGCTGTGGGACGTGGCACCGCTGATACCCGCCGCGCAGCGCTACTCCCGGATCGACTCGGGGCGGCGCGAGCTGATCGACCACATCCTGGTCAGCCACCGTCTGGTGCACCGCGTGACGGCGGCCGGCACGGGCATGCCCGGCGAGGACACCCCGCGCCTGCCGTCGGTGGGCCCGGACCCGGCGGGGCGGCGCGGCCAGCCGGGTTCGGACCACGCGCCGGTGTGGGTGCGGGTCGGCTGACGACCGGCGTCAGCGACCGTGGTGCTGGTTCAGGTGAGCCAGCAGCAGGTTCGGGTCCTTCATGGTGAAGTACGCGGCGCTGGGCACGTGGACCAGCCGGTCGCGCACGGCCACGGAGGTCGGGTTGGACAGCCCCTCCCGCCGGGTCAGCACGATGGTGTGGCTGCCGTCGGGCCGGACCAGGGCGACCTCGCTTTCGGTGTTCAGCGCGGCGAGGAGGGTGTCCCCGCGCCGTCCGACGAAGCCGAAGTCGTCGATGCCGTCGAGTCCGGTCGCCCGTGTCTCGATCCGGCCCGCCAAGCCGTCCGGGCGGACGGGGATGCGCAGCAGCGTCCCGCGGTCGGTGTTGGACACCCACACGGCGTCGTGATGGACCTTCAGGCCGTTGACGCCGAAGCCGCTTCCGCCCGGCACCGGATCGAGCGCGGTCCCGCGTGCCCACGCGACCGGGCTGCCGCCCTCCTGCGGCACGCGCCAGACCGTTCCGAGCACCGAGTCGGCGGCGTAGAGCACACCGCGACGCTCGTCGAGCGCGAGACCGTTGGGCAGCCCGTCCTCGGGCAGCCTCGCGATCTGCACGGGCCGGCCGCCGTCGGGGGCGATGCGCCAGATGCCCGTCTTGCTGGTGCCGGTCGCGTAGTTGACGTACAGCGTGCCGTCGTGGGCGCGGGCGATGCCGAGCACGATGGCCGCCTGGATGATGGGCGTGTCCGGGTGGGCCTCGGCGGGCAGCGTGGCGAGGATCCGGGTGTCGCCGTGCCGTGTGACGTTGGCGACCTGCCGGGCGAAGGCGAAGGTCAGGTCGGCGGACCCGTCGGGTTCCAGGGCGATGTTCTCGGGGGTCTGCCCGGCGGCGAAGTCGAAGTGGGCGACGATCCGCGGATGGGACAGGGTCTGTCCGGGACCGGGCACGGGGGCCGCGGCGAGCGCGCCGAGGGCGAGGGCGGCCGTGGCGACACCGGCCAGCTGCGGGAATCGGGGCATGGGTCTCTCCTGGTACGAGGCAGGGGGCACCGGATGCGGCGCCAGACGCAGCGTGCGCGGCGCCGCGCGGCACCGGCGGCTGCCCCGGCCGGGAAATCGCCCGACCGGCCGACGCCCTGTGGGCCGCTTGCCCCAGTGGCCCGCTCTCAGGCGGCCGTGAGTCCCCGACCGCGGTGGAAGTGCCCGGCGCTACCCGGCCAAGGGCAGTCCGGACAGCACTACTCCACTCCGCTGCTGCCGCAACTCGTCCAGCAGGGCTGTCAGTTGCCGTACGTCCCGGGGAGGGAGCCGACCGGAGTCGTCGAGGTGGACGGCGCAGGCGGTGGTGGCGTCCACGAGTCGTTCGAGAGTGGCGACGACGGTGTCCGCGCCCTCCGAGTGCCGGGCGAGCGGCGGAAGTTCGGCGGCGGCCAGGGCGATCGCGGTACGGGCCTCGGCGAGCCGCCGGTAGGCCTCGCGGCGCAGGGCCCACCGCACGGCACGGTCGTCGGACAGGCCCCCGCCGAGCCCGCTCGGTGGGGGCTCGCTCAGCACATGCCCGAGATAGGCCTGCGCGGCCGCACCCGCCGCAGCGAGCCGGGACCGTACTCCCCCGCCCCGCTGCCCCGGCATCGGCAGATGACCGACGACCAGCACGATCGCGCAGGCCAGCAGCGTCTCCCCGATCCGGCCGAGGGAGGCCTGGGGTTCCCCGCCGACCATGACGAGGGCGAGGACGAGCACGGTCACGACGGCGGTCTGCGCGGCGAAGTGCCGGGTGGAGACGGGGATCAGCGCGCCGCTCACCGCCACCAGCAGGATCAGCCCATCCGGCCGGGGCAGCACGGCGGCGAACCCGGCGAAGACCAACGCGCCGAGCACGGTCCCGGCGGCCCGGCACAGGACCCGGGAGACCAGCGGCCCGAGGTCCGGCTTGACCAGGAACACGGCGGTGGCCGGGAGCCAGTACCAGTGGGAGTGCTGCCCGTACCAACGGGCGTGCTGCAGATACTGCGCGACGGCGGCGCTGGCCCCGAAGCAGAGGGCGACCCGCAGCCCGTACTCCCGCCCACCGGCCCCGAGGACGAGCCGCAGCACGGTCGCAGCGGTCCGCCTGCGGGTGGGCGGATCACCGGCGCTCCCCCGGTCGAAGGCGTCGGCGGCGTGCAGCAGGGCGTCGTCGAGTGCGCGCAGCGCGGGGGCGGAGCGGTGGGGTGCGGGCAGCGGCCCGGTGGGCGTGTTCTTCCGTACGGCGGCGGCGAGCCGCCGTGGCCCCTCGGACGTCCGCCCGCCGACCGCCTCCCCGGCCCACGCGAGCGCGGTCGCCGCCTCGGCGAGCGGCAGCGCGGCGGCGTACTGGGCGTGCAGTCGCCGTTCGGCCGCGGAGGAGGCGTACCGCCGCAGCCGGGGTCCGGAGAGGGCGTCCTGCGCGTGGTCGAGGGCGGCGGTGAGCGCCTTCCGCCGTCCGACGGCCTCCGCGCTCCCGACGGCGTCGAGCAGGTCCGCGACGGCGTCGTACACGGCGGCGACGGCGTCCCGCTCCCCGTCGAACCGGAAGTCACCGGCGGTGGCGCCGGGCGTGGGCAGCGCCAGCCGCAGCGCGAGCAGCCAGCCGGCGCCGCCCAGGTAGGCGAGGGCCCGGAGCCACCCGGGCGCGGGCCCCGGCATTCCGGCCCCGATGGCCGAGGCGACGAGCAGTTGTGTCCCGGCACCGGAGGCGACGGGGCCGACGGCGCTGATGCCACCGGCGACGAGCCCGACGCAGGTGAGAAGCAGCGTCAGGGCGACGGCACCGAGGTGCTGCCCGCCGTACGTGCCGACGAGCAGCCCGCCGCCGCCCGCGAGCGCGGGCACACCGATCCGCTTGACGGACACCCGCCGACTGCCCGGACGGTCGTTGATGCCGGCGAGCATGGCGGCGATCGCGGCGATGACACCGAGCTGGGTGCGGTCGGCGAGCACGGCGACCAGAAGCAGCGGGCCGGCGGACAGCGCGCCCCGGGCCACCGCACTCCACGGCACGGGCCCGCCTTGAGCACGAAAGGCATGAGCGAGCCAAGGGGGCAGAGCGACGAACGTACGGGACACAGGGCTCCTGTCCGGACGAGGGCGGGGTGCGCCTTCGGGCGACGGTGGCCGGGGGGCGGGGTGGTGTCCACGGTAGATCGGCGAGCTGGAGCGAACGGGACGATTGTGTTTCCCAGGGGTGACGGTCGGCGCCGGAGCCGCGTTCTTTATGAACGCAATTGCCTGGTGAACGCGAGCGGACCCGGGGGCGTAGCCTGCCCCCGGGTCCTGTGATGCCGTCCAACTGCGCACACCGGCACGCTTGAGGGTCCAGGTCAGTCGTCATGTCGTCGCGTCCTGCCTTTGGACCACCGCACATCGAGCTGTGCGGACCGGACTTGAACCGGCATTTCGACGCCCTGGGGCCTGGGCCCGGTCGATCCGGTGATCGACGGCGAATGCTGAGTCTGGAGCGAGAGTCTGAGATTGATCGCGGTCTGCCTCTGCCGGTTGGGCTACCGCGGCAGGAACATCGCACTTGGATGCCGCGGGGAGGATTCGAACCTCCACTGGAACCGCGCAGTCACGACAAGCCTCAGCTTCAGCTTGCGCTCCTCGCGCACCCCGGTCACCAAGGACCGGGGGGTCTTTTGAGGCTACCCGAAGAGATAGCCGAAAACGGAGTCACCGACCCTCTGGTCGATTGCATCGACACCGTTCGCCTCCTCGCGGGCGAACTTCACGGCCTGCTGCAATTTCTCGACGCGGTCGAGGAGTTCATTGACGCGGCGGGCGGGAAGAGCACCGGAGAATTTCACGGTGGTCCAGTACCCGACGGGAATGTCCTCGTAATACACCTCGACCTGAGCGGGGTGCTTCTCGGTCGCCTCGGCCTTGACGTGGTTCCGCGGCACCTTCTTGGTGCGAAGGGTCCGTACGGGCTCCGTCTTCCAGGCGTCCGTGGACGGGTCCTGCACCCACGACTCGGAGGCGTCGAGGACGGGCAGCTTCCGTACGAAGGTGTTGAGATCGACGAGCTGCTTCTCGAGGAAGAGCAGGTACGAGACGGGTACGTCGGCGACGAGCACCCGCCCGTCCACCTTCACATCGGCTCGGGCGGTGCAGTTGGCCCAGTCCTTGGTGGCGGTCACGTCGAACAGGCGGGTCAGGGTGGCCGCGGTCTCCCGCAGCACGTCCTCGGCCTGCACCTGAACGCGCGTCGACTCGGGCGGCAACTGCTCGCCCTCCTCGTCCTTCGGCTGGTAGGTACGCGAGATTCCGGCCAGCAACGCGGGCTTCTGCAGGCCGTGGTGAGCGGCCGTCAGGTCCTGGTGCGCCTTGGACTTGATGCCCTTCTCGACTGCGATGATCTGATTGAGTTTCGCCACGACGAGGACGGTAGCAGCGGCAACTCCGGTAATTCGAGCGATTATTCACGCCGAGACGAGCCCGGCCGGGGTCACAGGGCCGCGAAGCGGGTTTCGGTTTCGGCGATCGCTCGGCGCAGTGCCTCGGGTTCCGCTTTCAGGGCCGCGAGAACATCGTCGAGCTGCCTCAGTCCGGCCCGGTCCAGCAACCGCTTCTCGTTCGTCACCCACTCCCCCCGCCCCGCGAGCACGGCGTGCCCCGTCTGTACGGCGGCGGTGGCGATGGCACCCGCGACCTCCGTCAGGCGGCCCGCCGGGGCGTGGTTGGCCTGGGCGTAGCCGAGGGTGGCCCGGGCGGTGCCGTGCCAGCGGCGGGCGGCGGAGGCGCGGAGCTTGTCGGGATACGCGGCGGGGCGCCGCAGTTCGCCGCGGAGGACGTGGTTGATCGCCAGTTCCGCGACGACCAGGTAGCTCGGAATCCCCGCGAGATGGAACAGCAGCGGCTCCACCCGGAACCGCCCCTCCTCCGCCTCGGCCATCTCGTGTTCCACCACGTCGAGATCGCGGTAGTGGACGTCGACGCGCCGCCCGTCGATGGTCAGCCACGCGCCACCGTTGAACACTCCGCCACCCCAGCCGCCGACCTCCGAGACCTCGCCCTCCCAGCCGAGGGCGCGGAGGTCGGCCGGGTCGAAGCGGCCGCGGTAGTAGACGGCCAAGTCCCAGTCACTGTCCGGCCGGTTGGTGCCCTGGGCGCGGGAACCACCGAGGGCGACCGCCCGGACCGCGGGAAGGGCGGCGAGGCGGTCGGCGACGGAGTCGAGGAAGGCGGAGTCGGTGAGGGCGGGCATGAAAGCAAGGCTGCCGGGCGGGGATGAGGGTGTCGAACGAAAACCAGATGCGGAGCCCGGCCGCGGGCCGGACCATCGGTGAGTCGTCCAACCTGGCCGCACCGCCACCCGCGTCCTCTTCGCCGGCCACGTCAACCCCAGGAGTCGCCCCCGTGATCCGACGTGTCACCGTCCCCGGGCTCTTTCCGCCGCCCCGTTACTCCCACGCCTCCGTCGTCGAGGCGGGCACGCGGCTCGCCTTCCTCGCCGGTGCCGTGCCGCTCGATGCGGAGGGGACGTTGGTCGGTGAGGGGGACCCCGTGCGGCAGGCCGAGCAGGTGCTGGTGAATCTGGCAGAGCAACTGCGGGCGGTCGGGTCCGACCTGGCGCATGTCGTGGCGACGGACGTGTACGTCGTCGCCGCCGAACCCGCCGTACTGTCCGCCGTCTGGGACGTCGTCGAGGCGTCCGGGCTCAGTGTGGGGCCGCACTCGTCGACACTGATCGGGGTGGCCTGCCTCGGGTACACCGGGCAGCTCGTCGAGATCACCGCGACCGCCGTCGTACCGGACGGCGACGACCGCCCGTGACCCGCGCCGAACCACCCCGCCCCCTCGACGCCGAGGTCGTCCTGCGGCGCGCCGCCGCCCCGGACGCCCGTGCCGCGGCCGACGTCTGGCTGTCTTCCTTCGCCGCCGCGCTGCCGACCGTCGTCAGCCCTCGGTCCGCCGACGAGGTGCTCGGCTACTTCCGGGACGTCGTGGTGCCCTTCCGGGAGACCTGGGTCGCGGACGCCGGGGGCGGGCACGGGATCGTCGGGGTCATGGTGCTCGCCGACGACGAGCTGTCCCAGCTCTATCTCGCCCCCGACTGGCGTGGACGCGGCCTCGGAGACCGGTTCGTCTCGCTCGCCAAGGAGCGCAGTCCGCTGGGGCTCACCCTGTGGACCTTCCAGGTCAACAGGCCCGCCCACCGGTTCTACGAGCGCCACGGCTTCGTCGCCGTCGAGTACACGGACGGCGGCGCCAACGAGGAGCGGGAGCCGGATGTCCGGTACCTGTGGCGCCCCTGATCCGAGGTGCACGAGCCCCGCGCCCGGTCCCCGCCGGAAGCGAGGCCTCCTACTCCTCCTCAGCTCCCGCCGAGCCGGCCGACGGCAGCCGCTCCCGGATCTCGTCCATGACCGTCGAGTCCGTCAGTGTCGTGACGTCACCGAGGTCCCGTTTCTCGGCGACGTCCCGCAGCAGGCGGCGCATGATCTTGCCGGAGCGGGTCTTGGGCAGTTCGGCGACCACCAGGATCTGCCGCGGCCGGGCGATCGGACCGATCTCCTTGGCGACATGGGCGCGCAGCTCGGCCGCCACCTCGTCCGCACCGGCCGCTCCCGCCCCACCAGCGTCCCCGCGCAGGATGACGAAGGCCACGACACCCTGCCCGGTCGTCGCGTCGGTCGCGCCGACCACGGCGGCCTCAGCGACCGTCGGATGGGAGACGAGGGCCGATTCGACCTCCGTGGTGGAGATGCGGTGCCCGGAGACGTTCATGACGTCGTCGACCCGGCCGAGCAGCCAGATGTCGCCGTCCTCGTCCTTCTTGGCGCCGTCCCCGGCGAAGTAGATGTCGGGGAAGCGCGACCAGTACGTGTCGATGTACCGCTGCTCGTCGCCCCAGATGGTGCGCAGCATCCCGGGCCACGGTTCGGTCAGGACCAGATAGCCGCCGGAACCGTCGGGCACCGGCTTGCCGGTGTCGTCGACGACGTCGGCCGCGACGCCCGGCAGGGGGCGCAGGGCCGAGCCCGGCTTGCAGACGCTCACGCCCGGCAGCGGGCTGATCATCTGGGCGCCGGTCTCCGTCTGCCACCAGGTGTCCACGACCGGACAGCGGTCGGAGCCGATGTGCCTGCGGTACCAGATCCACGCCTCCGGGTTGATCGGTTCACCGACCGAGCCCAGCAGCCGGAGCGACGACAGGTCGAACTCGGCCGGGACGTCGGCGCCCCACTTCATGAAGGTGCGGATCGCGGTCGGGGCGCAGTACAGGATCGACACGCGGTACTTCTCGACGATCTCCCACCAGCGGCCCTTGTGCGGGGTGTCCGGCGTGCCCTCGTACATCACGGACGTGACGCCGTTGGCCAGCGGGCCGTAGACGATGTACGAGTGGCCGGTGACCCAGCCGATGTCCGCCGCCGTCCAGAACACGTCCCGTTCCGGCTTGACGTCGAACACCGCCCAGTGCGACCAGGCGACCTGGGTGAGATAGCCGCCGGTGGTGTGCAGGATGCCCTTCGGGCGGGCGGTCGTACCCGAGGTGTACATGATGTACAGGGGGTGTTCGCTGTCGAACGCCTCCGCCTCGTGTTCTGACGACTGTCCGTCCACCAGGTCGTGCCACCACACGTCCCGGCCGTCGGTCCAGTCGACGTCCTGGCCGGTGCGCCGGACGACCAGCACGCTGCGTACGTCCGGACACTCGCGCAGTGCCTCGTCGACCGCGGGTTTCAGCGCCGAGGGGTTGCCCCTGCGGTAGCCGCCGTCGGCGGTGATCACCACATGCGCGTCGCAGTCGAGGATCCGGCCGCGCAGGGCCTCGGCGGAGAAGCCGCCGAAGACCACGGTGTGCGGGGCACCGATGCGGGCGCAGGCCAGCATCGCCACCACCGTCTCCGGGATCATCGGCATGTAGATCGCCACCCGGTCGCCGGTGCCGACGCCGAGCGACCGCAGGGCGTTGGACGCCCGGCAGACCTCGGCGGTCAGTTCGGCGTAGGTGATCGTGCGGGTGTCGCCGGGCTCGCCCTCCCAGTGGAAGGCGACCCGGTCCCCGCGACCCGCGGCCACATGCCGGTCCAGACAGTTGTACGCCGCGTTCAGCCGCCCGCCGACGAACCAGCGGGCGAACGGAGCACGGCTCCAGTCGAGGACCTCGTCCCAGGGCCGGGCCCAGTCCAGCCGGCCGGCCGCCTCGGCCCAGAAGGCGAGACGGTCGGTGTCGGCACGTTCGTAGTCCGCCGCGGTGGCGTTCGCCGCGTCGGCCAGCTCCGGGGGCGGCGGGAACCGTCGCTCCTCATGGAGCAGGTTGGAGAGTGTTTCGCCACCGGAGTCGGTCATGCGTGGGCTCCGAAGGGACCGCGGTGGTGCGTGCGGTGCGGCCGCATGCGCTCACCGAGGTTGGGGAAGACCGGCATGACGGCACGCTGGTACGTGGAGTTGGTGACGCCGGCGAAGGACGCGTACCAGGCGCACACGGCCGTGACCAGACCCAGCCAGCCGCCGGCCTTGACGGTGTTCGCCGACTGCGCGAAGTCGGCGACGCACAGCACGATGAAGGTCGCGGACAGCGTGACGAACACGGCGAGGATCGCCCCCGTCGTCCGCATGGCGGCGACGGTCATGTACACCGTGAAGACCGCCCACACCAGCAGGAACAGCCCGCTGGCCTGGTGAGCGGTGGATGCCGGAAGTCCGGGTGCGACGAACTTCGCGTAGGCCGCGTACGACAGCCAGAAGGCGCCGAAGGAACCGAACGCGGTGGCGCCGAAGGTGTTGCCCTTGCGGAACTCCCACATCCCTGCGAGGAGTTGGGCGAGCCCGCCGTAGAAGAGGGCGAGCGGCAGGACGACGGCGACCAGCGTCTTGTCGGTGATGAGATTCGCGTTGAAGGTGCTGAGAACGAACGTCGTCGCGGCGAAGGCGGCGAGGCCGAGCGGACCGGGGTCCGCGATCTTGGCCTGTTCGGTGGTCGGAGTGCTCATTACGTCCCCTCCTGTGACACAAATCACAAGAATGGGTTGCAGAAACCACCTATGGCGTGCAGGCGCCGCACCCACAGTCGGCGATCGGTGCCGACTGTGCGACGGACGGTCGTCCGGCGTCGTCGGGGGCGGAACACCGGGTTCCCCGGCCACGGATCCCTACTCGTCGCCGCGGTTCCGGTACGCCCAGTCCGCCGCCCGCGCGGCCAGCGCCACGAGGTCCGGCTCCCCGGCGTCGCCCTCGAGGTGCCGGTACTCCACGGCCGTGAGGATGACGATCCGCTCCGGCAGGCCCAGCTGATCGTGGAAGCCGCCGGCGAGGATGTCCGCGGCGGCCTCGTCGGCGGGGAGACCGGCGGCATACCGGTCGTGGATCAAGGCTTCCAGTTCCCGAAGGTATGTGACATACCACTGGACGTCCCGAGGCGTCATCACCGCCCCGTGCCCCGGCACCACGACCTCCGGCTCCAGCGCCAGAATCACCTCGCAGGCGGCGACCACATGAGCGAGCGGCCCGTTCCAGTGCACGGGATGGTCCCCCGCGAACAGCACATCCCCAGCGCACACGACCCCCCGCCCCGGAAAGTGAACGACGAGGTCACCGGCCGAGTGCGCGGGTCCCACCTCGATCAGCTCGGCCCGGACGTCCCCCACGGTCAGCTCGTACCGCCCGGAGAAGGTGCGTGTCGGAGGAACGACCTCAACCCCCTCGTACCGGAAACGCCCGAAGTGCCGGCGCGCATACCACCCCAGCGGCTGGTCGGCCGGCGTCTGATGGGTCAGGAGGTGCATCTGCTGAGGCGACGGCTCATGACACAGATGCTCGGCACCGGCCTTGGTGGCGATGATCTCGGCCCCGGGAAAGCAGCCGTTCCCGAACGTGTGATCCCCATTGCCATGGGTGTTGACGATCGTCCGCACACCACCGGCAGGCAAGAGGCAGCCGGCGGCAGCGACGAGAGCCTCGGTCATCACCCGGTCGTACGGGGTGTCGACGAGGGCCGCCTCCTCCCCCGAGGTGACCAGCAGACAGTTGGCGAAGCCCCAGGTCCCGGTGTGAGCCGGGGCCCACAGATGCAGCCCCTCGGCCACCGGGGCGAGTCCGTCAGGAAGGTTCATGCCGATCATTGTGCTGACCCACCCGCGGCCGCCCACGCGCGGGAGCGGGTCGTGGCGGTGCGGCGCAGCCCGCCGCTTACGCGTCCTGGACCCCCTGAACCGGACCGGCAGACGTCACATCCGTCGGCGGCGGGCTCGCCGTACCGCCACGACCCCGACCCACCACGCACCTCACCTCAGGGGCGCGGGGAACTGCGCGAGAAACCCCCACGCACCCGCACCAAGACCATTCACCCCCCACCCCCCACCCCCCACACCCTCCGCTTCGGCACAGGCACCCCATAACTCCCCACCCGACTGGTGGTCAGCCCCAGCCCCACCAAGGACTCCGCCAACTTCACCGCCGCCCCCACCCCGTCCACCACCGGCACCCCCAGCTTCTCGCTCACCACCCGCTGCAGCCCCGTCATCCCGGCGCACCCCAGCACCAGCACCTCGGCCCCCGCCTCCCGCGCCCGCTCGGCCGCCGACAAGAACGCCGCTTCCGTGCGGTCGGCGTCACCGAGGTCGAGCACCCCGAGCCCGGTCCCGACGACCGCCGCGCAGTTGCGTCCGACGCCCGCCAGCTCCAGGCTGTCCTCGATCTGCCCGCAGGACCGCTCCAGCGTGGTGACGACCCCGTACCGCCGCCCCAGAAGACACGCCAGGTGCGCCGCGGCCTCGGTGATGTCGACGACAGGCACGTCGACCAACTCCCGTACCCCTTCCCGCCCGTGCTCCCCGAATCCGGCCAGGACGACGGCGTCGTACGCCGGCCCCTCGTACGTCCGCAGCAGATCAAGGACGGCCGCGGCGGACAGATAACTGTCCAGCCAGCCTTCCGCCGACTCGGGCCCCCACCCGGGGGTGAGGCCGAGCACGGTGGTGCCCGGGCCTGCCGCGGCCCGGGCACCTCGTACGATCTCCTCGGTCATCTCCTGCGTGGTGTTGCAGTTGGTGACGACGATCCGCACGTCTGTCAGACCTCCACCACAGCAGTCCCGGACGCGGGCTCGGACACCGGCTCGGACGCGCGCTCGGCCCGGCAGATCAGCAGATACAGCCCGGCGGCGAGCGCCGTGCCGATGAACCAGGAGTACGGCGCCACGTCGCTGAAGGTCTTCACCAGCGCGAGCACCGCGGCGACGCCGGCGGAGGGCAGGAAGGCCCACAGCGCCTTGGGGTTGACGCCCTTCTTGTAGTAGTAGCGCGAGCCGGGCCGGGCGTCGAAGAGCTCGTCGACGTTCACCCGGCCCCGCTTCACCCAGTAGTAGTCGACCATGATCACACCGAACAGCGGGCCCAGGAAGGCGCCGAGTCCGCCGAGGAAGTAGTTGACGACGGTCGGGTTGGAGAAGAGGTTCCAGGGGGTGACGACCAGCGCGGCGACCGTGCTGATCATGCCGCCGATCTTGAAGGTGATCTTCTGGGGCCAGACGTTGGCGAGGTCGTACGCCGGTGAGACGAAGTTGGCGACGATGTTGACGCCCATGGTGGCCACGGCGAAGGTGAAGGCCGCGATGACCAGGACCCAGGTGTTGCCGATCTTGGCGACGAGTTCCGCCGGGTCGGTGATGGCCGTACCGAACACCTTCAGCGAGCCGGCCGTGACGATCACCGAAACCACCACGAAGGCGGTGGAGTTGATGGGCAGGCCCCAGAAGTTGCCGCGCCGCACGGTCTTGTAGTCCGGCGCGAAGCGGGAGAAGTCGCAGAAGTTGAGCATCAGCGTGCCGTAGGTCGCGAGGATCAGCCCGATCGCGCCGAACCACTGCCGCCACTGCTCCCCCACCGACACGGGATGCGGCGTCGAGGTCAGCGAGATGCTCCAGTCGGCCTTCCACAGCACCCACACCGCGAGCGCGATCATCACCAGCCAGATCGCGGGACCGCAGAAGTCCTGGAACTTCCGCACGGATTCCATGCCCTGACTGATGATCACGGCCTGGATCAGCCACAGGGAGACGAACGAGCACCACCCCAGCGCGTCGAGCCCCAGGAACGAGTGGTGCGTCCAGGACTCCAGCCCCGGCCAGGCGGCGAGCAGCATCACGTTCACCGCGACCGAGGCCAGGTAGGTCTGGATGCCGTACCACATGATGGCGATCACGGCACGGATCAGGGCCGGGATGTTGGCGCCCCAGACGCCGAAGCTGATGCGGCTGACGACCGGGAAGGGCACACCGTGCCGCTGGCCGATGCGGCCCATCCAGTTCATGCCGATGTAGATCAGCACGAAGCCGATGAGCAGGGCGGTGAAGACCTGCCAGACGTTCATGCCGAGGACCAGCAGGCCGGCGGCGAAGGTGTAGTTGCCGAGGTTGTGGACGTCGGACATCCACATGGCGAAGAGGTCGAAGACCTTCCAGTTGCGCTTCTCGGCGGGCGCGAGGTCTTCGTTGGTGAGCCGGGGATCGGGGACGAACGCTGGGGCGCCGGTGGCTTCGGCACGGTCGGCGAGGGACACGGGGCCTCCATGGGCAAGGGGACGGAGGACGGCAGCCGTTTGGTATACCAAACTGCCGCCATGGTCCCGTCGTCAAGAGTTCGGACCGATGTCCCGCTTGTTAACGCTCGGTAAAAGCACCCCGGAGTCGGCGAAGATGGCTCCATGAGCTCCACGACGACGAAGATCGAACCTCTGGGCGCGGTCCGCGAGCGGGTCCTGGCGAGCCTGCGGCAAGAGATCATCTCCGGCCGGCTGGGCCCGGGCGACCGCCTGGTCGAGCGGGAGGTGGCCGAGCGCCTCGGCGTCTCCCGGGTACCGGTCCGCGAGGCGATCCGTGCCCTGGTCGCCGAGGGGTTCGTGCACTTCGAGACCCCGCGCCGCACGGTCGTACGCCGGCTCACCCCGAACGACGTCCGGGAACTGTTCGAGCTGCGTGAGGCCCTGGAGGTGTACGCGGCGGGTCTCGCCGCCGCCAACGCGACCCCGGAGGACCTCGCCGAGGTCGAGGCGCTGCTCGACCGCGCCGCCGCAGCGACCGAGGACGGGGACGCCGAGGCGATCACGGACATCAACAGCCGACTGCACGACCGGATCGTGGCGATGGCGCGCAACAGCCTGATCGTCGCCGCCCTGGAACCGGTCGCCGGACGGCTGCGCTGGATGACCCGCAGAAACGAGGAGTGGCCCCAACTCCTGATCGAGCACCGGGAGTTGTACGACGCCATCGCCTCCGGAGACCCGGAGCGCGCGCGGGCGCACGCACTGACCCATGTGCGGACCAATTACCGTTCCACGGTCAGACACCTGTTCGAAGAGGTGGAGGCGTAGCGCACGCCGACCGCTCAAGGGGGAATTCATGGTCAGCAGACGTGGGCTGTTCGGTGGTGCGGCGCTTGTGGGTGTGGGCATGGTGGGTGGCGGCACGGGGATCGCAGCCGCCGACGCGCCACTGGACACGCCGTTCACGCCGGTCGGCGCTCCGCATCTGGCGGAGGCGGAGCGCATGGTGCAGTACCAGCGGCTGCTGGCCGCCGGATATCTGCCGACCGGGCTGGCCGGGCACTGGCCGCTGGACGGCTCGGGCGCCGACCGCTCCGGCCGCGAGAACCCGCTCACGCTCGGCCTGGGAGCGACCTGGACGACACTGCGGGCGGGCGGGGAAGTGAGCCTCGACGGCACCGCCGGGGCATACGCGGCGACGGTCTCGGTGCTCGACACGACGGCCCCCTTCACGGTCTCCGCCTGGGTGCGCCTGGCGCCCGACGCGGACCTCACCAGCATGTACACCGCCGTCAGCCAGGACGGCGCCACCGCCAGCCGCTTCCTGCTCCAGTACGACGACACCGCCGGCACCTGGGCCTTCAAGGTCCGCGCCGAGGACCAGAGCAGCAAGGTCTCCGCGGTCGCCACCACCCGGGCAGCGCTCGGCGTGTGGACCCACCTGACGGGCGTCTGGGACGGCACTCGGATCCTGCTGTACGTCGACGGGCAACTCCAGGGCAGCGCGGCGACGGCCCTCTCCTGGGCCGCGACCCAGGGCTTCACCATCGGCCGCGCCCGCTTCGACGGCGTCCCCGTCAACCGGTTCAAGGGCGCCGTCGACGACGTACGGGCCTACGGCCGCGCCCTGACCGCGGAGGAGATCGCCCTGGTCAGTGGCCGTACGGCACGGCAGAACAACGTCTATCTGGTCGGCTCCTCCGCCACCGTCACCTGGGGCTCCCCCGCCGCCCCGGAGAGCTGGATCGCACGCGCCCGCTGCTCCTCCTTCGTCACGGCCGTCCTCAAACGCAGCCACGGCTGGGCGAGCGACGACTACTTCACCCAGTACTTCCAGGACCGCGTCCCGGAGGCCGCCGACTACTGCACGGCGTTCACGCAGGACACCGCGGGCCCGCGCTTCCGCCGTATCCGCAAGGTCGCCGACCTGCAGCCCGGCGACATCGTCGCGGTGGACTACAACGGCAGCGACCCCGCGAACACCGGGCACATCGTGATCGTCCGCGGGGTCAAGGGCGTCTTCAGCGGCACGGCCGACTTCGCCGGGGAGACGCAGTACGCCGTGGAGATCGTCGACTGCACCTCCGACCCGCACGGCGTGTACGCGCTCACCAACTACCCGAGGTACCCCGACACCCGCATGGTCTCCACGGTCGCGGGCGAGAGCTTCGAGGGCGTCGGCATCGGCCACATGATGTTCTACGCCTCCGACACGACGGGCGAGTTCACGCGCTACCGGTGGAGCGTCAACTCCGCGAAGAGCACCGGGACCTACGACGTCACGCGGCGCCCGGTCGCGGCGGCGCGCATCGTCTGACGACCGGTCACCCGCGGGCGTACCTGTCCGTGGCCGCCACGAGCGCCTCCGCCATTCCGGGGGTGCCCGTGGTGTGGCCGACGTCGTCCACGATCACCAACTCGCTGCCGGTCCAGGCGTGGTGGAGCCGCCAGACGATGCCCAGCAGGTTGCCGAAGTCGAGGCTGCCCTGGACGAGGGTGCCGGGGATACCCGCCAACTGCGGTGCGTCCCGCAGGACCACCCCCTCGTCGCCGCCCTCGCCCAGGAAGTGGCCGTCGCCCCAGTAGTGCGTGACGGTGCGGGCGAAGCCCATGCGGAACTCCGGGTCCTCGAACCGCTCGACGGACCGTGGCGGTGCCGGGATGATCGCCGTCTCCCAGTCGGTCCAGGCGCGCGCGGCCCGCTCCCGCGTCCCGGGGTCGGGCGACTCGAGGAGCCGGCTGTAGGCGGCGGCGAGGTTGCCGTCCCGTTCGCCTTCGGGCACCCCGGCCCGGAACCGCTCGAAGGCCTCGGGGAAGAACTGGCCGAGTCCCCTGGTCAGCAGGGCCACTTCGGCGTCGGATCCGGTGGCGACCCCGGTCAGCACCAGTTCGCTCACCGCGTCGGGATGCTTCTGCGCATACCGCAGCCCCAGCACGGACCCGAAGGACACGCCCCACACCAGCCACCGCTCGATCCCCAAATGCCGCCGCAGCAGCTCCAGATCGGCGATGAGGTGGGCGGTCGTGTTGACGCTCATGTCGGTGTCGTACGCGCTCGCGGGCGGTGTGGAACGTCCGGCACCGCGCTGGTCGAGGAGCACGATGCGGTAGAGAGCGGGGTCGAACAGGCGCCGGGGATACGGCCCGCAGCCGGAACCGGGGCCGCCGTGCAGCACGACCGCGGGCTTGCCACGGGGATTTCCGCAGGTCTCCCAGTACACGCGGTTGCCGTCGCCGACATCGAGCAGGCCGTGGTCGTACGGTTCGATCTCGGGGTAGAGGGGCATCCGGGCACCGTAACGCTCACCTCGTCGGCCCGCATGCTCATTTCACGGGCAGTCCCGCCGCCTCCCCCGCGGTGCGCAGGACGTCCCGCAGCATCTCGGGGGTGAGCTTGCCGGTGAAGGTGTTGCGCTGGCTGACGTGGAAGCAGCCGAAGAGGTCGAGGCCGTCGAGCGGCACCCGTGTGCCGTGCCCGAACACCGGTCGGGGCCGGGGCACCGTCCAGCCCGCCTCGGCGAACGCGGGCAGCGCGGCCTGCCAGCCGAAGGCGCCGAGGACCACGACCGCGCGCAGCGTCGGCCGCAGGAGCTTCAGTTCCTGGACGAGCCAGGGCCGGCAGGTGTCCCGTTCGCCGGGGGTGGGCTTGTTCTCGGGCGGGGCGCAGTGCACGGGCGCGGTGACGCGCACGCCGTGCAGGGCGAGGCCGTCGTCCGCCGAGACGGAGGTCGGCTGCGAGGCCAGCCCCACGTCGTACATGGCCTGGTACAGCACGTCGCCCGAGCGGTCGCCGGTGAACATGCGGCCGGTGCGATTGCCGCCGTGGGCCGCCGGGGCGAGCCCGATGACCAGCAGTGATGCGTCTGCGGGCCCGAAGCCGGGCACCGGGCGGGCCCAGTACGTCCATTCCTGGAAGGCCGCCCGCCGGACCCGCCCGACCTCCTCGCGCCACTCCACCAGCCGGGGACACGCGCCGCATCCGGCGATCCGCTGATCAAGCTCGGCCAGACTGTCCATGCGTCAACGGTACGGCCGCGGGGTCGCCGGCCGGCCGACGGGGCATCCGGGGTCCGGCCACCACACTGGATCACGCCCAAACCCCTGCGCGCCGGGACAGCGGCGTGAGCACGCCGGGCTTCTCGACTGACGCGACGAGCGCGTACGGCGCCCGGAAGGCCCTCGGCTCGCTCCCCGCGGCCGCCTTCCTCTCCTCGTGAAGCTCCCGCTCGGCCGGCCCGCCGGATGCCTCGTCGGTCGGTCGGTGGCTCCGCGGCCCCGTGACCCGTACCAGGGCGGAAAACCGCCGGGGCCGCGCGCGGCGGAGGACTAAGGTCGGGGGCATGGGTGTGGAAGGTGACGAGGTGAAGAGCGGGCCGGGTGACCCCGAGGAGGCGCCCGCGGCCGGCGCTGCCGAGAGCGCTGCGGCCGACGATCCCAAGGTCGCCGCCGCGATCGCCGCCGCCGAGGCGGCCGGGCCGGCAAGCGGCGAGAGCGTGCGCGTGGACAGCTGGATCTGGGCCGTACGCCTCATCAAGACCCGCTCGCTCGGCGCCAGCGCCTGCAAGGGCGGGCACGTCCGTGTGAACGGGCAGAACGTGAAGCCCTCGCACACCCTCCGCGTCGGCGACGAGGTGCGGCTGCGCCACGAGGGCCGGGAGCGGATCGTGATCGTCAAGCGACTGATCCGCAAGCGGGTGGGCGCTCCCGTGGCGGTTCAGTGCTATGTCGACAACTCCCCTCCCCCGCCCCCGCGCGAGGCCGTCGCCCCCATCGGCATCCGCGACCGCGGTGCGGGCCGCCCGACCAAGCGCGACCGGCGGGAGCTGGAGCGCCTGCGGGGCCTGATGGGCGGCTCCGGGCGGCCGGGCGGCCACTGACCCGGGCATGCAGAGGTGGCGTCCGGCCCTGACCGGACGCCACCTCCGTCGTCGGGGCTCAGGCCCGTCGTCGTACGAGGCCCAGCAGGTCCCTGGTGGAGCCGCGCCGCGCCCAGGCGATCAGGGCGAGCGGCACGATCAGGATCAGCGGGGTCGCGGCGTTCTCGCCGTGGAAGACGATCATCTGGACGAAGAACGCGCCGGCCATCAGCGCGCTCAGCGCGATGGCGGCCACCGACTGCAGCACCGGGATCAACAGGGCCACCGCACCGGCCAGTTCGAGCGCGCCGATGGTGTACATGCCCACGCCGCCCCAGCCGATCTTGTCGAAGGCGTCGACGGCGTACTGGTTGCCGATCAGCTTGGGCAGGGCGCTCGCGACACCGTAGAAGAGGGCGAGCAGCACCTGCACGGTGCGCAGGGCGATACGGGCGCGGCGGCCGCGGGTGGGGACGGCGGCGGGGGCGACGGAGGCGACGGGGACGGTGGTCTCGGACATGGTGTTCTCCTGTGGTGAGCGGTGCGTCTCGCTGTCACAGGGGTAGACCGGGGCGCTCGTCCGAACTCATCGGTGCCCGCGCCCTTTTCACAGCGGGAACCAGCCGTGCCCGGTGTACCAGTGGCCGCCCGCCCGCAGATGGTCCCCGACCGCCCGCTCCAGGGCGCTGCGCCGGGGCAGACTCTCCACGGGCAGCGTCGGATCGCCGAAGACGAACTCCACCGGGTCGGTGTCCGAGGGCTCCCGCTCCTCGCGGGCCAGGCGGAACCGGTCCTGGAAGCGGACGATGTTGGAGCCGGCCGGCAGATAGTCCCGCAACTGCGGGTCCAGCAGCCAGGAGTGACAGGTCGCGACCCGGTACTTCTCCTCGGGGAAGTACCGGGCGAAGAACTCCGCCGCCAGTGCGAGCGAGCGGTCGCAGGCGGCCGGGGAGAACGGGCCGAGGAAGTCGGGGATGTGCAGGCTCAGACACGGCGTCCCCGGACCGACGTCGAGCCCGGCCGCCGCGAGCGCCGTCCCCGTGCGCCGCCCCAGCCGGGCCCGTTCGAACTGCAGCCTGCCCAGCTGGTACAGCTCGCCCCGGAAGTGATGCCCGAACCACCACACCGCGTGCACGCCCGCCACGCCGTACCGCCGCCGGTGCACCGCCATGTGCCGGCCGAGGTCGGCGAGAGTGCGCCGGGAGACGTCGTCGGGGATGCCCCGTCCGCGGTGGTAGGCGCGGGTGTACGGCAGCGCCGCCACGAAGACGTACACGGGGAAGCAGCGCTGCAGGGGACCAGAGGGCCAGTCGAGGTCGGGCAGGTCCAGTTCGGTGCCGATCTCCCCCAGCCCCTCGACGAGCTCCGCGACCGACGCCTGAAGCGCCTGCCGCAGCTCCGGGTCGTCGGTCACCCGGCGGCTCATCCGTACGAGGTCGCCGATGTCCTCATGGGGTACCGCGAGATCGAGCAGTACCTCGGCCAGTTCGTCCGCAGCCGGCAGCACGGGAACCCCCTTTGGTGAACGTCCGCATCGAAGAGTACGTTGCAAAGAGGAGTAGTGATCGGCGGTGCGTACCGGCAGTGAACCCACGACCGCCCGCAGTGCGCTGCGGGCGCGGTTCTGGCTGAGCGTGTGGGGGCTGGTCTGGACGATCTTCGGCACGGCGGCGTTCGCACTGGCCGGGCGGCCGGGGTGGGCGGCGGCCTGCGGGGCGCTGTGGCTGGTGATCGCCGTCGACATGACGATCATCCTCAGACACATCCACCAGGGCCCCCACTACCAGCCGGGCCGTGACATCCCGCCGTATCGGCCGCCGGAGAGCCGGCCGCGCTGACGGCTGTCCGGCGCCGTCGGCATGGTCCGCCGGGCGGGGCCTGCCGGCCGGCTCACGCCGGATCGTCGAAGCGGGCCGCCTTCAGGAACTGGGGGTTGGGGTCCAGGGCGGCCGCCAGACGGAAGTGGCGTTTGGCCTGCTCGCCCCGGCCCTGGCGCTCGTAGGTGCGGGCCAGCGCGAAGTGCGCGAACGCGTTGTCCGGCTCGCGCTCCAGGACGATGGTGAACTCCAGCTCCGCGGGCCGCAGTTGGGCGGCGGCGAAGAAGGCCCTCGCGCGCAGCAGCCGGGCGGCGGTGTTCTCGGGGTGGGCGGCGATCACCGGGTCGAGCAGCTTCACCGCGCCCCGCGGGTCCCGTGCGTTGAGCAACTGCTCGGCGGCACGGAAGTCGATGACATGCGTCTCCGGAGTACGTCCGGTCGAACCGCTGGTCTCGGGCACGGCACAGTCCTTCCCTCACTGGAGCGGTTCAACGCGCCGGAAGCGCCCCGCTATTCCTGGGGCTGCTGGGACGAGCCCCCCTGGGCACGGGCTCTTCGGACGAGGTCGGTCCACACGTCCTTCACCCGGCGCCGCAGTTCCTCGAGCGGTACGTCGTTGTCGATGACGATGTCCGCGATCTCCAGGCGTTTCTCCCGGCTTGCCTGGGCGGCCATGCGGGCCCGCGCGTCCTGCTCCGTCATGCCCCGCAGCCGTACCAGCCGGTCGAGCTGCGTCTCGGGACTGGCGTCGACGACGATCACGAGGTCGTACAGGGGGGCGAGGCCGTTCTCGGCGAGGAGCGGCACGTCGTGCACGACCACCGCGTCCTCGGCGGCGGCCTGCTCCAGCTCCCGGGAGCGGGCGCCGACCAGGGGATGCACGATCGAGTTCAGCACGGCGAGTCGGTCCGGGTCGGCGAAGACGATCGAGCCGAGCCCGGGCCGGTCGAGGCTGCCGTCGGCGGTGAGCACGTCCTCACCGAAGGCCTCGACGACCGCCGCCAGCCCGGGCGTCCCCGGTTCGACGACCTCGCGCGCGATGCGGTCCGCGTCGATCAGCACGGCGCCGCACTCGACGAGCAGCCGCGACACCTCGCTCTTACCGGCACCGATGCCCCCGGTCAGGCCGACTTTCACCATGACCGAGAGCTTACGGCCCGCCACTGACCACGCACCCCGCAGGTGTCAGTTGTCGCCCTCGCGCTCCGCCAGGAACTTCTCGAACTCCCGCCCGATCTCGTCCGCCGACGGGATGTCGACGGGCTCGGCGAGCATGTTGCCCCTGCTCTCGGCGCCCGCGACCGCGTCGTACTGGTTCTCCAGGCCGGTGACGAGGGAGGTGAGCTCCTCGTCGCCCTCCTGGACCTGGCGGTCGATCTCGGTCTGGGTGCGGTGCGCGTCCGTGCGCAGCGCGTGCGCGATGCCGGGCAGCACCAGCCCGGTGGCGGCCGTGACGGCCTCCAGCACGGTCAGCGCCGCGTCCGGGTAGGGAGAGCGGGCGATGTAGTGGGGCACGTGCGCGGCGACGCCCAGGACGTCGTGGCCGGCCTCCATCAGCCGGTACTCGACCAGCGCCTCGGCGCTGCCGGGTACCTGCGCCTCGTCGAAGGGGCTGCGGTGGCCCGGGACCAGGTCGGTGCGGTTGCCGTGCGGGGTCAGGCCCACGGGGCGGGTGTGCGGGACGCCCATGGGAATGCCGTGGAAGTTCACGGACAGGCGCACGCCGAGCCGCTCCACGATCTGCTGGACGGCCGCGGCGAAGCGCTCCCACTCCACGTCCGGCTCGGGCCCGGACAGCAGCAGGAAGGGCGCTCCGGTGGCGTCCTGCACGAGCCGCACGTCGATGGTGGGCTCCTCGTAGTCGGTCCACCGGTCGCGCTGGAAGGTCAGCAGCGGGCGGCGGGCACGGTAGTCCACGAGCCGGTCGTGGTCGAAGCGGGCGACGACCTGGTGGGGCAGCGAGTCGAGCAGCCGGTCGACGATCTGGTCTCCGGTCTCACCCGCGTCTATGTATCCGTCGAAGTGGTAGAGCATGACAAGGCCGGCCGACTCCTGGGCGAGCGCCATGTCGACAACGGCGAGGCCCTTCGGCTCCCATGCGTACAAACCCTGCGGATCAAGCACTGTGACCGCTCCTCCTCGTGTTCATACGCTTCAACGCCCCCTGGACCAGGGACATTCCCACCGGGGCCGGTTCCTTGAACACGCTGAGGGGCCGTACCTCGAAAGGTACGGCCCCTCAGTCAGGAGCTACTGCTCAGTGGGCGTCAGCTCTGCCCACCCGCCAGCTTCTCGCGCAGAGCGGCGAGCGCCTCGTCCGAGGCCAGCGCGCCGGAGTTGTCCGGGCCCTCGGAGGAGTACGAACCGCCACCCGCGGCCGGAGCCGCACCCGCGGTGTCGCCGCCCTCGGCGGCAGCGGCGGCGTCGGCCTCGCGGCTCTTGATGACCTGCTGCTGGTGCTGCTCGAAGCGCTGCTGCGCCTCGGCGTACTGGGTCTCCCACGCCTCGCGCTGGGTCTCGTAGCCCTCGAGCCAGTCGTTGGTCTCGGGGTCGAAGCCCTCGGGGTAGATGTAGTTGCCCTGGTCGTCGTAGGACGCGGCCATGCCGTACAGGGTCGGGTCGAACTCGACCGAGGCCGGGTCGGCACCGAAGGACTCGTTGGCCTGCTTCAGCGAGAGGCTGATGCGGCGGCGCTCGAGGTCGATGTCGATGACCTTGACGAAGATCTCGTCGTTGACCTGGACGACCTGCTCCGGGATCTCCACGTGGCGCTCGGCCAGCTCGGAGATGTGGACCAGACCCTCGATGCCCTCGTCGACGCGGACGAACGCACCGAACGGAACCAGCTTGGTGACCTTGCCGGGCACGACCTGACCGATCTGGTGCGTGCGGGCGAACTGCTGCCACGGGTCTTCCTGGGTCGCCTTCAGCGACAGGGATACGCGCTCGCGGTCCATGTCGACGTCGAGGACCTCGACCGTGACCTCCTGGCCGACCTCGACGACCTCGGAGGGGTGGTCGATGTGCTTCCAGGACAGCTCGGAGACGTGGACCAGACCGTCGACGCCACCCAGGTCCACGAAGGCACCGAAGTTGACGATCGAGGAGACCACACCGGAGCGGACCTGACCCTTCTGCAGGGTCGTGAGGAACGTCTGGCGGACCTCGGACTGGGTCTGCTCCAGCCAGGCGCGGCGGGACAGGACCACGTTGTTGCGGTTCTTGTCCAGCTCGATGATCTTCGCCTCGAGCTCCTTGCCCACGTAGGGCTGGAGGTCGCGGACGCGGCGCATCTCGACCAGGGAGGCCGGGAGGAAGCCACGGAGGCCGATGTCGAGGATGAGACCACCCTTGACGACCTCGATGACGGTACCGGTGACGATGCCGTCCTCTTCCTTGATCTTCTCGATGGTGCCCCAGGCACGCTCGTACTGGGCGCGCTTCTTCGAGAGGATCAGGCGGCCTTCCTTGTCCTCCTTCTGGAGGACCAGGGCCTCGATCTCGTCGCCGACGGCGACGACCTCGTTCGGGTCGACGTCGTGCTTGATCGAGAGCTCGCGGCTCGGGATGACACCTTCGGTCTTGTAACCGATGTCGAGCAGGACCTCGTCCCGGTCGACCTTCACGATGACGCCGTCGACGATGTCGCCGTCGTTGAAGTACTTGATCGTCTCGTCGATCGCTGCGAGGAAGGCTTCCTCGTTACCGATGTCGTTGACCGCTACCTGCGGGGTGGTGGCGGTGGTCTCGGTGCTGCTCGTCATGTGGGAAAGGGCTCCGGTACGGACATTGAAGTCGTAGGTACTGCTTACGCCGGGAGCCCGTTTCGCTCTGAAGAAGCCGGACAGCCAAGGAAGCGCCACACAAAACCACTGGTGGCGCCTCGAGAACCGAGGGGACATACAACAGATGCGAGCGCAGCCTGCTACGTCTGAGGTGCGCAGGCCCGCAGCGCAACTTGTAGCATACGGGGGCGGCCAGGCAGGGTCAATGCGCGAAGGCGCACACCCGGGGCGGATCGCCCCATACCCGGCACAAGAACTGTCTCGCGAGGCCACGCAGGCCTGCGACACCCCTTCCGTGACACCCGTGGGCGCCGGTCGGTGGGAAGAGCCCGCAGACTAATACGAGGGAGCCGATCATCCAAGAGCCCGTTTCTTCCGAGACCGAGTTCGAGCCGGAGGCCACCCGGCGCGCGGCCGACGTCAGTGAGAGCGCCCGGGCCAACCGGGGCTGGTGGGACCGGAACGCGGACGAGTACCAGGTCGAGCACGGCACGTTCCTCGGCGACGACCGGTTCGTGTGGGGTCCCGAGGGGCTGGACGAGGTGGAGGCCGAGCTGCTCGGCCCGCCGGAGGACCTCAAGGGCAGGGACGTGCTGGAGATCGGTGCCGGCGCGGCGCAGTGCTCACGCTGGCTCGCCGCGCAGGGGGCGCGTCCGGTCGCCCTCGACATCTCCCACCGCCAGCTCCAGCACGCCCTGCGCATCGGTGGCTCGTTCCCGCTGGTGTGCGCCGACGCGGGCGCCCTTCCCTTCGCCGACGGCTCCTTCGACCTGGCGTGCTCGGCCTACGGGGCGCTGCCGTTCGTGGCCGATCCGGTGCTGGTCCTGAGGGAGGTGCGGCGGGTGCTGCGCCCGGGCGGGCGGTTCGTCTTCTCGGTCACGCATCCCGTTCGCTGGGCGTTCCCGGACGAGCCGGGCCCGGAGGGGCTGAGCGTCTCGTCCTCGTACTTCGACCGGACTCCGTACGTCGAGCAGGACGAGGAGGGCCGCGCGGTCTACGTGGAGCACCACCGGACGATCGGCGACCGGGTGCGGGACGTGGTGGCCGGCGGCTTCCGGCTGGTCGACCTGGTCGAGCCGGAGTGGCCGGCCTGGAACACCTCGGAGTGGGGCGGCTGGTCACCGCTGCGCGGGAACCTGATCCCGGGCACGGCGATCTTCGTCTGCGAGCGGGACTGACGGAACAGCGGGACTGACGGGACGCACGCGCGCGTGCCGGCGTTTCCGGGAGCCGTACGACACTGGGGGCGTGATCCGTTACGACGCCCTGGACGCGCTGCCGGTGCACAGCGCCCTGCCCGCCCTGCGTGACGCCCTGGACGGGCACGGCACGGCGGTGCTGGTGGCGCCTCCCGGCACCGGCAAGACGACCCTCGTACCGCTCGCGCTCGCCGGGCTGCTCGGGGACGGGCCCGCGCGCCGGGTCGTCGTGGCCGAACCGCGCCGGATCGCCGCCCGGGCCGCAGCCCGGCGGATGGCGTGGCTGCTGGGCGAGAAGCTGGGCGAGAGCGTCGGTTACACCGTGCGCGGCGAGCGGGTCGTCGGCCGGCACGCGCGCGTGGAGGTCGTGACGACCGGGGTGCTGCTGCAGCGGCTGCAGCGGGACCAGGAGCTGGCCGGCGTGGACGTGGTCGTGCTCGACGAGTGCCATGAGCGGCATCTGGACGCGGACACCACGGCCGCGTTCCTGTGGGACGTGCGGGAGACGCTGCGGCCCGAGCTGCGGCTGGTGGCCGCGTCGGCGACGACGGACGCGGAGGGGTGGGCGCGGCTGCTGGGCGACGCGCCCGTGGTCGAGGCCGCCGGCACCGCGCACCCGGTGGAGGTGGTGTGGTCGCCGCCGGCCCGTCCGGTACGGCCGCCGCACGGTATGCGGGTGGATCCCGCGCTGCTGGCGCATGTGGCGTCCACGGTGCGGCGGGCGTTGCGGGAGCGGGACGGGGACGTGCTGTGCTTCCTGCCGGGCGTGGGCGAGATCGCGCGCGTGGCGGGTCGGTTGGGGGATCTCGGCGGTGTCGAGGTGCTCCAGGTGCACGGGCGGGCCCCGGCGGCCGTGCAGGACGCGGTGCTGGTGCCGGGCGAACGGCGCCGGGTGGTGCTGGCGACCTCGGTCGCGGAGTCCTCCCTGACGGTGCCCGGGGCGCGGGTGGTCGTCGACTCGGGGCTGGCGCGGGAGCCCCGCGTGGACCACGCGCGCGGGCTGAGCGCGCTGACGACGGTACGGGCCTCGCAGGCGGCCGGGCGACAGCGGGCGGGGCGGGCCGGGCGTGAGGCGCCGGGGACGGTGTACCGGTGCTGGACGGAGGCGGAGGACGCGCGTCTGCCGCGTTTCCCGGCGCCGGAGATCAAGGTGGCCGATCTGACGGCCTTCGCGCTCCAGGCGGCGTGCTGGGGCGACCCGGACGCGTCCGGACTGGCCTTGCTGGATCCGCCGCCGGGCGGGGCGATGGCGGCGGCACGGGCGGTACTGACGGCGGTCGGCGCGGTCGACGGCGACGGCCGGGCCACGGAGCGGGGCGTGGTGCTGGCCCGGCTGGGGGTTCATCCGCGGCTGGGTCGGGCGACGCTGGACACCTCCGGCGAGGGTGCCGAGGCGGTGGCCCTGCTGTCGGAGGAGCCACCGCGGGAGTACGGCGACGATCTGGCGACCGCGCTGCGAACGGCTCGGCGCGGGAGCGACGCGTATGCCGGAAGGTGGCGTGCGGAAGCGCGCAGACTGCGAGCCCTGACGAGCGGCCTCACCCGCCCGACGCGGCCCGACGAGGAAGCCACACCCGCCCCTTCGGGCGACGCCTCCGACTCGCTCGTCGGTGCTGTCGCCGCTCTCGCGTTTCCCGAGCGGGTCGCGAAGGCCGACGGGGGGTCGTATCTGATGGCGTCGGGAACGCGGGCCGAGCTCGGCGAGGGCAGTCCTCTGCGGGGTGCGCCCTGGATCGCCGTCGCGGTCGCCGATCGGCCCGTCGGCAAGGGGCACGCGCGGGTGCGGCTCGCCGCCGTGATCGACGAGGAGGTGGCCCGGCGCGCCGCCGCTCCTCTGTACTCCGAGGCCGAGGAGGTCCACTGGGCCGACGGGGACGTCGTGGCCCGGCGCGTCGAGCGGCTGGGGGCGATCGAGCTGGCGGTGCGGCCGCTCAGGGACGCCGACCCCGTCCTGGTACGCGAGGCGCTCGTGGAAGGGCTGCGGCAGGAAGGGCTCGGCCTGTTGCGGTGGTCGCCCGCCGCCGTCGTACTGCGGCAGCGGCTCGCCTTTCTGCACCTGCACCTCGGGCAGCCCTGGCCCGACGTGTCCGACGACGCGCTGCACGCGCGCGTGGACGAGTGGCTGGAGCCGGAGTTGGGGCGGGCCCGGCGCCGGGTCGACCTCGCTCGGATCGACGCGGGCCAGGGGCTGGGCCGTCTGCTGCCCTGGGCCTCGGGAGAGGCGGGGCGGCTGGACGAGCTGGCGCCCGAGCGGATCACCGTACCGAGCGGGTCCGGAATCCGGATCGACTACTCCGACCCGGAACGGCCCGTGCTCGCCGTGAAGTTGCAGGAGATGTTCGGACTGCACGAGTCGCCGGCGATCGCGGGGGTGCCGTTGCAGGTGCATCTGCTCTCCCCCGCCGGCCGGCCCGCCGCCGTCACCTCCGACCTCGCCTCCTTCTGGAGGGACGGTTACAAGGGGGTGCGTGCGGAGCTGCGCGGCCGGTATCCGAAGCATCCGTGGCCCGAGGACCCCGCCTCCGCCGAGCCGACCCGGCACACCAACGCGCGCCTCAGGCGCTGACCGGTTCCGGTGCCTGCGCCGTGGCCGGTTCCGGGTCGCCCGGGCGGCGGCTGCGGGCCTCCAGCCACAGGGCGAGGGCGAGCAGCAGGGTGCCGAGGACGAGGAAGCCCCAGGGCAGGTACGACGTCATCAGCAGGACGAGGGTGCGGTTCGACTTGACCAGAGCGACGGTGTGCCTGATGTAGTCCTCGCGCATCTTCACGTGCCCGGCGAAGGCGGTCACCTTGTCCCGGCCGCCGAGCAGGGTGCCGCCGCGCAGCTCCTCCTTGTGGATCTCCTCGCCGTAGACGGGGGCGCCGGTGACCGGCTCGACCCAGAACCTGCGGACCGTGGTGTACCAGCGGGTGGTGCCGGTCTTTGCGACGGACTGGGGGGTGATGCCCTTGACCGGCATCACCTTGGGGAACCTCACCTGGGTCCAGGGAACGGTCTGCTCGAAGTAGTAGACCTTCAGGCCGCGGAAGTCCTGGGTGCCCTTGTAGTGGATGGGGTTGGTGGTGCGGGTCTGGGCGTCGAAGTACTCGTAGTCCCGTTTCTGCGTCAGGAACGGGAACTTGAACTCGATGCCGGTCCGCTTCACCGGGTCGCCGTCGACCATCTCGCCGGTCGCGTGGACCGGGGCCTGGCTGTGGGCGTCGAAAATGTAGCGCTCGGGGATCTGGGAGACCATCTTGCCGTCGGGTCCCTGTACATAGGACAGGCCGTCCCAGACGACGACGTCCCGCCCTGCCGTCCGGTCGATCCGCTTGGCGGCCGCCACATCGCCCTTGAGGGTCTGCACGATGGTGACCTTGGGGACGGTGCGCGCCTTCATGGTGCCGTAGTCGAGCAGTGTCGCGTTCCTCGCCTCCAGCACCACGGCCTGGTACTGGTTGGCCGGGATCTTGGCCAGGCGCGGGAAGGCGTACCAGCGCAGCAGTGGGGACAGGGCCGCGAAGAACACGGCGAAGGCGAGCAGGACCAGACTGGCCTTGCGGCGCATCTCGGCCTCCCGGGCGGACGGCTACGGGTGTGCGGGCACCGTCGTCAGCAGCGGTTTGGGGGACGTCTTTCCCGTCGGCGTCCCCATCGCGGTGATCGTGAGGACCAGCGCGAACGCGACGGCGAGACCGGTCGCGGCGGCGATCAGGGCGCGCATGCCTGCCTCCCGACGGACGGAACTGATACATCGTCAGGTCCGGCACCGTAGCAACGGGTGGCCGAGATGAGAACACGTTGCACACACAACGACGGCGCCCCCTCCGCGAGGGGACGCCGTCGTGATCGTACGAAGGGCTACGCGCTCGGGCTCGCGGACGGGCTCGGCGAGGGGCTCGCCGAGGAGTCGGCCGCGGCCACGTTCAGCTGGACGTTGAGCGTCGCGCCGCCGGCGGTGGTGATGCGCAGGATGAAGGTGCCGGTGGTGTCGTCGGAGTACAGCTGCGGCAGCTTCAGCAGACCGTTGGCATCCGTCTGAAGGCCCGTCAGGGTGCGCACCGTCTTGCCGTCGGCGTCCTTGAAGTAGGGGCCCTTGTCGTCCTCGGTCGGGTCGAGCACCGACTTGATGAGGGTGGCGGTGACACCGACCTTGTCGGCGACGGCGCCCTTGTAGGTGGCCTTCACCTCGACCTGGTCGGCGAACTGGCCGCCCGGGGTGCAGGTCAGCGCGGTGTCGCTGGTGCGGACGAGGGTGTCGGCGACGCGCTCGGTGACGCTCGCCTTGTAGTCGACGCCGGTGACCGCGCGGCCCACGACGGTGGCCCGGACGGTGAAGTCGCCCGTCGTCTCGCCCGCCTGGAGGGCGGGTGCGACGGCCACGCCGGAGTTGTTGGTGACGACCGTGGCGACCTTCTCGCCGCCGGTGAAGGCGGAGTCGGTCGTGCCGACGACGGTGAAGCGGACGCGGACCTTGGCGACGGCCTTGCCGGCCTTGGTCACGGCCTTGGTGCTGATCTTCTGGGTGAAGGCGTCCCCCGCCATCGCGGTGAGCTTCGCGGTGCCGGCGTCCGCCAGCCGGTCCACCGTGTCGGTGGGGGTGGGTGACGGGCCGGAGGGTGTGGACGGCTTGCTCGGGCCGGTACTGCCGCCCGGCGTACTTGGGGGCGTGCTCGGCGTCGACTTGCCCGGCTTGGAGGGCGGGGTCTTGGAGCCGGACGGCTTCTTGTCGTCGCTGCTGTGCGACGGGAGCGTGCCCGTGCCGTCCGGGATCTCGTGGGTGCCCTTGCGGTAGTACTCCAGCCACGACAGGACCAGGTTCAGGTAGTCCTGGGAGCCGTTGTAGCTGAGGATCGCGCTGTTGAGGTTCGACTGCTGGGACAGGTCCCAGTTGTTGCGGCACAGGTAGTGCGCGGCGGCGAGGGCGGCGTCGTAGACGTTGTTGGGGTCCTTGAGACCGTCGCCGTTGCCGTCCCGGCCCGCCCATGCCCAGGTCGAGGGGATGAACTGCATGGGACCGACGGCCTGGTCGTACTGGCTGTTGCCGTCGTACTTGCCGCCGTCGGTGTCCTTGATCAGCGCGAAGCCGTTGCCGTCGAGCTGCGGGCCGAGGATCGGGGTGATGGTGGTGCCGTCGGCCGTGACCTCGCCGCCGCGGGCCTGGCCCGACTCGACCTTGCCGATGGCGGCGAGCAGTTGCCAGGGCAGGTTGCAGCCGGGCTTGGCCTCCTTGAGGGCCTGCTCGGCCTTCTTGTAGGCGTCCAGGACGGTCGCCGGGATGCCGGCCTCCGCCGGGCCCTGCGCGACCGGGGTGCCGCCGGCGCTAGGCGAGGCGCTGGGGCTGGGGTTGGGGCTGTCGAGCGGCGGCAGGTCGGTGTAGTACCGCGAGTTTCCGGTGGCGGTGCCGCTGTCGGCGGTCGCTTCAGGGGTCGGCTGCGCGTCCGCGGCGGTCTGTCTGCCGTGGTCGTCGACCGGCACTCCCGGAGCCTGGGACGCGGACAGTGCCGCCACCGCGACCGCTGCCACGGCCGTGGTCGCCGCACCCTTTGCCAGCCGCCTGCCGAATTGCGCCGCCATAGAGTGAACCCCTCCCGTGGACGCCCGAGCGCCCGTCTTTTGTCTGTGTCCTCGCCCTGTTGTGACGAGCGACCCACGGTGCTGGTTGCCCGCTCCGGGCTGTGACCCAGGCGACCCTACGACAACTTGCTTTCCAGGTGCACCCGTTCGTGCCCGGTTTTCACCAGTTGGTCATGTGCGGTTTGACCGGAACGGAGCCCGCATACTGGACCCTTCCGATCAACGTCGCCGCCGAGGAGGCCCGTTGCCGTTCACCCTGAGCCATGCGGCGGCGGTTCTGCCCGCAGTGCGCGCCGACGGAAGCGGGCGGGGACGACTGGTTCCGGCCGTTCTCGTGGCCGGTTCCTTCGCGCCCGACATGCCCTACTTCGCGGCGAGTGTCGTTTCCGGCGGGATGGAGTTCGGGACGGTCACCCATTCCCTGCCCGGTGTCCTCACCGTCGACGTGCTGATCTCCTGGGCGTTGGTGGGGCTCTGGCTGCTGGTGCGCGAACCCCTGGTGGCGCTGCTGCCCCGGGCCCGGCAACCGCGCCCGGCCGCGCTGCTGCGCTGCGGGGCGCCACGCGCGCGGGTACGGCCGTCGGTGGTGGCCCGGTGGTACGGGTCGGCGGCGCTGGGCGCGCTGACGCATGTCGTGTGGGACGGGTTCACCCATCACGACCGGTTCGGCACACGGCTGTTCCCCGCGCTGAACGATGTGGTCGCGGGCTTTCCCCTGTTCTGGTACCTGCAGTACGGCTCTTCCGCGCTCGCCATGGTGGTGATCACCGGGTGGCTGGTCCGGGCGCTGCGACGGGCACCCGCGGCTCCGGCCCCGTCCGCGATTCCCGTGCTGTCGGCGCGGGACCGGTGGTGGGCCCTCGTGGTCGTCGGCGGGTGCGCCGGGGTCGGGGCGGTGGAGCGGGCGGCACGCTGGTGGGCGTACTGGGGGTCCACGGCGAAGCCCTGGGAACTGATCCCGGCGGTCTGCTTCGGAGCGGGCGCGGGCCTGGTACCGGGCCTGCTGCTGTACGCCGTCGGCGTGCGGGTCTGGCGCCCGCCCCAACAACTCGGCGAACCGGAGCACGCCAGCGCGGAGTCGGGCCGTCCGGCCGGTCGGTGAGGGGTCGGGCGGGGCGCTCCGGTCGGCCGGCGGCGTCCCGGGGGTGCCGCGCCGATCGACACGGCCCGGACCTCGCTCGCGCCCGGCCGCCCGCGGAAACGAGCCGGCGTCCAGTCCGGCGGTGCGTGGCTCAGCGCCGGGTCGGGCCGTCCGGCCTGTCGGTGAGAGGTCGGGCGGGGCGCTCCGGTCGGCCGGCGGCGTCACGGGGGGTGCCGCGCCGATCCACACGGCCCGGACCTCGCTCGCGCCCGGCCGCCCGCACGGCCCGGGCCTCGCTCGCCGCCCTGCAGCCCGGCCGCCCGGCAGCCTGCGGAACCGATCCGTTGTCCGAGCCGGTGGTGCGTGGCTCAGCGTCGGGGCGGGCCGTCCGGGCGGTTGGTGAGGGGGCCCGCTGTCACGATGAACACAGGGAAGGTGCGGGCGTGGCGGCCGCGGCGGAGGAGGCGGACGGCGGCGTGCCGGGCGCGGACGGCGCATCCGGCCGCGTAACTGCGGCCCAGGCCGGCCCACAGGCGCCACAGGGGCGGTTCGCCGGGGGTGGTGAGCCTGCGGCGGAGGCCGGCGGCGGTGCGGTGTGCCGTGCGGCGCAGGGTCGTGACCAGGTCGGCGGGGATGCGGGCGGTGCTCGCGGTGGCGGCGTGGGCCGGCACCGGGGCGGGGGGCACGACGGGCACCGGTGCGGCACCCTGCGCTCCCGCCGGGCGGCGGTGGAGCATGCGTATACCCATGCCCGCATCCTTACGGGACCCGGGGGCGGGGGGCGTGCTGACGGGGGCCACGTGAGTGACCGGGCCGTGAGCCGGGGGGCTCGTCGCGGTACGACCTCGCGGCGACGAACCCCCTGCTCGGCCGCCGCAGGCTAGTGCGCCGCCGACTCCCAGTCCGGGCCCGAGCCCACCGAGACGCCCAGCGGGACGTTCAGGTGGACGGCGTCGGACATCTCGCGGCGGACGATCTCCTCCGTGGCCGCGCGCTCGCCGGGGGCGATCTCGAGGACGATTTCGTCGTGGACCTGCAGCAGCATGCGGGACTTCAGGCCGGCCTCGCGCAGCGCGTCGTCCACCTTCAGCATGGCGATCTTGACGATGTCCGCCGCCGTGCCCTGGATCGGCGCGTTGAGGGCCATCCGCTCGGCGGCCTCACGGCGCTGCCGGTTGTCGCTGTTGAGGTCGGGCAGATAGCGACGGCGGCCGAAGAGGGTCGCCGTGTATCCCGTCGCCCGCGCCTCGTCGACCGCCCGGCGCAAATAGTCCCGTACGCCGCCGAAGCGCTCGAAGTACGCGTCCATCAGGGCCCGCGCCTCACCCGCGTCGATGTTCAGCTGCTGGGACAGGCCGAAGGCCGACAGCCCGTACGCCAGGCCGTACGACATCGCCTTGATCTTGCGGCGCATCTCCGCGTCGACCGCGCCGGGCTCGACGGCGAACACCTGTGAGGCGGCCGTGGTGTGCAGGTCCTCGCCGGAGGTGAACGCCTCGATGAGGCCCGCGTCCTCGGAGAGGTGCGCCATCACGCGCAGCTCGATCTGGCTGTAGTCGGCGGTCATCAGCGACTCGAAGCCGTCGCCGACCACGAAGCCGCGGCGGATCGCGCGGCCCTCGTCGGTGCGGACCGGGATGTTCTGCAGGTTCGGGTCGGTGGAGGACAGCCGGCCGGTCGCGGCGACGGTCTGGTTGAAGGTGGTGTGGATCCGGCCGTCCGTCGCGACGGTCTTGATCAGGCCCTCGACGGTGACCCGGAGCTTGGCCTGCTCGCGGTGGCGGAGCATGATCACCGGCAGCTCGTTGTCCGTCTGGGTGGCCAGCCAGGCCAGCGCGTCGGCGTCCGTGGTGTAGCCGGTCTTGGTCCGCTTCGTCTTCGGCAGGGCCAGCTCGCCGAAGAGGACCTCCTGGAGCTGCTTGGGAGAGCCGAGGTTGAACTCGTGCCCGGCCGCCGCGTGCGCCTCCTTCACCGCCTGCTGGACGGCTCCGGCGAACATCTGCTCCATGGCCTCCAGATGGGCCCGGTCGGCGGCGATGCCGTGCCGCTCCATCCGGGCCAGCAGGGCGGAGGTGGGCAGCTCCATGTCCCGCAGCAGGTCCGCGGCGCCGACCTCCTGGAGCCGGCCCTCGAAGGCCTCGCCCAGGTCGAGGACGGCACGGGCCTGGACCATCAGGGCCTCGGCCTCGGCGCCGTCGTCCGTGCCGAACGCCAGCTGGCCGTCGGCCGCCGCGGCGGGGGCCAGCTCGCGGTGCAGGTACTCGAGCGAGAGGGCGTCCAGGTCGAAGGAGCGGCGGCCCGGCTTGACCAGGTAGGCGGCGAGGGCGGTGTCCATGGAGACGCCGTCGACGCTCCAGCCGTGCTCGGCGAAGACGCGCATCGCGCCCTTGGCGTTGTGGAAGACCTTCGGCCTGCCGGCGTCGGCCAGCCACGCGGCGAAGGCCGTCTCGTCCGCCTCGTCCAGCTGGGAGGGGTCGAACCAGGCGGCCGGCCCCGCGGGCGCGGCGAGCGCGACCTCGGCCACCGAGCCGGTGCCGAGCGCCCAGGTGTCGACGGTGGCCACGCCGAGCGGGCCGGTGCCGTGCTCGGCGAGCCAGGGGGCGAGCTCTCCGGTGCCGAGGACCGTGCCGTCCAGCTCCACGCCGTCCGTCGTGATCGGGGTCGACTCGGCCTCCTCGGCGCCCGGGTCGACGGCGAACAGGCGCTCACGCAGGGAGGGGTTACGGATCTCCAGGGTGTCCAGGATCATCGCGACGGCCTTGCGGTCGTACGCGGGGCGCTCCAGGTCGGTGACCGCCTTGGGCAGCTGGACCTGCCGCTCCAGCTCGGTCAGCCGGCGGTTGAGCTTGACGGCCTCCAGGTGCTCGCGGAGGTTCTGGCCGGCCTTGCCCTTGACCTCGTCGACGCGCTCGACCAGCTCGGCGAAGGAGCCGAACTGGTTGATCCACTTCGCCGCCGTCTTCTCGCCGACCCCGGGGATGCCCGGCAGGTTGTCGGACGGGTCGCCGCGCAGGGCCGCGAAGTCGGGGTACTGGGCGGGCGTCAACCCGTACTTCTCGAAGACCTTCTCCGGGGTGAACCGGGTCAGCTCGGAGACGCCCTTCGTCGGGTACAGCACCGTGGTGTGCTCGGAGACCAGCTGGAAGGAGTCGCGGTCGCCGGTGACGATCAGCACCTCGAAGCCCTCGGCCTCGGCCTGGGTGGCGAGAGTGGCGATGACGTCGTCGGCCTCGAAGCCGTCGACGGCGAACCGGGAGACGTGCATCGCGTCCAGCAGCTCGCCGATCAGCTCGACCTGGCCCTTGAACTCGTCGGGGGTCTTGGAGCGGTTCGCCTTGTACTCCGTGAACTCCTCGGAGCGCCAGGTCTTGCGGGAGACGTCGAAGGCCACCGCGAAGTGCGTGGGTTCCTCGTCACGCAGGGTGTTGGCCAGCATCGACGCGAAGCCGTAGATCGCGTTCGTCGGCTGGCCCGTCGCCGTCGTGAAGTTCTCCGCGGGCAGCGCGAAGAACGCGCGGTACGCCAGCGAGTGCCCGTCCATGAGCATGAGGCGGGGGCGGTCGCCGCCGGGGGACGTCTCGGTCTTCTTCGATGCTGTCTCTGCCACGTCCCCGATCCTGCCACGCCCCACTGACAGTCGGCCGCCATCGACGGCCACCACATGGACGTTGTTGCCTCTTCCGCAACCATTGCTCAATGCGCAACCATTGCCGCGTCCTCGGCAAACCCGGCGGCCTCGTTGTCGCCGGTGCGTGCGAGGATCGGATGTGTAGGGCACGGGTGCCGGTGAAGGAGACTCAGCGATGGCAACGAAGCCGCCCAAGGGCGATCCGGTTCAGGACGCTCCGCAGGTCGCCGACCCGAAGCACGCCGCGGCCGGCCTGCCCGCCATCGGGCACACCCTGCGCATCGCCCAGCGGCAGATGGGCGTCAAGCGCACCGCGCTGACCCTGCTGCGGGTCAACCAGAAGGACGGCTTCGACTGCCCCGGCTGCGCCTGGCCGGAGCCGGAGCACCGGCACACGGCGGAGTTCTGCGAGAACGGCGCCAAGGCGGTGGCCGAGGAGGCCACCCTGCGCCGGGTCACCCCCGAGTTCTTCGCCGCCCACACCGTGGCCGACCTCGCGACCCGCAGCGGCTACTGGCTGGGCCAGCAGGGACGCCTCACACACCCCATGTACCTCCCCGAGGGAGGCGACCGCTACGAGCCGGTGAGCTGGGAGCGGGCCTTCGACATCATCGCCGAGGAGATCGCCCGGCTGTCCTCCCCGGACGAGGCCGTCTTCTACACCTCCGGACGCACCAGCAACGAAGCGGCCTTCCTCTACCAGCTGTTCGCCCGCGAGCTGGGCACCAACAACCTGCCCGACTGCTCGAACATGTGCCACGAGTCGTCCGGCTCGGCCCTGACGGAGACGATCGGCATCGGCAAGGGCAGCGTCCTGCTGGAGGACCTCTACAAGGCCGACCTGATCATCGTGGCCGGGCAGAACCCGGGCACGAACCACCCGCGCATGCTCTCCGCCCTGGAGAAGGCGAAGGCGGGCGGGGCGCGGATCATCAGCGTCAATCCGCTGCCCGAGGCGGGTCTGGAGCGGTTCAAGAACCCCCAGACCCCGCAGGGCATGCTCAGGGGAGCCGCCCTCACCGACCTGTTCCTGCAGATCCGCATCGGCGGCGACCAGGCCCTCTTCCGCCTCCTGAACAAGCTGATCCTCGAGACGGACGGCGCGGTCGACGAGGAGTTCGTGCGCGAACACACCCACGGCTACGAGGAGTTCGCCGCCGCTGCCAAGGCCGCCGACTGGGACGAGACGCTCGCCGCGACCGGCCTCACGCGCGCGGAGATCGAGAAGACCCTGGACATGGTGCTCGCCTCGAAGCGCACGATCGTGTGCTGGGCGATGGGCCTGACCCAGCACAAGCACTCCGTGCCGACCATCCGCGAGGTGGTCAACTTCCTGCTCCTGCGCGGCAACATCGGCCGCCCCGGCGCGGGCGTGTGCCCGGTGCGCGGCCACTCGAACGTGCAGGGCGACCGCACCATGGGCATCTTCGAGCGGCCCGCGCCCGCCTTCCTCGACGCCCTGGAGCGGGAGTTCGGCTTCGCGCCCCCGCGCGAGCACGGCTTCGACGTCGTACGGGCCATCCGCGCGCTGCGGGACGGCGAGGCGAAGGTGTTCTTCGCCATGGGCGGCAACTTCGTGGCCGCCACTCCCGACACCGAGGTCACGGAAGCCGCCATGCGCCGCGCCCGCCTCACCGTGCACGTGTCGACCAAGCTGAACCGCTCGCACGCCGTCACGGGCGCGCGTGCGCTGATCCTGCCTACCCTGGGCCGCACCGAGCGCGATCTGCAGGGCAGTGGCGAGCAGTTCGTGACCGTCGAGGACTCCATGGGCATGGTGCACGCCTCCCGCGGCCGCCTGGAGCCCGCGGGCCGGGAGCTGCTGTCCGAGCCGGCCATCGTCTGCCGGCTGGCCCGCCGCGTGCTGGGCGACAGCAGCGTGGTGCCGTGGGAGGAGTTCGAGAAGGACTACGCCACGATCCGCGACCGCATCGCGCGGGTGGTGCCCGGCTTCGAGGACTTCAACGCGCGCGTGGCCCGCCCCGGCGGCTTCGCCCTCCCGCACGCCCCTCGCGACGAGCGCCGCTTCCCGACGAAGACCGGCAAGGCCAACTTCACCGCGGCCCCCGTGGAGTACCCGGAGCTGCCCGAGGGCCGGCTGCTGCTGCAGACCCTGCGCTCGCACGACCAGTACAACACCACGATCTACGGCCTCGACGACCGCTACCGGGGCATCAGGAACGGCCGCCGGGTGGTGCTGGTCAACCCCGAGGACGCGCGGCGGCTGGGAGTGGCCGACGGGTCGTACGTCGACCTGGTGAGCGAGTGGAAGGACGGGGTGGAGCGGCGGGCGCCCGGTTTCCGGGTCGTGCACTACCCGACGGCACGGGGCTGCGCGGCCGCCTACTACCCCGAGACCAACGTCCTGGTCCCGCTGGACCACACCGCCGACACCAGCAACACCCCGGCCAGCAAGTCCGTCGTCGTACGTCTGGAACAATCGGCAACCGACTGAGCGTTTGCTCAGTCGGCTTGCACGACTGATCACGACGAACGGAGCCTGGCCCATGGGCGAGCAGCAGCACGTGACGTTCCCGCAGGAGGTCATCGACGAGTACGCGGCACTCGGCGTCGACCTCCCCGCGCTGTTCTCCGCCGGGCACCTCGGCACCCGGATGGGCGTCCAGATCGTCGAGGCCTCCGCCGACCGCGTCGTCGGCACGATGCCCGTCGAGGGCAACACCCAGCCCTACGGCCTGCTGCACGGCGGCGCGTCCGCCGTGCTCGCCGAGACACTGGGCTCGGTCGGCTCGATGCTGCACGCGGGCAGTTCCAAGCTCGCGGTCGGCGTCGACCTGAACTGCACCCACCACCGGGGCGTGCGCTCCGGCCTGGTCACCGGCGTGGCCACCCCGCTGCACCGGGGCCGCTCGACGGCCACGTACGAGATCGTGATCAGCGACGAGGAGGGCCGGCGGGTGTGCAGCGCCCGGCTGACCTGCCTGCTGCGGGACGTCCGCCCCGGCGACGGCGCACCCGTGGGCGCCACCGGCTGACCGCCGGTGCCGGCCGGTCGCCGTCGGCACCTTTCCCGGCCCACCCCGCTCACCTACCGTTTTCCCATGAGGCTGCGGTCATGAGCGGCACAGGGCCGGTCGAACCCGTCGGGCCGGCCGAGACGGGCGACGTCCACGACGTGATCGGCGCCGACGCGCCCCGCCTCGGCGATCGGGCACTCGACCGCTGGCGCGCCCTGTCACCGCGCGTCCGGGGAGCCGCCCTCGCCGCCGCCGCACTCACCGCGGCCGGGGCCGGCGCCGTGCTCCTGGCCCCCGGCGCCGGCCCCGACCGGGCCGTCCCGGCGGCCGCCCCGGTCCCCTTCCCGGCGAACGTCACCGGCTGGCACTACCTCGGCCCCGCCACGCCCCCGGGCCCCCGCAGCGGCCTGTTCCGCTTCGCGGTCCGCGTCGACAGCGGGCCGCCCGTCACCCTCTCCGTCGTCGACGCCGCCTTCGCCGGACTCGACGCACGGGTCACCCCGGAACCCGCCTTCACCGTCCCCGCGGGCACCACCCGCCGGGTCACGGTGAGGATTTCCGTGACCGACTGCTCCGGCCTCCCACTCGATGCGGACCTACCATTTCTTGACGTAACGCTCCGTAACACGCGCGCAATACAACACCACAGCTTCATCTTCGACGGCGCGTACTCCCAAGACCTTTCCGCAGTGCTTCACAAGGCCTGCGACCGCTCCCCCGCCCCGCTGCCCTCACGGCCAAGCGGAAGTGCAGGTTCTCAGAATGCGGACTGAACGGAAATTCCGCCAAAACGGCTGAGAGCCCCCTTCCCCCGACCCCTGTGTGCACCACGTCATAACAAGAAAGTCACAAGCCAGTGCACGGCGATGCTCATGCGTACAGACCGGGCTTAGAGTCACGGCCAGTCACCGCTCCATCGGGAGTTCGGTACATGCGCGGCACAAGACGCCCCCCACAGGGGCGGAGGTGCTGCGGAAAGGACTGATTGTGCGTAAGCGTTCCTTGGTGATTCTGACCTCCGTCCTGACCACCGGAGCTCTGACCCTCACCGCCTGCGGCTCCCGGGACAACGGCAACAAAAGCGGTGGCAGCAGCTCCGGCACCACGCTGACCATCGGCGTCGACGCGCCGCTGTCCGGTGAGAACTCCACCACTGGTCTGGGCATCCAGTACGGCGTCCAGATCGCCGTCGACGACGCCAACAAGAACAACTGGGTCCCGGGCGTCAAGTTCAAGGTCAAGGCCCTGGACGACAAGGCCCAGCCCGCCACCGGCCAGTCCAACGCCACGGCCCTGGTCGGCGACGCCTCCGTCGTCGGCGCCGTCGGCCCGCTGAACTCCGGCGTCGCCCAGTCCATGCAGCAGGTGTTCAACTCGGCCAACATGGTCGAGATCTCCCCCTCGAACACCAACCCGACCCTGACCCAGGGCAAGGACTGGCAGACGAACAAGTCGCGGCCGTACAAGACGTACTTCCGCACCGCGACCACGGACGCCCTGCAGGGCAGCTTCGCCGCCGACTACGCCTGGAACGGCCTCAAGAAGAAGAAGGCCTTCATCGTCGACGACAAGCAGACCTACGGCGCCGGCCTCGCCGGCATCTTCAACGGCGCGTTCAAGAAGCTGGGCGGCACCGTCGCCGGCACCGACCACGTCAACACCGGCGACACCGACTTCGGCTCCCTCGTCACCAAGATCAAGGCCTCCGGCGCCGACATGGTCTACTACGGCGGCCAGTACGACGAGTCCGAGAAGATCACGAAGCAGCTCAAGGGCGCCAAGGTCAACATCCCGCTCATGGGCGGCGACGGCATGTACGCCACCACCTACATCCAGACCGCCGGCAAGGCCGCCGAGGGTGACCTCGCCACCTCCGTCGGTGTCCCCGCGGACACCCTGCCGGCCGCGAAGAGCTTCATCGAGACCTACAAGTCCAAGGGCTACAAGGGCGACTACGGTGCCTACGGCGCCTACTCCTACGACGCCGCCACCGCCATCATCAAGGCCGTGAAGGCCGTCAAGGACGCCAACGGCGGCAAGCTGCCCGCCAGCGACGACCTGCGTTCCAAGGTCGTCGACGCCGTCCAGAAGTCCAGCTTCGACGGCATCACCGGCAAGGTCTCCTTCGACCAGTACGGCGACACCACGAACAAGCAGCTGACCGTGTACCAGGTCAAGGGCGGCAAGTGGGTCGCCGTGAAGACCGGCACGTTCAACGGCTGATCTTCAGCGGCTGACCCCAGCCCCGGAAACACCGCACCACGGGCCGCGCGGAAGGAGGACCCCGACCGCGCGGCCCGTTCTCACATTCACCCCAGGCACACGACCAGTGCATACGACCACCAGCGACATGGAGGCCATGCGGTGCACACTCTGCCGCAGCAGCTGGCCAACGGGCTGCTCCTAGGCTCGATGTACGGGCTGATCGCCATCGGCTACACGATGGTGTACGGCATCGTCCAGCTCATCAACTTCGCACACGGCGAGATCTTCATGACCGGGGCGTTCGGCGCCCTCACGGTCTACGCCTACATCCTGCCCGACGGCACCTCGATGTGGGCCGCAGTCCCCCTCATGCTGATCGGTGGTGGCATCGTCTCCGTCCTCGTCGCGGTCGGGGCCGAACGATTCGCCTACCGGCCGCTACGGCAAGCACCACGCCTCGCGCCCCTCATCACGGCCATCGGCCTCTCCCTGACCCTCCAGGAACTGGTCCGCAACTTCTACCCCGGCGCCGACAAGTCCCGCGCCTTCCCCAGCCTGGACGCCACCCACAGCATCGGCTCCGTCGACATCACCGACGCCGACATCTTCCTGGTCTGCGCAGCGATCGTCTGCATGTCCTCCCTCGCCTGGTTCGTCCGCAAGTCCCGCACCGGCCGCGCCATGCAGGCCACCGCCCAGGACCCGGACACCGCACAGCTCATGGGCATCGACACCAACCGCATCATCGTCGTCGCCTTCGCCATCGGCGGCTTCTTCGCCGCCGTCGCCGCACTGTCGTACGGCCTGAAGTACGGCAACATCGACTACCGCATGGGCTTCCTGATGGGCCTCAAGGCCTTCACCGCGGCCGTCATGGGCGGCATCGGCAACATCTACGGCGCCATGCTCGGCGGCGTCGTCCTCGGCATCGCCGAAACCCTGGCCTCCGCCTACATCAGCAACATCCCCGGCATGCAGCAGCTCGGCGGCCAGAGCTGGGCCAACGTCTGGGCCTTCGTACTCCTCATCCTCGTGCTCCTGTTCAGGCCACAAGGCCTGCTCGGCGAGCGCGTCGCGGACAGGGCGTGATGACATGACCGAGACCAAGACCCCCGCCACCCCGCCCTCGGACGCCACCCCCGCGACCGCGACCCGCGGCCTCATCGGCCTGCCCCTGCCGGCCGCCCGCGCCCTGCTCCTGCTCGGCGGCATCGCCACCGCGGCCTCCGCCTTCCTCGCCTGGACCTGGACCAGCGACTTCCCCGGCGACCTCACCGTCTACGGCTACCCCGGCGGCCTGCAGTGGATGACCTTCGTCGCCGGAGTCCTCACCGCCGTCTTCGCCCTCGCCTCCTACGGCATCCGCGGCCTTCGCTGGCTGCTGCCCGCCCGCAACAACGCACCCCTGGTCCTGACCGCCCTCGGCGGCTTCGGCGTCACCTGGTTCACCGCCATCGAGATCGCCGCCAAACTCGGCGGCCTCGCCAACTGGGAACCCGGCACCTACATCGCCCTCGTCGCCTCGCTCATCCCCGTCATCGGCGCCTTCGCCCTCCCACAGGAAGCCGACGAGACGACCAAGGAGACCCTCAAGGCGTACATCGCCAAGCCCGACGCGATCCCCGCGCCGCAGCCCGTCGCCCCCTGGATCCAGCGCCTGATCATCACCATCGTCGCCGCCGTCGGCCTCGGCGTCTTCGCCTACGGCATCGACACCCAGTACGGCGAGATCTTCATCGGCTTCCTCATCGTCCTCGTCTTCGCCATCTGGGCGCTGCACACCGCCGGTCTCCTCGACCGCTTCTCCGCCATGGTCGCCGAGAACCGCGGCTTCAGCCTCGCCATGGGCTTCGCCGCCGCGATCGCCTTCCCGCTCACCCAGACCGACGACCACTACGCCAACATCGGCGTCAACATCCTGATCTTCGGCACCGTCGCCCTGGGCCTGAACATCGTCGTCGGCCTCGCCGGCCTCCTCGACCTCGGCTACGTCGCCTTCCTCGGAGTCGGCGCCTACACCGCGGCCCTGGTCTCCGGCTCCGAGTTCTCCCGCTTCTCCGGCGTCCAGTTCCCCTTCTGGGCCGCCGCCCTCGCCGGCGCCGCCGCCTCCCTCATCTTCGGCGTGCTCATCGGCGCGCCCACCCTGCGGCTGCGCGGCGACTACCTGGCCATCGTGACCCTCGGCTTCGGAGAGATCTTCCGCCTCGCCGTCAACAACATGGACGGCGTCTCCGGCCCCGACATCACCAACGGCCCCAACGGCATCCCCTCCATCCCCGACCTGAAGCTCTTCGGCTTCAACTTCGGCGAAGCCCACGACCTCGGCAGCTTCACCATCGGCCGATTCGCCAACTACTACCTGCTGATGGTCCTGGTCATGGCCCTCGTCGTGACCGTCTACCAGCGCGCCGCCGACTCCCGCATCGGCCGCTCCTGGATCGCCATCCGCGAGGACGAGACCGCCGCCACCGCCATGGGCATCAACGGCTTCCGCGTCAAGCTCATCGCCTTCGCCCTCGGCGCCTCGCTCGCCGGCCTCGCCGGCACCGTCAGCGCCCACGTCACCTACAACGTCGTACCCAACCCCTACCAGTTCGCCGGCGCCGCCCCGCCCAACTCGGCCTTCCTGCTGGCCGCCGTCGTCCTCGGCGGCATGGGCACCGTCTCCGGCCCCATCCTCGGTGCCGCCCTGCTCTACCTGCTCCCGGAGAAGCTGGTCTTCCTCCAGGACAAGTCACTGCTCGCGTTCGGCATCGCACTCATCCTGCTGATGCGCTTCCGCCCCGAGGGCATCATCGCCAACCGCCGCCGCCAACTCGAATTCCACGAGACCGGCCAACTCGACGTACCAGAGACCACGACGCTGTCCGACGAACCGGCCGTCACCAAGGCAGGGGCGTAAAGAACCATGACGACACCTGTACTCGAAGCCCGCGACGTCACCATGCGCTTCGGCGGCCTCACCGCCGTCCGCTCGGTCGACTTCACGGTCAACAGCGGCGAGATCGTCGGCCTCATCGGCCCCAACGGCGCCGGCAAGACCACCTTCTTCAACTGCCTCACCGGGCTCTACGTCCCCACCGAAGGCAGCGTCTCCTACCAGGGCACCGTCCTGCCGCCCAAACCCCACCTGGTCACCAAGGCCGGCATCGCCCGCACCTTCCAGAACATCCGCCTCTTCGCCAACATGACGGTCCTCGAGAACGTCCTCGTCGGCCGCCACACCCGCACCAAGGAAGGCCTCTGGTCCGCCCTGCTGCGCGGCCCCGGCTTCAAGAAGGCGGAAAAGGCCAGCGAGACACGGGCCATGGAACTCCTGGAGTTCATCGGCCTCGCCCACAAACGCGACCACCTCGCACGCAACCTCCCCTACGGCGAGCAGCGCAAGCTGGAGATCGCGCGAGCCCTGGCCTCCGAACCCGGACTCCTCCTGCTCGACGAGCCCACCGCCGGCATGAACCCGCAGGAGACCCGGGCCACCGAAGAACTCGTCTTCGCCATCCGGGACATGGGCATCGCCGTCCTCGTCATCGAGCACGACATGCGCTTCATCTTCAACCTCTGCGACCGCGTCGCCGTGCTCGTCCAGGGCGAGAAGCTCGTCGAGGGCACCTCCGAGGTGGTCCAGGCCGACGAACGCGTCATCGCCGCCTACCTGGGCGAACCGTTCGACGGCGACCCCGGGGAGACCGAGGCCGCCGGCACCACCAAGGGAGACCCCCAGTGACCGCACTCCTGGAGGTCGAGGACCTCCACGTCGCCTACGGCAAGATCGAAGCCGTCAAGGGCATCTCCTTCTCCGTCGAGGCCGGCCAGGTCGTCACCCTCATCGGCACCAACGGCGCCGGCAAGACCACGACCCTGCGCACCCTCTCCGGACTGCTGAAGCCCAGCGCCGGCAAGATCACGTTCGACGGCAAGCCACTCACCGGCGTCGCCGCGCACAAGATCGTCGCCCTCGGCCTCGCCCACTCCCCCGAAGGCCGGCACATCTTCCCCCGGCTCACCATCGAGGAGAACCTCCAGCTCGGCGCCTTCCTCCGCAAGGACAAGGAAGGCATCGAGAAGGACATACAGCGCGCCTACGACCTCTTCCCCATCCTCGGAGAACGCCGCAGGCAGGCCGCCGGCACCCTCTCGGGCGGCGAGCAGCAGATGCTGGCCATGGGCCGCGCCCTGATGTCCCAGCCCAAGCTGCTGATGCTCGACGAACCCTCCATGGGTCTCTCCCCGATCATGATGCAGAAGATCATGGCGACCATCGTCGAGCTGAAGTCCCAGGGCACGACGATCCTGCTGGTCGAGCAGAACGCCCAGGCGGCGCTCTCGCTCGCCGACCACGGACACGTCATGGAGGTCGGCAACATCGTCCTGTCCGGCACCGGCCAGGACCTCCTGCACGACGAGTCGGTGCGCAAGGCGTACCTCGGCGAGGACTAGGCGCTCTGCGGCATACGAGAATGCCCGCGCCCCTGATCCCTCAGGGCCGCGGGCCTTCTGCTCTCCTGGGTTGTCAGCCCTTGGACGCCTTCTTCTCGTCCGCGTCCTGAATGACCGCCTCCGCAACCTGCTGCATCGACATCCGGCGGTCCATGGAGGTCTTCTGGATCCACCGGAACGCGGCCGGCTCGGTCAGCCCGTACTCCGTCTGCAGGATCGACTTCGCCCGGTCCACGAGCTTGCGGGTCTCCAGCCGGAGCGTGAGGTCAGCGATCTCCTTCTCCAGCTCCTTCAGCTCGGTGAACCGCGACACCGCCATCTCGATGGCCGGCACCACGTCGCTCTTGCTGAACGGCTTCACCAGATAGGCCATCGCACCGGCGTCACGGGCACGCTCGACGAGATCCCGCTGCGAGAAGGCGGTGAGCATCAGCACCGGGGCGATCCGCTCCTCGGCGATCTTCTCGGCGGCGGAGATGCCGTCCAGCTTGGGCATCTTCACATCGAGGATGACGAGGTCCGGCTTGTGCTCACGGGCGAGCTCGACGGCCTGCTCACCGTCGCCGGCCTCACCGACGACGCTGTAGCCCTCCTCCTCCAGCATCTCTTTGAGGTCGAGCCGGATCAGGGCCTCGTCCTCGGCGATGACGACACGGGTCGTCAGCGGAGGCACGTGCGACTTGTCGTCATCGGCCGCGTCTACGGGCTGGGGCGACTCGGGGGAGGTCACGGGGGCTCCTTGGTCAGGGCAGGGGTGGTGCTCCGAGAAGCGTACCTAGCTGCAGGTCCGCTTGGTCACCCGGTACACTCCTCAGGGTCACCAGCCGGGTTGGCGGAATGGCAGACGCTGATGTCTCAAACACATCTGTCCGAAAGGGCGTGCGGGTTCGAATCCCGCACCCGGCACTGTGGAACCTGAAGCGGAAGATCACCTTCGCGTGATCTTCCGCTTTCTGCTGCACGCGGCCACGATTGTTCACCCAGTGTGTCCGTATGAACTTTCACGGTACTGAGGTTCGACAACATGCGGTCACGCTCCTGAGGGACGGCATCAAGAACGCAGACGTCGCACGGGCACTCAACATTCCGGTCGGCACCATCAGCTACTGGAAGCACCTGGATCGCGCCAAGCGCGGAGAATGTCCGGGTGCCCGTAATCCGGCCTGCCCACGGTGTGACGGACGCCCCATGGATGTGACCGCCTACTCCTACCTGCTGGGTCAATACCTCGGGGACGGACACATCAGCCACTATGCGCACCATCGCGTGCCGAGCCTGATGATCGCCTGCGCCGACGCGTGGCCAGGTATTGCCAAGGAGACCGAGGCCGCGATGCGAGCCGTCTTCCCGGACAACCGCGTACATCGCCTGCAGCGCACCGGTTGCCAGAACATCAAGGTCTACTCCAAGCACCTGGCTTGCGTGTTCCCCCAGCACGGCCCCGGCAAGAAGCACCATCGTCCCATCGCCCTCGTACCCTGGCAGCAAGAGATCGTCGACGCGCACCCCTGGGAGTTCATCCGCGGTCTCATCCACTCCGACGGCTGCCGGATCACCAACTGGACGACCCGCCTCGTGGCCGGGGTGCGCAAGCGCTACGAATACCCCCGGTACTTCTTCTCCAACAAGTCCGACGACATCCGGAAACTTTTCACCGACACCCTCGCCAAGGTCGGCGTCGAGTGGACGACCCTCGCCCGCGGCAGCGACCCCTTCAACATCTCCGTCGCCAAGAAGGCCTCCGTAGCCCTCCTGGACGCCCACGTAGGCCCCAAGTACTGACCCCGCCCCCTTACTTCGGGCTGTCGTCCTCGCCGATGTGGTGGACGCGCACCATGTTCGTCGAGCCCGAGACCCCGGGGGGTGAGCCTGCCGTGATGACGACCACGTCGCCCTGCTCGCAGCGGCCGTACTTCAGCAGTAGCTCGTCCACCTGTTCGACCATCGCGTCCGTGGAGTCGACGTGCGGGCCGAGGAACGTCTCCGCGCCCCAGGTGAGGCTGAGCTGGGAGCGGGTGGACGGTTCGGGGGTGAAGGCCAGGAGGGGGATCGGGGAGCGGTAGCGGGAGAGGCGGCGGGCCGTGTCGCCGGACTGGGTGAAGGCGACCAGGAACTTCGCACCGAGGAAGTCGCCCATCTCGGCCGCCGCCCGGGCGACCGCGCCGCCCTGGGTGCGGGGTTTGTTGCTTTCGGTGAGGGGCGGCAGGCCCTTGGCGAGGATGTCTTCTTCCGCCGCTTCGACGATCTTCGCCATGGTGCGGACGGTCTCGATCGGGTACTTGCCGACGCTCGTCTCGCCGGACAGCATCACCGCGTCCGTGCCGTCGATCACCGCGTTCGCGACGTCGGAGGCCTCCGCGCGGGTCGGGCGGGAGTTGTCGATCATCGAGTCGAGCATCTGCGTCGCCACGATCACCGGCTTGGCGTTGCGCCGGGCGAGTTTGATCGCGCGTTTCTGGACGAACGGGACCTGTTCGAGGGGCATCTCCACGCCCAGGTCCCCGCGCGCGACCATGATGCCGTCGAAGGCGGCGACGATGTCGTCGATCGCGTCGACGGCCTGCGGCTTCTCCACTTTGGCGATGACGGGGAGCCGGCGTCCCTCCTCGTCCATGATGCGGTGCACGCCCTCGACGTCGCGGCCGCTGCGGACGAAGGACAGTGCGATGACGTCGAAGCCTGTGCGCAGCGCCCAGCGCAGGTCCGCCTCGTCCTTGTCGGAGAGGGCGGGGACGGAGACGGCGACGCCGGGGAGGTTGAGGCCCTTGTGGTCGGAGACCATGCCGCCTTCGACGACGGTGGTGTGGACGCGGGGTCCGTCGACCTCGGTGACCTCCAGGCAGACCTTGCCGTCGTCGACGAGGATGCGTTCGCCGGGGGTGACGTCGGCGGCGAGGCCGGAGTAGGTGGTTCCGCAGGTGTGGCCGTCGCCCTCGGCGCCTTCCTCGACGGTGATGGTGAAGCTGTCGCCGCGTTCAAGGAGTACGGGGCCTTCGGTGAAGCGGCCGAGGCGGATCTTCGGGCCCTGAAGGTCGGCGAGGAGTCCGACGCTGCGGCCGCTCTCGTCGGCGGCCTTGCGAACGCGCTGGTAGCGCTCCTCGTGCTCGGCGTGGCTGCCGTGGCTGAGGTTGAAGCGGGCGACGTCCATTCCGGCGTCGACCAGGGCTTTGATCTGGTCGTACGAGTCGGTGGCGGGGCCCAGAGTACAGACGATCTTTGCTCGGCGCATGATTCGAGCCTAGGCCTTACCGGCGGGTAGCGAATTGGACGGACATGACCACTCAACAACCGTTGGGTGAAGGGCTGTTGACAAGTATTGAATTGTGCGGGGGGCCGCTCCGATGAGCATTCGAACGGCCCGCGCGCACCGCGCCGATTTGCTCCAGTGATGGCTACAGCCGCGGCGGCAGCATGGTGAACCGGGCGTTGACGGTGGCGTTCACGTGCTGCCGCTGGGGTTCGAGGTCGAGCGCCGCGGGGGCGTCCTCGGTGGCCGCCCCGTAGGCCATGGAGCGCATGCGGCCGCCGGGTGCCTGGGGGTACGGCGGCGGTGCGCCCTCCGCTCCGACGTCGGCGAGTTCCACCAGCGCGGCCAGTGAGGTGCCGAGCGCCTCCGCGTACTCCCGCGCCCGTTGCACGGCCTCCCGCACCGCCTGCTGCCGGGCCTGGCGGTAGGCCGGCGAGTCGGGGCGCAGCGCCCACCAGGGGCCGTCGACGCGGGTGAGCTCGAGGTCGGCCAGTCGGGTGGTGAGTTCGCCCAGGGCGGTGAAGTCGGTCAGCTCGGCGGTGATGTGGACGCGTCCGTGGTAGGCGTGGACACGTTCGCCGCGGCCCTTCTCCTTCAGTTCGGGGCTGATGGAGAAGGCGCCGGTCTCCAGGTGTTCCACCGCGTCGCCGTAGCTCTTGACGAGGTCGAGGACGGTGGCGTTGCGCTGGGTGAGGTCGTCGAGGGCGGCGCGGCGGTCCCGGCCGCGGGAGGCGACGGTGACGCCGATGCGGGCGATTTCGGGGTCCACCTCGAGGCGGGCCTCGCCGCGGACGGCGATCCGGGGGGCGTCGGGGGTGCCGTAGGGGACGGCGGGCTGGGGAGCGTCCGGCGAAGGGGTGGTCATGCGGCCCACTCTGTCACTTCTCGGTCGATAACGGCCTGGGGAAGGGCGAGTTGAGTCATCAGATCGCAACCTGTGGGACCTGTTGCCGCTTGCCATGGCCGGGTCAGAATCTACGCGCGTCGTTGACCTTTTCCCGAGGAGATCCAGACATGCCCTTGAACCGCCGGAAGTTCCTGAAGAAGTCCGCCGCGACCGGAGCGGGCGTGGCGCTGGCGAGCGCGGTGGCGGCTCCGGCGGCCGAGGCCGCGCAGAAGCCCGCCCCTAGGCGGTACTCGCTGACCGTCATGGGCACGACCGACCTGCACGGGCACGTCTTCAACTGGGACTACTTCAAGGACGCGGAGTACTCCGACAAGGCCGGCAACGCGCAGGGCCTGGCCCGTGTCTCAACCCTGGTGAACCAGGTGCGCGCGGAGAAGGGCCGCTGCAACACGCTGCTGCTCGACGCGGGCGACACGATCCAGGGCACCCCGCTGACGTACTACTACGCGAAGGTGGACCCGATCACCGCGAAGGGCGGTCCGGTGCACCCGATGGCGCAGGCGATGAACGCGATCGGGTACGACGCGGCGGCGCTGGGCAACCACGAGTTCAACTACGGTCTGGAGACGCTGCGCGCCTTCGAGAAGCAGCTGCGTTTCCCGCTGCTGGGGGCGAACGCGCTGGACGCGAGGACGCAGAAGCCCGCTTTCCCGCCGTACATCATCAAGAAGTTCCACGTGCCGGGTCTTCCGCCGGTGAAGGTCGCGGTGCTCGGGCTCACCAATCCGGGTATCGCGATCTGGGACAAGGCGTATGTGCAGGGGAAGCTGGAGTTCCCGGGTCTTGAGGAGCAGGCGGCGAAGTGGGTGCCGAGGCTGAAGTCGATGGGCGCCGACGTGGTGGTCGTCTCCGCGCACAGCGGCTCCTCCGGCACCTCCTCCTACGGTGACCAGGTGCCGTACGTGGAGAACTCGGCGGCGCTGGTGGCGCAGCAGGTGCCGGACATCGACGCGATCCTGGTGGGCCACGCGCACGTGGAGATCCCGGAGTTGAAGGTCACCAACGCCACCACGGGCAGGACGGTGGTGCTCTCGGAGCCGCTGGCGTTCGCTGAGCGGCTGTCGGTCTTCGACGTCGAGCTGGTCTTCGCGAGGGGGCGCTGGACCGTGGAGTCGGTCTCGTCGAAGGTGCTGAACTCCAACACCGTGGCCGACGACCCGAAGATCACCAAGCTGCTGTCGGACGAGCACGCGAAGGTCGTCGAGTACGTCAACCAGGTCGTCGGCACGGCGACCGAGACGCTCACGACGGTCGAGGCCCGGTACAAGGACGCGCCGATCATCGACCTGATCACCAAGGTCCAGGAGGACGTGGTGAAGGCGGCGCTGGCGGGCACGTCGTACGCCTCGCTGCCCGTCGTCGCGCAGGCCTCCCCCTTCTCCCGCACCTCGGAGATCCCGGCCGGCAGGGTGACGATCCGGGATCTGTCGAGCCTGTACGTGTACGACAACACGCTGGTCGCCAAGCTGCTGACGGGTGCTCAGCTGCGGGCGTACCTGGAGTACTCGGCGGAGTACTTCGTGCAGACCGCGGCCGACGCGGTGGTGGACGTGGAGAAGCTGACCAACGCCGGCGGCCGCCCGGACTACAACTACGACTATGTGTCGGGTCTTTCGTACGACATCGACATCTCCCGGCCGGCCGGTTCGCGGATCGGGAACCTGACCTACGCCGGTGCCCCGCTGGACGACGCGCAGCAGTTCGTGCTGGCGGTGAACAACTACCGTGCCAACGGTGGCGGCGCGTTCCCGCATGTGGCGTCCGCGCGGGAGCTGTGGTCGGAGTCGACGGAGATCCGTACGCGGATCGCGGAGTGGGTGACGGCGAAGGGGGTGCTGGACCCGAAGGACTTCGCGTCGGTGGACTGGAAGCTGACCCGGGCCGGAACGCCCGTCTTCTGAACGCCGTGTTCTAGAGGTCCAGCAGGCTTACGTCGATGGCGTCGGCGATCGCTTTGGCGCCGGCGTCGTTGAGGTGGAGGCCGTCGCCGGCGTTGAACTCGGCGCGGATCCGGTCGGGTTCGTCCGGGTCGCCGACGGCGGCGGCGACGTCGACGACCGCGTCGAAGGGGTGGCCGTCGCCGAGCAGCCAGGCGTTGACCTCGCGGCGCACGGCCTGCCCGGCCTCGGTGTCGTAGCCGTCGTAGGCTGTGCCGCGGTAGGGGCCGATGGTGGAGCCGATGACGGTGAGCCCGGCCCGGTGCAGCCGGTCGGCGAGGGCGGTCAGGCCGGCGGTGAACTCGGCGGCGCTCGGGCCCTCCGCGGGGTCGGGGTAGGCGATGGTGCCGGGCAGGCCGAGGTCGTTGAGCCCGATGTGGATCAGGACGTGGCTGACGCCTGGGACGGCGAGGACGTCGTGGTCGATGCGGGACAGCAGGTGGTCGCCGATCTCGTCGCTGAGCAGACGGTTGCCGGAGATGCCCTGGTTGACGATCCAGCCGCGGGTGAGGCGGCGGCCGAGCTGGGAGGGGAAGCTGTTGTCGGTGCCGGGTGTGGTGAAGGCGCCCTCGATCCAGGAGTCGCCGAACGCGACGGCGATCCGGGTGCCCTCGGGGGCGAGGACGTCGACGCCGGTGAGGTAGTGACCGAGGGGCAACTCCTCCGCACCCTCCAGGGTTTCGGCGGACAGCTGGTCACCGGGGACGGCGTACCCGATGTCGTAGGGCACCGCGCTGTAGGTGCTCAGCCCGGTCTCGCCCGGCAGATGGAGGCTGACGGTCAGCTCCTCCCCCGCGCTGACGGGCAGTTCGACCGGATCGCTGACGATCTCCTCGCCCACGGGGACGTCGACCGTCCCGGCGCCGGAGAAACGCAGCGGGGTGTCGCTGGCGGGGTCGATGCCGCTGCCCCGGGTGCGGAAGGCGAGGCGGGCGCCGCCGATCCGCAGGGGCTCCTTGCCGTAGCGGTTGCTGAACCGCACTCGCAGCGCCTCGCCCCCTCCCGCGAGGCGCACCGACTGCCTGATGGTCTGCCCGCCGAAGCCGCGGGGTTCGAACAGGTGGAAGGCCTCGTACGGGTTGATGACGGCGGAGCGGTGGGCTGCGATCCAGGTGGTGGTCATGTGCGGAGCCAACACCGCCGCCGCCGGAGGTCTTCCTTCCCGGGCCGGTTGTTTACCTTCCCTCGACCAGCGGGGTGAGGACCTGGGCCGCCTGCCGGGCCTGCGGGATCTGCGGCTCGTGCGGTTCGAGTCCGAAGGTGGTGAAGGCCGTGCGGGCCGGCAGCGGATACGTCTCCTTCCCGGTGAGGGAGTTGAGGATGGTGGCGCTGCGCCAGGCGGCGAGGCCGAGGTCGGGGGTGCCGACGCCGTGGGTGTGGCGTTCGGCGTTCTGGACGTGGATCGCGCCGGTCACGGCGGGGTCGAGGACGAGGCGGAAGCGGTCGTCGACGCGGGGGCGCTCGCGGCTGTCGCGGCGCATGTAGGGGTCGAGGCCTGCCAGGAGGCTGTCGAGGGGGCGTTCGCGGTAGCCGGTGGCGAGGACGACGGCGTCGGTGGTGAGGCGGGAGCGGGTGTTCTGCTGGACGTGTTCCAGGTGGAGCTCGACCTTGGTCGTCGCGACACGGCCCGCGGTACGGACGCGGACGCCCGGGGTGAGGACGGCGTCGGGCCAGCCGCCGTGCAGGGTGCGGCGGTAGAGCTCGTCCTGGATGGCGGCGATGGTGTCGGCGTCGATGCCCTTGTGGAGCTGCCACTGGGTGGTGACGAGGCGGTCGCGGACGCCTTCGGGCAGGGCGTGGAAGTAGCGGGTGTAGTCGGGGGTGAAGTGTTCGAGGCCGAGCTTGGAGTACTCCATGGGCGCGAAGGCCTCGGTGCGGCCGAGCCAGTGCAGGCCCTCGCGGCCGACGGGGCGGGCGCGCAGCAGGTCGAGGAAGACCTCGGCGCCGGACTGTCCCGAGCCGATGACGGTGACGTGCCCGGCGGCGAGCAGACGGTCGCGGTGGGCGAGGTAGTCGGCGGCGTGCACGACGGGCACGGCGGGTGCCTCGACGAGCGGCTTGAGGGGTTCGGGGACGTAGGGTTCGCTGCCGATGCCGAGGACGACGTTCCGTGTGTAGGTACGGCCCAGGGCCTCGGCCTCGCCGTCCGCGTCGAGCTGGGTGAAGTCGACCTCGAAGACGTCGCGTTCGGGGTTCCAGCGGACGGCGTCGACCTGGTGGCGGAAGTGCAGGCCCGGGAGGTGGTCGGCGACCCAGCGGCAGTAGGCGTCGTACTCGGTGCGCTGGATGTGGAAGCGCTCGGCGAAGTAGAAGGGGAAGAGCCGGTCGCGGGCCTTGAGGTGGTTGAGGAAGGTCCAGGGGCTCGCGGGGTCGGCGAGGGTCACCAGGTCGGCGAGGAAGGGGACCTGGATGCGGGCGCCGTCGATGAGGAGACCGGGGTGCCAGTCGAAGCCGGGGCGCTGTTCGTAGAAGACGGTGTCGAGTTCGGCGAGGGGGTGGGCGAGGGCGGCGAGGGAGAGGTTGAAGGGGCCGATGCCGATGCCGACCAGGTCGCGGGGGGCGTCGGGCTCGCGGTGCGGGGGGTGGGGGTGGGGGGTGGTGCTCATCGGGGGGCGTTTCCTTCCGCGAGTTCTTCGACCGCTTTCAGGAGGGCGGCCAGGTCGGCGGGCCGGGTGTGGGGGTTGAGGACGGTCGCTTTGAGCCACAGCCGGCCGTGGTCGGGACGCGCCCGGCCGAGGACCGCGCGGCCGCGGTGGAGGAGTTCTCGGCGTACGGCGGCGACGGCGGCGTCGGTGGCGTGTGCGGGCCGGAACAGGACCGTGCTGATGACGGGCCGGTCGTACAGCTCGAAGCCGGGACGGTCGGCCACGAGGTCCGCGAACTCGTGTGCGGTGGCGCAGACCTGGTCGACCAGCGCGCCGAGGCCCGCGCGGCCGAGGGTCTTGAGCGTGACGGCGGTCTTGAGGACGTCGGGGCGGCGGCTGGTGCGCAGGGAGCGGCCGAGGAGGTCGGGCAGGCCGGCCTCGGTGTCGTCGTCGGCGTTGAGGTAGTCGGCGCGCTGGTGCAGTGCGGCGAGGTCGTCGGGCTCGCGGACGGCGAGGAGGCCGGCGGCGACCGGCTGCCAGCCGAGTTTGTGCAGGTCGAGGGTGACGGTGTGGGCCGCGTCCAGGCCGGTGAGCTTGTCGCGGTGCCGGTCGCTGAACAGCAGGCCTCCGCCGTAGGCGGCGTCGATGTGCAGCCGGGCGCGGTGGGCCCGGCACAGGGCGGCGATCTCGGGCAGGGGGTCGATGAGGCCCGCGTCGGTGGTGCCGGCGGTGGCGGCGACGAGGTGCGGTCCGGGGAGGGCGGCGAGGGCCGTGTCCAGGGCGGCGGGGTCGAGGACGCCCGCGGGGGCGGGGACGGTCAGGGGTTCGGGCAGCCCGAGCAGCCAGGCGGCGCGGGGCAGGGAGTGATGGGCGTTGGCCCCGACGACGAGCCGGACACCGGCGCCGAGGCTCTCCCGGGCGAGCAGCAGGGCGAGTTGGTTGGATTCGGTGCCGCCGGTGGTGACCAGGGCGTCGGGTGGGGGTGCCGTCGGTGTTCCGGTGCCGTGCGCCTGCCCGTATACCTCGGCGGCCAGCGCACGCGTCACCAGGGCTTCCAGTTCGGAGGCGGCCGGGGCCTGGTCCCAGGAGTCCAGGGACGGGTTGAGGGCGCTCGCGGCGAGGTCGGCGGCGGTGGCGAGCGCGAGCGGCGGGCAGTGCAGGTGTGCGGCGCACAGGGGGTCGGCCGGGTCGGCGGAGCCTTCGGCGAGGGCGTGGACGAGGGCGCGCAGGGCGTGGGGGTCGCCGTGCGGCGGCAGTACGTCGCCCACGGCGGCCCGCACCCGCTCGGCGACCGCGTCGGGCCCGCCGGCGGGCAGGGGTCCTCCGCGCGCCCGTGTGCCGTCGGCGAGCGCGCCGAGCACGGTGTCGAGCAACGGCCGCAGCGCGTCGGGGCCCTCCGGGCCCGAGGCGAGGCTCGGTGTGCTCATGGGTTCCTCCCGGGCACGCGTGCTGAGGGAGTTCCAGCTTGTACCTGGATGAGCGCGCGTACCCGAAAGGTTCAACGAGCGAAACCCGAAAGGGTGTCCCGGCGGGAGGGGACAGAGGGGTGGCGCGGGGTGGCGCCCGCGACGAACCCCACCACGGCGGTCCCCTTGGCACGGAAGCGCACGCCGCCCATCCCGGTGTGTGCGCTCCGCACCCGGACCACGCGCCACGTGCCCCGAGACGCGCCCCCAGCCCCGGGTCCCACGCCCTCTGCCCCGAGACGCGCTACCTGACCCTGGACCGGCGCCACCTGCCCCGGGACGCGTGACCGCAGCCCCGGAACACCTGCCACTTGGCCCTGAACCCACCACGACTCATGAATGCGCGCCGCCTGGCCGGCGATGAGCCCGGACCCACGATGCGCTCCCGCCCGGAGGTACGCGCCGCCCGGCCCTGAACGCGCCTCCGGCCCCGGGCCCCGCGCCACCTGCCCCAGGACGCGTACTCAGCCCCGGAACACCTGCCACTTGGCCCTGAACTCACTTCGATTCGTAAATGCGCGCTGCCTGGCCTTGCATCCGCCCCCGGCCAGCACGCGCCCCGGCACCGGGCTACGCGCCGCCCGGCCCTCAACGCGCCTCCGGCCCCGGCTACTCGCCACCTGCCCCAGGACGCGTACTCAGCCCCGGAACACGCACCACCTGACCTTGAGCCCACCTCGACTCGTAAATGCGCGCTGCCTGGCCTTGCATACGCCGCCGGCCAGCACGCGCCCCGGCACCGGGCTACGCGCCGCCCGGCCCTCAACGCGCCTCCGGCCCCGGCTACTCGCCACCTGCCCCAGGACGCGTACTCAGCCCCGGAACACGCACCACCTGACCTTGAGCCCACCTCGACTCGTGAATGCGCGCCGCCAGGCCTTGGATACGCCCCCAGCCCGGGCCGCGCTCCGGAAGGGGGTGCAGGTCGCCTTGCCCTGGACGCGCCTCTGGCCCAGGAGCACGCGTCCCTTGGCCCTGGATGCGCCCCGACTCCGAAGTACGCGCCCCCTCAGCCCTGCCGGCGCTTCGGCCCGAAGTGCGCCGCAGGATCAGGACGCGCCTCCAACTCCCGTGTGCGCGTCTCTGAGCCCTGGGCGCCCCCGGCCACGAAGCGACCGTCGCCAGGCCCGGCATCCACCCGCAACCTCGGAGTACGCCTCCCCTCAGCCCTGCCGGCGTTCCGGCCCCGACGTGCGCGCCGCCAGGTCCTGACGCTCTCCGGCTCCGGAGTGCGCGCCCCTCAGCCCTGCTGGCGCCCCGGTTACGAAGCGTCCGTCGCCTGGCCCTGGGGCGCGCCCCGGCAAGGGATGCGCCCCGCGACCAAGAATGCGCTCCCGACCCCGGAGCGGGCGCCCCTAGCCCTGGCGGACGCGCAGCGCTCGTGCCAGGTCGTCCAGTTGGTCCGCCAGTTTGCGGCGTAGGGCCGGGATCGGGTTTGCGTCGGTCAGGCAGGCCTCGCCGAGGCGGAGGGTTTCCTCGTCGACCGCGTGGGACGGGAACGCCCAGCGGCCGGCGGCGTCGGCCATGGCGGGGCCGCGGCGGGCGGCGACGGCGACCGCGTCGGCGTAATAGCGCGGCACGTACTGCCGTACCAGATCCGCTTGTTCGGGCTGCCAGAAGCCCTGGGCGGTGGCGATGAACAGGTAGTTGGAGAGGTCGTCGCGCCCGAACATCCCCTCCCAGGCCCGCGCCTTGGCCTCGGGGTCCGGCAGCGCGGCGCGGCAGCGGGCGGCGCCCTCCTGGCCGGTGGCGGAGGGGTCCCGCTCCAGTTCGGCGGCGATCGCGGCCTCGTCGGTGGCGCCGAGGACGGCGAGCCGGGCCAGCACGCGCCAGCGCAGCTCGGGGTCGAGCTCGGGGCCCCCGGGCACGGTGCCGTCCGCGAGCCAGGCGGCGATGGTGTCGGGCTGGGCGGCGACGTCGATGAAGTGGCGCACGGCGACCAGGCGCAGGCCGGGGTTGTCGCCGTCCTCGGTGCGGCGGATGAGGTCACGGCAGAGGGAGGTGAGCGTGGCGAGGGCGGCGGGGCGGCCCTCGGGGTCGGCGTAGCGGCCGGCGATCTGCGCGGAGGCGAAGGCGAGGACGCCCTGGACGACGGCGAGGTCGGTCTCGTGCGGGAGGTGGGTGCGGGCGGCCTGGAGGTAGGCGGCGGGCGGGAGTTCACCGTCGCGCACCGCGTCGCGCAGGGCGTTCCACACGACCGCGCGGGTGAGCGGCTCGGGCAGGCCGCAGAGGTTCGCGATGACCGTCTCGAAGGACTCGACGTCGAAGCGGACCTTGGCGTAGGTGAGGTCGCCGTCGTTCAGCAGGAGCAGGGCGGGGCGCTTGCCGAGGACGTGGGGCTCGCCCTGTGGGATGTCGAGGTCGAGGCGCTCGCGCAGCACCAGGTGGCGGCTCTCGTCGGCGACGTCCAGGTCGTAGACGCCGACGGCGATGCGGTGCGGACGGCTGCCGTTGTGCTCGACGGTGAGGGAGCGGGTGCCGTCGTCCGCGGCGGTGACCACGGGCGTGAGGGTGTCGACTCCGGTGGTGCGCAGCCAGGCGTCGGCCCAGGCGTGGACGTCGCGCTCGGTGGCGGAGGCGAGGGAGTCGATGAAGTCGGCGAGGGTGGCGTTGGCGAACCGGTGCCGGGCGAAGTGGGTGTTGATGCCGGCCAGGAAGTCCTTCTCGCCGAGCCAGGCGACGAGCTGGCGCAGTGCGGAGGCGCCCTTGGCGTAGGAGATGCCGTCGAAGTTGAGCAGCGCGGAGGCGGTGTCCTCGACGGCCTCGGGGGCCACGGGGTGGGTGGAGGGACGCTGGTCGGCGTCGTAGCCCCAGGCCTTGCGGGCGACGCCGAAGTCGGTCCATGTGTCGGTGAAGCGGGTCGCCTCGGTGAGGGTCTGGTAGCCCATGTACTCGGCGAAGGACTCGTTCAGCCAGATGTCGTCCCACCAGCGCAGGGTGACCAGGTCGCCGAACCACATGTGGGCCATCTCGTGGGCGATGACCATGGCACGGGTCTGGCGCTCGGTGTCGGTGACGGCGGAGCGGTAGACGAACTCGTCGCGGAAGGTGACGAGGCCGGGGTTCTCCATGGCGCCGGCGTTGAACTCGGGGACGAACGCCTGGTCGTAGGAGTCGAAGGGGTAGGGCTCGGCGAACTTCTCGTGGTAGCGGTCGTAGCACTGCCGGGTGATCTCGAACAGTTCGTCGGCGTCCGTGTCGAGGTAGGGGGCGAGCGAGCGGCGGCAGTGGATGCCGAAGGGCAGGCCGCGGTGTTCGGTGCGCACCGAGTGCCAGGGGCCGGCGGCGACGGCGACGAGGTAGGTGGAGATCAGCGGGGTGGACGCGGCCTTCCAGCGGCCGTCGCCGAGGTGCTCGGTGATGCCGTTGGCCAGGACGCTCCAGCCGTCGGGGGCCTTGACGGTGAGGTCGAAGACGGCCTTGAGGTCGGGCTGGTCGAAGGCGGCGAAGACGCGCTGGACGTCGTCCATGAACAGCTGGGTGTAGAGGTAGGTCTCGCCGTCGGTGGGGTCGGTGAAGCGGTGCATGCCCTCGCCGGTGCGGGAGTAGCGCATGGTGGCGTCGACGAGCAGTTCGTGTTCGCCGGCGGCGAGGCCGGTGAGGGGCAGGCGGTTGCCCTCGAAGGTGTCCAGGTCGAGGGCGTGGCCGTCGAGGAGCGCCTTGCGCAGTTCGGCCGGCTTGAGCTCGACGAAGGTGTCCGCGTCCGCGCGGGCCGTGAAGCGGATCACGGTACGGGACACGAAGATCTCGTCCCCGGCGGTCAGATCGAGGTCAATCGTGTAGCGGTGGACGTCGAGGAGCCTGGCACGGGTCTGCGCTTCGTCGCGCGTCAGTACGGACATGCTGGTAATGCTGCCCGATGCCACTGACACGGCACAGGGGCGGACCGTTACACGCCCTATGTCCGCTCCTGCGCCGGCGCGGTGTCACCGGTGTCCCGCTGTAGCGGAACCCTGGCGTCCGGGTGGGGCAGGGCCGGGCGGGCGGCGGGGCCCGGCATGCCGTTGCCCTTGACCAGGGCGCGCAGGTCGCGGATCTCCTGTTCCAGGGCGAGGCTGCGGCGGTGGGCGTCGTAGAGGTAGCGGACCTTGGTGCGCAGCGCCCAGGGGTCGATGGGCTTCGTGATCAGGTCGGCGACGCCGAGGCCGAAGGCCGTGGCGGTCAGTTCGTGGTCGAGCCCGAATCCGGTGAGCAGGATGACCGGTATGTGCTGGGTCTGCTCGACGCGGCGCATGTAGCGCACCACTTCCAGACCGCCGACGCCGGGCATGCGGACGTCGAGCAGCAGGAGTCCGACCTGCCCGCGGAGCACCTGCTTGAGCGCCTGGTCGCCGCTGGTGGCGCGGCCCAGCAGATAGCCCAGCGGGGCCAGGGCGCTCTCCAGCGCGTACAGCGTGTCCTCGTGGTCGTCGACGATGAGGATCTTGGCATCCGGCATGGCCCGACGTCCCTCCCGCGTGGACAACCAGCTTATGACCGGAGCGCTGACACGGTGTGCCCGTCAGCTGACAAGGAGTGCACAGCGCAGCATGCCCCCTGCGGGCTCCGCTGTCACCTCCCCCGCGGTGTCGACCGAGGTCAATTCGCCGTTTTCGCGGAGCCGTTCACGGTGTCCTCCGCGATGCGTTCGTGGTGGCGGATCACCTCGGCGATGATGAAATTCAGGAACTTCTCAGCGAACGCCGGGTCGAGTTTGGCGCTTTCGGCCAGGCCGCGCAGGCGCTCGATCTGCCGGGCCTCGCGGGCCGGGTCGGCGGGCGGCAGCTGGTGGACGGCCTTGAGCCGGCCGACCTGCTGGGTGCACTTGAAGCGCTCGGCGAGCATGTGGACGACGGCCGCGTCGATGTTGTCGATGCTGTCGCGCAGCCGGGCGAGTTCCTCGCGGACGGCGGGGTCGATCTCGCCGGACGCGTTGTTGCTGGTGGTCATGGGCGCACAGCCTACGGGGCGGGGGTGTGCTCGATCATGGGCGGATCGTCGGGATCGGGCACCTGGTTGCTCCAGCCGCCGGGGACGGTGCGGAACTGCTGCGCGCGGAAGCGGATCGGCGCCATGCCGACGCGGCGGGTGAACAGCCGGGAGAAGTAGGCCGGATCGTCGTAGCCGACGCGGCGGGCGACGGCGGCGACGGGCAGTTCGGTGGCGGCGAGGAGTTCCTTGGCGCGGCCCAGCCGGATGCCGAGCAGGTAGTCCTTGGGGCTGCAGCCGGCGCCCCGGCGTACGGCGGTGCGCAGTTCGGCGGGGGTCATGCCGTGCCGGGCGGCGTGGTCGGCGACGCTCAGCGGCAGACAGGCGTCGCGGGCGAGGGCCTTGAGGACGGGGTCGCCGTCGGGCGCGAGGTCGGCCCGGGCACGGCGCAGGGCGACCAGCAGTTCGTGGACGGCGGCGCCCGTCTCCACCTCCAGCAGCGGGTTGCCGCGGCGGGCGGCCCGCGCGATGCGGCCGATCACGGCACGCGCGCCCGTGGCGTCGGAGAGCGGCACCACGGGCCGGTCCGGTTCGATGTAGCCGAGTTCGGTGTACGTGGCGGTGGCGGGCCCGTCGAAGACCACGAACCCCTCGTCCCAGCCGTCCTCGGGGTCGGCCCCGTAGTGGTGCGGCACCCCGGGCGTGAGCCACAGCAGGGCGGGCGCGGTGACGGTGGTGCGGCGGCCGTCGGCGTCGAGGAACCAGCCGCTGCCCGTGCTGACGAGGACGGCGACGTGGTGGTCGAGGGTGCGGGGGCCGACGGTGGGCAGCGCGCCGTACTGCAGTCCGACGCCGAGGCAGACCAGGCCGAGCCGGTGGTGGGCCGGTCCGGGGGTGAAGAACCGCATCCAGGTGTGGTACATCCGCGCGCTCCTTCCCGCATCGTCCCGGCCGCCGGTTTTTCGTCCAAGCAGCTCTTTTCGTCCAAGCAGCGCTGATCTTTGTCCATGGACGGTGACAACCGCCAGGGGTGAGGCTTTGGCGCATGACCGATTTCAGGGTGGGGGAAAAGGACTTCCTGCTGGACGGGCGCCCGGTGCGGCTGCTGTCCGGGGCGCTGCACTACTTCAGGGTGCACGAGGAGCACTGGGAACACCGGCTGGCGATGTTGCGGGCGATGGGCCTCAACTGCGTGGAGACGTACGTCCCGTGGAACCTGCACGAGCCGAGGCCGGGCGAGTACGAGGACGTGGCGGCCCTCGGCCGCTTCCTGGACGCGGCCCACCGCGCGGGGCTGCTCGCGATCGTGCGGCCGGGTCCCTACATCTGCGCCGAGTGGGAGAACGGCGGGCTGCCGCACTGGCTGACCGGCGAGCTGGGCACGCGCGCGCGTACCCGTGACGAACGGTTCATGGAGCACCTGGAGCGCTGGTTCGGGGTGCTGCTGCCGCAGGTCGTGGACCGGCAGATCGACCAGGGCGGCGGCCCGGTGATCATGGTGCAGGCGGAGAACGAGTACGGCAGCTACGGCTCGGACGAGGAGTACCTGCGCCGGCTGGCCGAGCTGCTGCGGGCGCGGGGCGTGACGGTTCCGCTGGTCACCTCGGACGGCCCCGAGGACCACATGCTGTCCGGCGGCTCCATCCCCGGGGTGCTCGCCACGGTGAACTTCGGCTCCCACGCGCGCGAGGCCTTCGAGACGCTGCGCCGGCACCAGCCGGAGGGGCCGCTGATGTGCATGGAGTTCTGGTGCGGCTGGTTCGACCACTGGGGCGGCGAGCACATCACCCGGGACGCCCAGGACGCGGCGGCCGCGCTGCGCGAGATCCTTCAGGCGGGCGCCTCGGTCAACGTCTACATGGCGCACGGCGGCACCAACTTCGCCGGCTGGGCGGGCGCCAACCGCCCCGGCGGCGAGCTGCACACGGGGCCGCTGGAGGCGGACGTGACGTCGTACGACTACGACGCCCCGATCGACGAGTTCGGCAACCCGACCGACAAGTTCTGGCGCTTCAGGGAGGTGCTCGCCGCGTACGCGGACGGCCCGCTGCCCGAGCCGCCGCCGGCGCCCGCGCGGCTGGGCGCGGAGGCGGAGGTGCGGCTGACCGGCTGGACGCCGCTTGACGCCGTCCTGGAGAGCCGGGGCGGCCAGGAGGTCGCGGCACCGGTCCCGCCCACCTTCGAGGAACTGGACGTGGACCGGGGTGTGGTGCGGTACGCGGTGACGGTGCCGGGCCCCCGGCCGCCGTACCCGCTGACCGCGCGCGGCCTGCGGGACCTGGCCGTGGTGTACGTCGACGGGGAGCGGGCCGGCGTGCTCACCGAGGGCGACGAGCAGCTGGCGAAGCCGGTCGCCGGGCACGCGCGCGTGGAGCTGTGGGTGGAGTCCCTGGGGCGGGTGAACTACGGGCCCCGCAGCGGCGAGACCAAGGGCATCACCGGGGGGCTGCTGCACGAGCGGCAGTATCTGCACGGGGTACGCGCGCGTGGGCTGCGGCTGGACGCGCTGGACGACATCGGGGACGTCGTTTTCCAGCCGCTCGGACAGGACGGCGCACCGGGGCTGTACCGGGGGACGGCGACCGTGCGCGGCGCCGGGGACGCACGGCTCGAACTGCCGGGCTGGACCCGGGGGTTCGTCTGGGTCAACGGCTTCAACCTGGGCCGTTACTGGACGGCGGGCCCCCAGCGCTCCCTGTACGTGCCCGGTCCGGTCCTGCGTGAGGGCGACAACGAGGTGTGGCTCCTGGAGCTGGAGGAGGCGGCCCCGCAGGCCGTGCGGCTGCGTTCCGTGTGAGCGTCCGGCGCCCGGAACCCGACCAGGGAAAATCCGCTCTCCTCCCCGTAGAGTGGAGTCGGGTTCTGGGCGTCTTGGGGGTTCAGGCGTGGCGAACGGCGGACCGGTCGAGCACGGCTACCCACACCTGGAGACGGTGCGGGCCGCCATCACCGCGCTCTGGAAACGGCTGTCGTACGACACCGTCCAGACCTTCTCCACCAGCGTGGCCCCCGCGGACGTGGCCTTCTGCGACACCGACGACCTCTATCTGGGCGCCCAGCGGGTGGCCCGGGAGCTGGTGCGGCACTACCGGCTGCCGGACGCCCGGCTGATCGTCAGCTTCCGGGAGATGACGCACGCGGCGAACGTCGAGCTGGCGGCGGGCCCGGAGTACTTCGTGGAGCTGAACGACCGGTTCCGCACGCACCGGCGGGACATCGGCGCGGCCCTCGCCCACGAGGTCATGCACGTCTATCTGCACCGGCTGGGGCTGTCCTTCCCCGGAACCCGGGACAACGAGATCCTCACGGACACCGCGACGACGTACCTGGGCGCGGGCTGGCTGCTGCTCGACGCCTACCGGGAGGACTCGGCGTCCTCCCAGAAGCTCGGCTATCTCACGCCCGAGGAGTTCGGGTACGTCCTGGCCAAGCGTGCCCTGGTCTTCGGCGAGGACCCCGCGATCTGGTTCACCAGCCCGCAGGCGTACGAGGCCTACACCGAGGGCATGGCCCAGGCCCGCCGCGACGAGCAGCAGCCCCCGCTCACCGCGGCCGGCTGGGCGGGCCGCCGCCGCTACGCCCGCGACCGCCGCCACGCCCAGGACACCCACACGCCCCTCCCCCACGCCGGCACGCCGTACTCCTTCACCCCGGACGGCCACGGCCCCCTCCGCGTGTCATTCCCCTGCCCGACCTGCCACCAGCGCATCAGGGTCCCGGTGAAGGGACGGGTACGAGCGAGATGCGGCCTGTGCCGGACGGTACTGGAGTGCGACACGTAGGGGCCGGGGCGCGAGCGAACCGCACCGGCGCGCGGCACGGACCGTTCCGAAGCGCGGCGCGGGCGCGGGGCAAACCGTGCCGGAGCGCGACCGAGGGCGCGTCGGGGAAGCAAAGCCACCCCCGACGGGCTGCGGACCGGGAACACGGCGCGGACACAAGACCAACCCTGCCGAAACGCGACACGCAGCGAGACGAGGGCGAATAGTGCCGGAGCGCGACCGGGGGCGCGGCGCGGGCGCGCGGCAAAACGTGCCGGAGGGCGGCGCGGGTGCAGGGGAACCGTGCCGGAGCGCAACCGGCAGCGCGGCGCGGACGCAAGGCAACCGTGCCGGAGCGCAACCGGGGGCGCGGCGCGGCGCGAGGGCCCCGCCGGAGGGCCACGCCGGCCGGGACTGAGGGCGCGAGGCCAACCCTGTCCGAGGTCCGCAGTCAGCCCGACGCAGACACGAAGCCACCCTGCGCGGGGACCACACCCAGCCGGACGCGGACACGAAGCCGAGCCTGCCCGGGGACCACCCAGCCGGACGCGGCTACGTCCCGTACACCGCCCCCGGCGCCTCCGCCTCCCCCAGCAGCTTGAGTGCCGTCTCCCCCGCCTCCGTCGGGCTCCACCGGGCCCCCTTGTCGGCGCTCGGGCCCGGGCGCCATCCCTCCATGACGGTGATCCGGCCGCCCTCCGCCTCGAAGACGCGGCCGGTCACGCCCTCGCTCGCGGCGGAGCCGAGCCAGACGACGAGGGGCGAGACGTTCTCCGGGGCCATGGCGTCGAAGCCGGTGTCGGGGGCGGCCATGGTCTCCGCGAAGGTCCGTTCCGTCATGCGCGTGCGGGCCGCGGGCGCGATCGCGTTGACCTGGACGCCGTAGCGGGCCAGTTCGGCCGCCGCGACCAGCGTCAGTCCGACGATGCCTGCCTTCGCGGCGCTGTAGTTCCCCTGTCCGACCGACCCCAACAGCCCGGCCCCGCTGCTGGTGTTGACGATCCGGGCGACCGGCGTGCGTCCCGCCTTCGCCTCGGCCCGCCAGTGCGCGGCGGCGTGCTTGAGCGGCAGGAAGTGCCCCTTGAGGTGCACGCGCATCACGGCGTCCCAGTCCCCCTCGTCGAGGTTGACCAGCATCCGGTCGCGCAGGAACCCGGCGTTGTTGACGAGCGTGTCGAGCCGCCCGTACGTCTCCAGAGCCGCCGCGACCAGCGAGGCCGCTCCCTCGGTGCCGGCGATGTCGCCGCCGTGGGCGACCGCCTCACCGCCCGCCGCCCGGATCTCCTCGACGACCTGCCGGGCCGGACTGTCGGCGCCCGGCGTCCCGTCCAGCCCCACGCCCAGGTCGTTGACCACGACCCGCGCGCCCTCCGCCGCGAACGCGAGCGCGTGTGCCCGTCCGAGGCCCCTGCCCGCCCCGGTGACGACGACGACCCGTCCGTCGCAGATTCCGCTCATCTCACGTCTCCTTGTTGGCAGTTGCGGCATCCAGGAACGCCGGCCGCTCCCCGCCCCCGTGCACCAGCAGGCTCGCCCCGCTGATGTAGGCGGCCGCGTCGGAGGCGAGGAAGACGGCGGCCGCGCCGACGTCGGCCGGGGTGCCAAGGCGGCCGAGCGGCACCGTGCGGGACACCGCGTCGACGCCGTCCTCGCCGCCGTAGTGCAGATGGGCCAGCTCGGTGCGGACCATGCCGACGACAAGGGTGTTGACCCGGACCTCTGGTGCCCACTCCACGGCCATCGAGCGGGCGAGGTTCTCCAACCCGGCCTTGGCCGCCCCGTACGCCGCCGAGCCGGGCGAGGGCCGGCTGCCGCTGACGCTGCCGATCATCACGACGGCTCCCCGGGCCCGCCGCAGGTGCTCGTACGCGGCGAGGGAGGCCGTGAGCGGGGCGAGGAGGTTGAGCTCGACGACCCGTGCGTGTCGCTCGGCGTCCGCGTCGGCCAGCTTGCGGTAGGGGGCGCCGCCCGCGTTGTTGACGAGGATGTCGAGCCGGGGCAGCGCGGCGAAGAAGGCACGTACGGCGGGCGGATCGCGCAGGTCGAGCGGGCTGAACTCCACGCCCTCGACCGGCACTTCGGGCGGCCGTCGCGCACAGGCGACGACCTGCGCCCCGGCCTCCACGAAGGCCTTGGCGATCCCCGCTCCCACCCCCCGGGTGCCCCCGGTGACCACGACCGTCCTGCCGCGCAGCGAGTTATCCACAGGTCTCCCGCTCCGATCCGCGGACTGCTAGCTTCGAAGCCTCACACCTAACAAATGTTTGGTGGAAAGGCGTTGGTTGGAAAGGTAGCTGATGCGCCCATGGGTGTCTCCACCTCGTCCCCGGAAAAGGGGATCCGTCTCCTCACCGTCGACTTCCCCCCGGTGAACGCACTGCCGGTGCGCGGCTGGTTCGAGCTGGCCGACGCGCTGCGTGGCGCGGGCCGTGACCAAGGGGCGCGTTGTGTCGTCCTGGCCGCCGAGGGCCGGGGCTTCAACGCGGGCGTGGACATCAAGGAGATACAGGCGCAGGGCTCGAGCGCGCTGGTGGGCGCCAACCGCGGCTGCTTCGAGGCGTTCGCGGCGGTGTACGAGTGCGAGGTGCCCGTGGTGGCGGCGGTGCACGGCTTCTGCCTGGGCGGCGGCATCGGCCTGGCGGGGAACGCGGACGTGATCGTGGCGAGCGAGGACGCCGTCTTCGGCCTGCCCGAGCTGGACCGGGGCGCCCTGGGCGCGGCCACGCATCTGGCCCGACTGGTCCCGCAGCACCGGATGCGCGCCCTCTACTACACCTCGCAGACGGTCACCGCGCGGGAGCTGCACGGCTACGGCTCGGTGTGGCGGGTGGTACCACCCGACGAACTGCGCCAAACGGCCCTGGAGGTGGCGCGCGACATCGCCGCCAAGGACGGAGAGCTGCTGCGTCTGGCCAAGACCGCCATCAACGGCATCGATCCGGTCGACGTGCGCCGCAGCTACCGCTTCGAGCAGGGCTTCACATACGAGGCGAGCGCGGTCGGGGTGGCCGACCGGGTCCGGGACACCTTCGGCAAGCAGAAGGAGGGTGCGTAGGCGTGGGCGACAAGACGATGACCGCCGAGGAGGTGGTCTCCCGCCTGGAGAGCGGCATGACCCTCGGCATCGGCGGATGGGGTTCCCGCCGCAAACCGATGGCCCTGGTCAGAGCGCTGCTGCGCTCGGACGTCACCGACCTGACGGTCGTCTCCTACGGCGGCCCGGACGTGGGCATGCTGGCGGCGGCCGGACGGATCCGCAAGCTGGTCGCCGCCTTCGTCACCCTCGACTCCGTCCCACTGGAACCGCACTACCGCGCGGCCCGGGAGCGCGGTGCCTTCGAGTTGATGGAGATCGACGAGGCGATGTTCATGTGGGGGCTGCGCGCGGCGGCGAACCGGCTGCCGTTCCTGCCGGTGCGGGCCGGGATCGGCTCGGACGTGATGCGGGTCAACCCCGGTCTGCGGACGGTCACTTCGCCGTACGAGGACGGGGAGACGTTCGTGGCGATGCCGGCCCTGCGGATGGACGCGGCCCTCGTGCACGTGGGCCGCGCGGACCGGCTGGGCAACGGGCAGTACCTCGGCCCGGACCCGTACTTCGACGACCTGTTCTGCGAGGCGGCGGACACGGCCTATGTGTCGTGCGAACGGATCGTGGACACGGCCGAGTTGACGAAGGAGGCGGCACCCCAGTCGCTGCTGGTCAAACGGCACCGGGTGACGGGTGTCGTGGAGGCCCCGAACGGCGCGCACTTCACGTCCTGCGCCCCCGACTACGGCCGGGACGAGGCCTTCCAGCGGACGTACGCGACCACGCCCTGGCCGGAGTTCGCGGCCCGGTTCCTGGCCGGGGACGAGCAGGCGTACCAGACGGCGGTGAGGGAGGAGTCATGACCGAGGTCACCGGCACGTCCGTTGTTCCCGTCACCCGCGCCGAGTACTGCGTGATCGCCTGCGCCGAGGCCTGGCGGGGCGAGGGCGAGGTGCTCGCCAGCCCGATGGGGCTGATCCCCTCCATCGGCGCCCGGCTCGCCCGGCTCACGTTCTCGCCGGACCTGCTGCTGACGGACGGTGAGGCGATGCTGGTCCGCCCGGACGGCACGGTCGAGGGCTGGCTCCCCTACCGTCAGCACCTGGCCCTCGTCACCGGCGGGCGGCGGCACGTGATGATGGGCGCGAGCCAGATCGACCGGTTCGGCAACCAGAACATCTCCTGCATCGGCGACTGGGAGCGGCCGAAGCGGCAGTTGCTCGGGGTGCGCGGGGCGCCGGTCAACACGCTGAACAACCCGACGAGTTACTGGGTTCCGAAGCACTCCCGGCGGGTCTTCGTCGAGAAGGTCGACATGGTCTGCGGGGTGGGTTACGACCACGCGGCCGCCCATCCGGAAACGACTCGCTACCACCGCATCCCGCGTGTCGTCTCCGACCTGGGCGTCTTCGACTTCGCGACCCCGGACCGCTCGATGCGCCTGGCCTCACTGCACCCGGGGGTCACTCTGGAGGAGGTGCGCGAGGCGACCGCCTTCGAGTTGTCGGTCCCGGACGAGGTGCCGACGACCCGGGAGCCCACGGCCGAGGAACTGCGGCTGATCCGCGAGGTGCTCGACCCGGCCGGCAGCCGGGCCAGGGAGGTCGGTTCGTGATGGAGACGGCGCTCACCCGCCTCATCGGCGTCCGGCACCCGATCGTCCAGACCGGTATGGGCTGGGTGGCGGGCCCCCGTCTGGTGTCCGCGGCGGCGAACGCGGGCGCGCTCGGCATCCTGGCCTCCGCGACGATGACGACCGACCGGCTGCGCGAGGCGATACGGGAGGTGAAGTCCCGTACGGACGCTCCGTTCGGGGTGAATCTGCGGGCCGACGCGGCGGACGCCGGTGACCGGGTGAGCATCATGATCGAGGAGGGCGTCCGGGTCGCCTCCTTCGCCCTCGCCCCCTCCCCCGAGCTGATCGTGGAGCTGAAGGGGGCGGGTGTCGTGGTCATCCCCTCCGTCGGCGCGCGACGGCACGCGGAGAAGGTCGCGGCATGGGGCGCGGACGCCGTCATCGTGCAGGGCGGCGAGGGCGGTGGGCACACCGGCGAAGTGGCGACGACGGTGCTGCTGCCGCAGGTGGTCGACGCGGTGCGGATACCGGTCGTGGCGGCGGGGGGCTTCTTCGACGGACGGGGCATGGTCGCGGCGCTGGCGTACGGGGCGGCGGGGGTCGCGATGGGCACGCGGTTCCTGCTCACCTCCGACTCGACGGTGCCGGACGCGGTGAAGGCGCGGTATCTGGCGGCGACGGTCCGGGACGTCACCGTGACCAGGGCGGTGGACGGTCTGCCGCACCGGATGCTGCGCACGGAGCTGGTGGACTCCCTGGAGAACTCCGGCCGCGCGCGGGCCCTGCTGCACGCCCTGCGCCGCGCGGCCGGCTTCCGCAGGCTGTCCGGGCTGAGCTGGCGGCAGATGGCGCGCGACGGGCTGGCGATGAAGCACGGCAGGGAGCTGTCCTGGAGCCAGGTACTGCTCGCCGCGAACACGCCGATGCTGCTGAAGTCGGCGATGGTGGACGGCCGTACGGATCTCGGGGTGATGGCGTCCGGGCAGGTCGCCGGGGTGATCGAGGACCTGCCCTCGTGCGGGGAGCTGGTGGCGGGGGTGATGGCTCAAGCGGAGGAAATCATCGGCGAGTTGGCGCGGGGCGGTGCTTCAATGCGCACATGACGGAGACGATCAGAGAGCCGTGGGGATCGAGTGTTTTCGGTGCGGGGAGCGTGCGGGTCGAGCCGCAGCTCGTCCGGGTGAGGTTGTCGGTGGATGTGCTGGAGCCCCTGCCGGACAGGGCGTTCCAGGAGGCGGGTGCTGCCGTGGCGCGGCTGCGTGAAGTACTGCGCGGGCACGGGATACCGGACGCGTCGGTGTCGGGCTCCCGGCTCAAGCTCAGCTCGGACTACGACGGGTACGGCGGCGAACGGAAGTTCCTCGGCTACCGCTGCCGGGCCTCGTACGTCATCGAGACCGAGGTGCTCGACGATCTCCAGCAGCTGATCGTGGACGCGGTCGACGCCGGGGCGCACCACATCGACAGCGTCGAGTTCGACGTGCACGACAAGCCGGCGCTGCGGGACGAGGCACGGCGCAAGGCGGTGGCCGCCGCCCGCCGCAAGGCCGAGGTGTACGCGGAGGCGGCGGGCGTGAAGCTGGGCCCGGTGGTGCACATCCAGGACGTGGACTCGGAGTCCTACGAGTTCCGCCAGTACCGGGGCCACGGCGGCGGGGGCGGCACCTCGGCGGGCGACCTCGCACCCGGCATGGTGGAGGTGTCAGCGGGCGTGGTCCTGGGCTTCTCCTTCACCCACTGACCCACCCCGGCCCCCTTACCCACGCCGGCCCACCGCCACGCCCCGCCCACCGGCCGCCGCGCACCACCGCGCGTTGGCCCGTGGCGGCTGGCGGCTGGCGGCTGGCGGCTGGCGGCTGGCGGCTGGCGGCTGGCGGCTGGCGGCTGGCGGCTGGCGGCCCACCGGTTACCGCAGCACGCCTACCTCCGCTCCACCGCCCACCCAGCACCCACCACCGCACCGCCCACCACCAGGCGGCCCCCCGCCCCCTCCCTACCGTCCTCAGACCCTCTCAATGATCGTCACGTTCGCCTGGCCGCCGCCCTCGCACATCGTCTGGAGGCCGAAGCGGCCGGCCGTGCGCTCCAGTTCGTGCAGCAGGGTCGTCATGAGTTTGACGCCGGTCGCGCCGAGGGGGTGGCCGAGGGCGATCGCGCCGCCGTTGACGTTGACCTTCTCGGGGTCGGCGCCGGTCTCCTTGAGCCAGGCGAGGACGACCGGGGCGAAGGCCTCGTTGATCTCGACGAGGTCGATGTCGTCGATGGTCAGGCCGGTCTTCTTCAGGGCGTGGGCGGTGGCCGGGATGGGGGCGGAGAGCATGCGGATGGGGTCCTCTCCGCGTACGGAGAGATGGTGGACGCGGGCGCGGGGCCGCAGCCCGTGCTCGCGCACCGCCCGCTCCGAGGCCAGCAGCATCGCCGCCGCCCCGTCGGAGACCTGGGAGGAGCAGGCGGCGGTGATGGTGCCGCCGTCCAGGACCGGCTTCAGCCCGGCCATCTTCTCCAGCGAGGTGTCCCGGCGCGGCCCCTCGTCGACCGCGACCTCGCCGAGGGCCACGATCTCCCGCTCGAACCGGCCCTCGTCGATCGCCCGCAGCGCCCGCCGGTGCGACCGCAACGCGAACTCCTCCTGGTCCTCCCGGCTGATCCCCCACTTCGCGGCGATCATCTCGGCGCCCACGAACTGGTTGACGGGCTGGTCCCCGTACCGGGCCCGCCAGCCCTCGCTGCCCGCGAAGGGTCCGGCGGTGAAGCCCAGCGGCTCGGCGGCCTGGCGGGTGGCGAAGGCGATCGGGATCTGCGACATGTTCTGCACACCGCCCGCGACCACCAGGTCCTGCGTGCCGGACAACACCCCCTGCGCCGCGAAGTGCACGGCCTGCTGCGAGGAGCCGCACTGCCGGTCGATCGTCACGCCGGGCACCTCCTCGGGCAGTCCGGCCGCCAGCCAGCAGGTGCGCGCGATGTCCCCGGCCTGCGGTCCCACCGCGTCCAGACAGCCGAAGACGACGTCCTCGACGGCGGCCGGATCGACGCCCGCGCGCTCGACCAGCTCCTTCAGCACATGCGCGCCCAGGTCGGCCGGATGGACCCCGCTCAGCCCACCTCCCCGCCGCCCCACGGGCGTTCGGACCGCTTCGACGATGTAGGCCTCGGCCATGGCGACTCCCCAATGGGTCACGTTCGTACGGCGATCCCGTCCAGCACCATCGACAGGTACTGCCGGGCGATCTCCTCCGGGCTGTGCTGTCCGCCGGGCCGGTACCAGGACGCGGCCACCCACACGGTGTCGCGCACGAACCGGTAGGTGAGACGGACGTCGAGGTCGGCCCGGAAGACCCGGGCGGCGACCCCGCGCTCGAGCGTGGACAGCCACGCCTTCTCGAACTTGCGCTGCGACTCGGCGAGGAACGCGAACCGCTCCTGCGCCACCAGCTGCCTGCTCTCCTTCTGGTAGATCGCGACGGCGGCGCGGTGCCGGTCGATCTCCCGGAACGACTCGGTGACCAGGGCCTCCAGGGTCTCGCGCGGGTCCAACTCGGCGTCCAGGACGGTGTCGTAGCCGCTCCACAGCTCGTCGAGGAAGGTGCGCAGGATCTCCTCCAGCATCGATTCCTTGGAGTCGAAGTGGTAGTAGAGGCTGCCCGCGAGCATGCCCGCGTGGTCGGCGATCTTGCGTACGGTGGTGGCGTTGTAGCCCTGCTCGGCGAAGACCTCGGCGGCGGTCTCGAGGAGTTCGCGGCGCCGGGCGGGCGCGGCGGTCACCTGGGGCTTCTTCTTGGTCGGCACGGATACATTCTCGTCCTAGGCGTGCTGGCTGCTGACGGAGACGACCTCGCCCGTCATGTACGAGGAGTAGCCGGACGCCAGGAAGACGATCACGTTGGCCACCTCCCAGGGCTCCGCGTACCGGCCGAAGGCCTCGCGCGCGGTCAGTTCCTCCAGCAGCTCGGGGGTCGTCACCTTCACCAGGTGCGGGTGCATGGCCAGGCTCGGCGAGACGGCGTTGACCCGCACTCCGTACTCGGCCGCCTCCAGCGCCGCGCACCGGGTCAGCGCCATGACACCGGCCTTGGCGGCGGCGTAGTGGGCCTGTCCGGCCTGGGCACGCCACCCGACTACGGAGGCGTTGTTGACGATGACCCCGCCACCACCCTTGCCCCCGCCACCACCGTTGCCCTCGCCGCCACCCTTGCCCCCGCCGCCGCTCTCGCGCATCAGCCGCAGCGCGGCCCGGGTGCACCGGAAGGTGCCGTTCAAGGTCACGTCCAGGACCCGGCTCCACTGCTCGTCGGTCATGTCGACGAGGGGCGACGTGCCGCCGAGCCCCGCGTTGTTGACGACGACGTCCAGCCGTCCGTGCTCGCTCACCGCCGTCTCGAACAGGGCCCGCACCTGGCCCTCGTCGGTGACGTCGCACGGCACCGCGGCCACCGCGCCCGGGAAGTCCCGGGCCAGCTCAGCCTCGTACTCCTTCAGCCGCCGCCCGTGGGCGTCGCTGATCAGCACGCGGGCGCCCTCCTCCAGGAAGCGACGCGCGGTGGCGCCGCCGATGCCCGCTCCGGCCGCCGCGGTGATGACGGCGGTGCGGCCGGTCAGCAGGCCGTGCCCGGGCACGTACACCGGAGTCTCGACCGTTGTCATAGGGCCACGCTAATCTACCAAACACTTGTTAGGGAAGGAGGGCGACGACCGTGGACCTCACCGACTCGCGCGCCGACGAGGAGTTCCGCGCGGAGGCCAGGGCCTGGCTCACCGCGCATGTACCGGCCGACCCGCTGCCGTCCCTGGAGACCGCGGAGGGCTTCGCGGCGCACCGGGCGTGGGAGGCGGAGCTGGCCGCGGACCGCTGGTCGGTGGTCAACTGGCCGGCCGCGTACGGCGGACGGGACGCCGGTCTCCCGCGCTGGCTCGCCTTCGAGGAGGAGTACTGGGCGGCGGGCGCGCCGGGGCGGGTGAGTCAGAACGGGATCAGTCTGCTGGCGCCGACCCTCTTCGACCACGGCACTGAGGAGCAGCGGGCGAGAGTGCTGCCGTCGATGGCCACCGGCGAGGTGATCTGGGCGCAGGCGTGGTCCGAGCCCGAGGCGGGCTCCGATCTGGCCTCCCTCAGATCGCGGGCGGTGCGCACGGACGGCGGCTGGCTGCTGACCGGGCAGAAGACCTGGTCGTCCCGGGCCGCCTTCGCCGACCGCGCCTTCGGCCTGTTCCGCAGTGACCCGGACACGCCGAAACCCCACCAGGGCCTGACCTACCTGACGTTCGGCCTGCGCGCGCCGGGCGTCACGGTCCGCCCGGTCGGCCGCCTGGACGGGAAGCCGGCGTTCGCCGAGCTCTTCCTGGACGACGTGTTCGTGCCGGATGCGGACGTGATCGGCGCGCCCGGCGAGGGCTGGCGGATCGCGATGTCGACGGCGGGGAACGAGCGGGGGCTGATGCTGCGCTCCCCGGGCCGTTTCCTCGCCGCCGCGCAGAGACTGCGCGCCCTCTGGGGGGAGCGGGGAAGTCCTCCCCACGCACACGACCAGGTGGCCGACGCCCTGATCGGCGCTCGCGCCTACCAGCTCTTCACCCACGCGGCGGCCTCCCGCTTCCTGGACGGCGACTCCATCGGGCCCGAGTCCAGCCTGAACAAGGTCTTCTGGTCCGAGTACGACATCGCGCTGCACGAGACGGCCCTCGACCTGCTCGGCGAGGAGGGCGAGTCGGCGGACACGTCCTGGGCCGAGGGCTACGTCTTCTCCCTCGCCGGCCCGATCTACGCGGGCACCAACGAGATCCAGCGGGACATCATCGCCGAGCGCCTGCTGGGCCTGCCGAAGGGACGCCGCTGATGCGTTTTCTGCTCGACGCCGAACAGCGGGCGTTCGCGGCCTCGTTGGACGCCCTGCTCACCGCCTCCGACACACCGTCCGTCATACGGGAGTGGAGCCGCGGCGAACGGGCGAGCGGCCGTGCGCTGTGGCGCCGTGTCGCCGAAGCGGGGGTGTTCGGTCTCGCCGTACCGGAGGAGTACGGCGGACTCGGCGTCCGTCCTGTGGAACTCGCCGTCGCGTTCGTGGAGTTGGGGCGGCACGCGGTACCGGGACCTGTGGTGGAGACGGTCGTCGCGGCCGCCCTGCTCGGTGAGCCGAGTCCGGCCGCCAAGCGCCTGTTGCCGTCGCTGGCCTCGGGCGAGGCGCTGGCGACGGTGGCGCACGAGGGGTCGTACGCCCTCGACGGCGAGGCGGCGGACGTCCGTCTCTCGCTGGCATCCGACGGCCTGCGCCTCGCCCCCGGTCACGGTCCGGTACGCCCCTCCCTCGACCCCGCCCGCCGCCTCACCCCCCTGGCACCGGGCGGCGAACTCCTCACCGCCGAGCCGCCCGTGGAGCACGCCCTCGCCCACGCCCGTCTCGCCACCGCCGCACAGGCCCTCGGTGTCGGGCTCGCCCTCCTGGACCGGACCGTCGCGTACGTGAAACAGCGCACCCAGTTCGGCGTCCCCATCGGCTCCTTCCAGGCCGTGAAGCACCGACTGGCCGACGTCAAGATCGCCTTGGAGTTCGCGCGGCCCCTGGTGTTCGGAGCCGCGCTCACCATGGCGCCCGCCGACCTGGCCGCCGCCAAGGTCGCGGCCTGCGAGGCCGCGTACCGGGCCGCCCGTACCGCCCTCCAGTCGCACGGCGCGATCGGGTACACCGCGGAGTACGACCTGTCCCTGTGGCTGACCAAGGCCAGAGCGCTGCGCACCGCGTGGGGCACGCCTCGGGAGTGCCGGGCGCTGGTGCTCAGTGGTGGTGGTCGCCGCTGGTGAGCTCCCGGTACTCCTCCACGGTCGGTTTGGCGATCCGCGAATCGGGCCCGAACATCGCCCGCGCCAGCTGGGCGCGCACCCGCTGGGCGACGGTGACCGGCCGGCGCACGCCGTTGGCGTCGACGAGCGGGCCGATCTCGTAGGGCGGGTTCTGTTCGTGCTGGGTGAGGGTGAAGAGCTGGTCCTGCGGAAGCGGTTCGTGCACCTCGACGAACTCGCCGCTCGGCAGCCGTTTGATGGTGCCGGTCTCCCTGCCGTGCAGCACCTTGTCCCGGTCCCGGCGCTGCAGGCCCAGGCAGACCCGTTTGGTGACGATGAATGCGACGACCGGCGCCGCGAAGAAGGCGACCCGCACGAACCAGGTGATGGCGTTGATGGACAGATGCAGATGCGTGGCCACGATGTCGTTGCCGCCGCCGATCAGCAGCACCACGTACAGGGCGAGCCAGGCCACGCCCAGCCCGGTGCGCACGGGCGCGTTGCGCGGCCGGTCCAGGATGTGGTGCTCGCGTCTGTCCCCGGTGATCCACGCCTCGACGAAGGGATACAGGCCGAGGGCGAGCAGGATCAGCGGGAAGAGCGAGAAGGGGATGAGAACGCCCAGCACCAGGGTGTGGCCCCAGGCGTTGATCTCCCATCCCGGCATCACCCGGATCAGTCCCTCGGAGAAGCCGAGGTACCAGTCGGGCTGGGCGCCGGTGGTCACCAGGTCCGGCCGGTAGGGGCCGAAGGCCCACACGGGGTTGATACTGGCGATGCCGCCCATGACGGCCAGCACGCCGAAGACGAGGAAGAAGAAACCGCCGGCCTTGGCCATGTAGACGGGCAGGAAGGGCATGCCGACCACGGTCTTCTGGTCGCGCCCGGGCCCGGGGTACTGGGTGTGCTTGTGGTAGAAGACCAGGATCAGATGGGCGACCACCAGCCCCAGCATCAGCCCTGGCAGCAGCAGGACGTGGACCGGGAAGAGCCGCGAGATGATGTCGTGGCCCGGGAACTCCCCGCCGAACAGGAACATCGACAGATACGTGCCGACGATCGGGATCGACAGGATCGCGCCGTCGGCGAAGCGGATGCCGGTGCCGGAGAGCAGGTCGTCCGGGAGCGAGTAGCCGGTCAGGCCGGTGATGATGCCGAGCATCAGCAGGGTCCAGCCGAACAGCCAGTTGACCTCGCGGGGCTTGCGGAATGCGCCGGTGAAGAACACCCGCATCATGTGCACCAGCATGCCGGTGACGAAGACCAGCGCCGCCCAGTGGTGGATCTGCCGGATGAGCAGTCCGCCGCGCACGTCGAAGCTGATGTCCAGCGCGGACTCGTAGGCGCGGGTCATCCGGACGCCGTTGAGCGGCACGTACGAGCCGTGGTAAGTGACCTCGACCCCGCTGGGCTCGAAGAACAGGGTCAGGTAGATGCCGGTGATGATCAGGATGATGAAGCTGTACAGGCAGATCTCGCCGAGCATGAAGGACCAGTGGTCCGGAAAGACCTTGCGCATGTTGGCCTTGGCCAGGGCGTAGAGGCCGAGCCGTCCGTCGGCCCAGTCGGCGACCTTCTCGCCCTTGCCCGGGGGCTCCCTGCGCGCCGAAGCCCCGTGGTTGTCCGCACGTGCGCCGTCCATACGTTCGTCGCCTCCCCGTCGGATCAACATCAGGGTGGCACGCTCCCCGGGGCCGGGCCAACGGTGCGTTCAGGACGGCGGCACGATTCCCTGCGCCCGCGCCGCCACCAGCCACTTCGGGAACTCGCTCACGAGCCGGTCGTACAGCTCGGCGTCCGACACCTTCCGCGGGTCCGCCCCGGCGTGGAAGAACCCGGCGTTGTCGACGACCCGCTTGTCCGGGACCGCGAGGTCGTCGAGCCGGCGCAGGAAGTCGAACTGCTTGCTGTGCGGGTCCCCGAAGCCCACGAACTGCCAGAACAGCGGCAGCCGGGCCGCCTTGCACAGGTACCGTTCCGCGGCGAGCTTGTTGATCGGGCCGCCGTCGGTCTGGAAGACCACCAGGGCGGGGTCGGTGGAGCCGCTGTCGAGGTAGTGGTCGATCACGGCGTCCATGGCCAGGTGGTAGCTGGTCTTGCCCATGTGCCCGAGCCCGGCCACGATCTTCTCGATGCGCCCCGCGTGGTCGGCGAGCGCGATCTCGGTCTCGGCGTCGACGTCCGTCGAGAAGAACACCACCGGCACGCTTCCGTCGTCGTCGAGATGCGCGGACAGCCCGAGCACCCGGTCGGCCAGCGCCTGCACACTGCCGTCGTTGTAGTACGGCTTCATCGAGCCGGAGTAGTCGACGACGAGGTACACGGCGGCCCGCAGACCGTCCAGCCCGTGCTTGCGCAGTAAGACCCCGGCGCTCTTGTAGAAGCTGACCAGGGCCGGCGCGGTCTCCTCGACCTTCTTCAGACTGATCGCAACCATGGCCCCTACTCTCCCATCCGTCACCCGTGTTCGTTATTTTGTTCGCCGCCGTCCCCACCGGCTCACCGTTCGTCCCATCCCCTCCGAGGAGCCGGCGTGGAACCCGAGTCCACCGTCACCACCTGCTACCGTCATCCCGCGGTGGAGTCCCACGTCCGCTGCACCCGCTGCGACCGCCACATCTGCCCGGACTGTATGCGGGAGGCGTCCGTCGGCCACCAGTGCGTGGAGTGCGTACGTCAGGGCGCGCGGTCGGTGCGGCAGGCGCGCACGGCGTTCGGCGGGCGGATCATCTCTGCGCCCGTGGTGACGTACGTCCTGATCGGGCTCAATGTGCTCGCGTATCTGGGCGAGCTGGTGCGGCCGTCGGTCGTGGACCGGTTCGAGATGCTGGGCCGGGGGCTGGTCGGGCCGGACGGCGGGCACTACGTGTGGACGGCCGGGTACCCCTCGGCCTACCACCCCGAGGGTGTCATCGACGGGGAGTGGTACCGGCTGCTGACGGGTGCGTTCCTGCATCTGCCGCCGACCGGGGGCACGTTCGGGATCCTGCACATCGTGATGAACATGGTGTCGCTGTGGAACATCGGCCGGGTGGTCGAGTTCCAGCTCGGCCGGATCCGGTACGTCACCCTGTATCTGCTGTCGGCGCTGGGCGGCTCGGTGCTGGTGCTGCTGCTGGCGCCGGACACTCCGACGCTGGGCGCGTCCGGGGCGATCTTCGGGCTCGGAGCCGCGTACTACGTCATGGCGCGGCGGCTGGGCGCCGACATGGGTCAGGTCAACCGTTTCATGGCGGGCCTGCTGCTGTGGCTGCTGATCTCCGCGGGCCTCACCTCCTGGCAGGGCCACCTCGGCGGACTGCTGGCCGGCGCCGTGGTGACCGTCGCCTTCGCCTACGCGCCCCGCGACCAGCGCCGCACCCTCGTCCAGGCGGGCGCGTGCGTGGCCCTGCTGGCGCTGCTGGTGATCCTGGCGATGGCGAAGGTCGCGGAACTGACGGTCTGAGCAGCCGAAACGGGGACAGCGCCTGCCCGTAGTCCGGTCGGGGACTGGGCAGACGCCGTCACGGGGGGTCTGGGGGGACACCCCCCAGACAACCAGCCCGTACGCCTTTGTACGGGACGTTCTTCGTGAACCGTCAGACCATCAGCGCGCGGTCCGTCGGGCGGATCGGGGCCGGCAGGTCGCTGGCGCCGGTCAGGAAGCGGTCGACGCCGCGGGCGGCCGAGCGGCCCTCCGCGATCGCCCACACGATGAGCGACTGGCCGCGGCCCGCGTCACCGGCGACGAAGACGCCGGGGACGTTGGTCTGGAAGTCGGCGTCGCGGGCGATGTTGCCCCGCTCGTCGAGGTCCAGGCCGAACTGGTCGACCAGGCCGTTGTCCCGGTCGGTGCCGGTGAAGCCCATGGCCAGCGTCACCAGCTGGGCCGGGATCTTGCGCTCGGTGCCCGGCTTCGGCGTGAGCCTGCCGTCGATGAACTCGACCTCGGTGAGGTGCAGCCACTGGACGTTGCCGTCCTCGTCGCCCTCGAAGTGGGTGGTGGAGACGGAGTAGACCCGCTCGCCGCCCTCCTCGTGCGCGGAGGTCACCTTGTACAGCATCGGGAAGGTCGGCCACGGCTGGGTGACGGCATTCCGCTCGTCGCCCGGCCGGGGCATGATCTCCAGCTGGGTGACGGAGGCCGCGCCCTGGCGGTGGGCGGTGCCCACGCAGTCCGCGCCGGTGTCGCCGCCGCCGATGACCACGACGTGCTTGCCCTCGGCCGAGACCGGGGCGACGACGTAGTCGCCCTCCTGGAACTTGTTCGACAGGGGCAGGTACTCCATGGCCTGGTAGATGCCCTTGAGCTCGCGGCCCGGCACCGGCAGGTCACGCGCGGTCGTCGCACCGGCGGCGATGACGATGGCGTCGTACCGCTTCTTCAGGTCGGTCGCCTTGAGGTCGCGGCCGATCTCGATGCCGGTGCGGAAGCGGGTGCCCTCCGCGCGCATCTGCTCGATACGGCGGTTGATGTGCCGCTTCTCCATCTTGAACTCGGGGATGCCGTAGCGCAGGAGGCCGCCGATGCGGTCGGCGCGCTCGTAGACGGCGACGGTGTGGCCGGCCCGGGTCAGCTGCTGGGCGGCGGCCAGGCCCGCCGGGCCCGAGCCGATGACGGCGACGGTCTTGCCGGACAGGCGCTCCGGGATCTGCGGCGCGACGTCACCGGTCTCCCACGCCTTGTCGATGATCGAGACCTCGACGTTCTTGATGGTCACCGGCGGCTGGTTGATGCCGAGCACACACGCCGACTCGCACGGGGCCGGGCACAGCCGCCCCGTGAACTCGGGGAAGTTGTTCGTCGCGTGCAGGCGTTCCGAGGCCGCCGACCAGTCCTCGCGGTAGGCGTAGTCGTTCCACTCGGGGATCAGGTTCCCCAGCGGACAGCCGTTGTGACAGAACGGGATGCCGCAGTCCATGCAGCGGCTGGCCTGCTTGCTGATGATCGGCAGCAGGGAGCCGGGGACGTAGACCTCGTTCCAGTCCTTCAGGCGCTCCTCGACCGGACGGGACTTGGCGACCTCACGGCCGTGGTTCAGAAAGCCCTTCGGGTCAGCCATTGATCGCCGCCTCCATCATCTTCTCGGTGATCTCGGACTCGGAGAGTCCCGCCTGCTCGGCGGCGTCCTTGGCGGCGAGCACTGCCTTGTACGTACTGGGGATGATCTTGCTGAAGCGTTCGACCCCTCCTCCAGGGGTATCCCACTCGGCCAGCAGCTTCTCGGCGACCGTGGAGGCGGTCTCCTCCTGGTGCCGGCGCACCACGTCGTGCAGCCACTGCTTGTCGGTGTCGTCCAGCTCCTCGACCGACTCCAGGTTGCCGACGTTGACGTTGTCGCGGTCGAGGTCGATCACATACGCGACACCGCCGGACATACCGGCGGCGAAGTTGCGGCCCGTCGGGCCGAGCACCACCGCGCGTCCGCCGGTCATGTACTCGCAGCCGTGGTCGCCCACGCCCTCGGAGACGACCGTCGCGCCGGAGTTGCGGACACAGAATCGCTCGCCGGTACGACCGCGCAGGAACAGCTCGCCGCCGGTCGCGCCGTACGCGATGGTGTTGCCCGCGATGGTCGAGAACTCGGCGAGGTGGTCGGCGCCCCGGTCGGGACGGACGATCACCCGGCCGCCGGACAGGCCCTTGCCGACGTAGTCGTTGGCGTCGCCCTCCAGGCGCAGCGTGACACCGCGCGGGAGGAAGGCGCCGAAGGACTGGCCCGCGGAACCGGTGAAGGTGATGTCGATGGTGTCGTCGGGCAGGCCCGCGCCACCGAACTTCTTCGTCACCTCGTGGCCGAGCATGGTGCCGACCGTGCGGTTGATGTTGCGGATGGAGACCTGGGCGCGCACCGGCTGGGCGTCGGTCGCGGAGTCGGCGGCCAGGGCGTCGGCGGCGAGCTTGATCAGCTCGTTGTCGAGCGCCTTCTCCAGGCCGTGGTCCTGGGCGATCACCTGGTGGCGGACCGCGCCCTCGGGCAGCGACGGCACGTGGAACAGCGGGGCCAGGTCCAGGCCCTGCGCCTTCCAGTGGTCGACCGCGCGGGTCACGTCGAGCGCCTCGGCGTGGCCGACGGCCTCCTCGATGGAGCGGAAGCCGAGCTCGGCGAGGATCTCGCGGACCTCCTGGGCGATGTACTGGAAGAAGTTGACGACGTACTCGGCCTTGCCGGAGAAGCGGTCGCGCAGGGTCGGGTTCTGGGTGGCGATGCCGACCGGGCAGGTGTCCAGGTGGCAGACGCGCATCATGACGCAGCCGGAGACGACGAGCGGCGCGGTCGCGAAACCGAACTCCTCGGCGCCGAGCAGCGCGGCGATGACGACGTCACGGCCGGTCTTGAGCTGGCCGTCGGTCTGGACGACGATCCGGTCGCGCAGGCCGTTGAGCAGCAGGGTCTGCTGGGTCTCGGCGAGACCGAGCTCCCAGGGGCCGCCCGCGTGCTTCAGCGAGGTCAGCGGGGAGGCGCCCGTGCCGCCGTCGTGACCGGAGATGAGCACGACGTCCGCGTGCGCCTTGGACACACCCGCCGCGACCGTGCCGACGCCGACCTCGGAGACCAGCTTGACGTGAATCCGCGCCTGCGGGTTCGCGTTCTTCAGGTCGTGGATCAGCTGGGCCAGGTCCTCGATGGAGTAGATGTCGTGGTGCGGCGGCGGCGAGATCAGACCGACGCCCGGGGTCGAGTGACGGGTCTTGGCGACCCACGGGTACACCTTGTGGCCGGGCAGCTGGCCGCCCTCGCCGGGCTTGGCGCCCTGGGCCATCTTGATCTGGATGTCGTCCGCGTTGACCAGGTACTCGGAGGTCACGCCGAAGCGGCCGGAGGCGACCTGCTTGATGGCGGACCGGCGGGCCGGGTCGTACAGACGGTCCGGGTCCTCGCCGCCCTCACCGGTGTTGGACTTGCCGCCCAGCTGGTTCATGGCGATGGCGAGCGTCTCGTGCGCCTCGCGCGAGATGGAGCCGTACGACATGGCGCCGGTGGAGAAGCGCTTGACGATCTCGGAGACCGGCTCGACCTCGTCGATGGAGATCGGCTGCCGGTCCGACGTGAAGCCGAACAGGCCGCGCAGCGTCATCAGGCGCTCGGACTGCTCGTTCACGCGCTCGGTGTACTTCTTGAAGATGTCGTAGCGGCCGGTGCGCGTGGAGTGCTGGAGGCGGAAGACCGTCTCGGGGTCGAACAGGTGCGGCTCGCCCTCGCGGCGCCACTGGTACTCGCCGCCTATGTCCAGGGCGCGGTGGGCCGGCGCGATGCCGGAGGCGGGGTAGGCCTTGGCGTGGCGGGCGGCGACCTCCTTGGCGACGACGTCGATGCCGACCCCGCCGATCTTGGTGGCCGTACCGCTGAAGTACTTGTCGACGAACGCGTCGTCGAGGCCGACGGCCTCGAAGACCTGGGCGCCCCGGTAGGAGGCGACCGTGGAGATGCCCATCTTCGACATGACCTTCAGCACGCCCTTGCCGAGGGCGTAGATCAGGTTGCGGATGGCCTGCTCGGGCTCGATGCCGGAGAGGAAGGTACCGGCGCGGACCAGGTCCTCGACCGACTCCATCGCCAGGTACGGGTTCACGGCCGCGGCGCCGTAGCCGATGAGCAGGGCGACGTGGTGGACCTCGCGGACGTCGCCGGCCTCGACCAGCAGGCCCACGTGGGTGCGCTGCTTGGTGCGGATGAGGTGGTGGTGGACGGCCGCGGTGAGCAGCAGCGAGGGGATCGGCGCGTGCTCGGCGTCGGAGTGGCGGTCCGACAGGACGATCAGCCGGGCGCCGTTGCCGATGGCGGCGTCGGCCTCGGCGCAGATCTCCTCGATGCGCGCTGCGAGGGCGTCACCGCCGCCGGAGACCCGGTACAGACCGGAGAGGGTCGCGGCCTTGAAGCCGGGCATGTCGCCGTCGGCGTTGATGTGGATGAGCTTGGCCAGCTCGTCGTTGTCGATGACCGGGAAGGGCAGCACGACGGAGCGACAGGAGGCGGCGCTCGGGTCGAGCAGGTTGCCCTGCGGGCCCAGCGACGAGCGCAGGGAGGTGACCAGCTCCTCGCGGATCGCGTCCAGCGGGGGGTTGGTGACCTGCGCGAACAGCTGGGTGAAGTAGTCGAACAGCAGCCGCGGGCGCTCGGAGAGCGCGGCGATCGGGCTGTCCGTACCCATCGAACCGATCGGCTCGGCACCGGCCTTGGCCATCGGCGCGAGGAGGACGCGCAGCTCCTCCTCGGTGTAGCCGAAGGTCTGCTGGCGGCGGGTGACCGAGGCGTGGGTGTGGACGATGTGCTCGCGCTCGGGCAGGTCGCCCAGCTCGATCTCGCCGGCCTCGATCCACTCGGCGTAGGGGTGCTCGGCGGCGAGGGCCGCCTTGATCTCGTCGTCCTCGATGATGCGGTGCTCGACGGTGTCGACGAGGAACATCTTGCCGGGCTGCAGCCGGCCCTTGCGGACGACCTTGGCCGGGTCGATGTCCAGGACGCCGACCTCGGAGCCGAGGACGACCAGGCCGTCGTCGGTGACCCAGTAGCGGCCGGGGCGCAGGCCGTTGCGGTCGAGGACCGCGCCGACCTGAGTGCCGTCGGTGAAGGTGACACAGGCCGGGCCGTCCCAGGGCTCCATCATCGTGGAGTGGAAGTTGTAGAAGGCGCGGCGGGCGGGGTCCATGGAGTCGTGGTTCTCCCACGCCTCCGGGATCATCATCAGCACGGAGTGCGGCAGCGAACGCCCGCCCAGGTGCAGCAGTTCGAGCACCTCGTCGAAGGTCGCCGAGTCGGAGGCGTCCGGCGTGCAGATCGGGAAGACGCGCTCCAGGCCCCTGTCCCCGAACAGGTCGGAGACCAGCTGCGACTCGCGGGCGCGCATCCAGTTCCGGTTGCCCATGACGGTGTTGATCTCACCGTTGTGCGCGACGAAGCGGTACGGGTGCGCGAGGGGCCACGACGGGAAGGTGTTCGTGGAGAACCGGGAGTGCACGAGCGCGATCGCGGAGGCGAAGCGGCGGTCGGACAGGTCCGGGAAGAAGGGCTCGAGCTGACCGGTGGTCAGCATGCCCTTGTAGACGATGGTGCGCGCGGAAAGCGACGGGAAGTAGACACCCACCTCGCGCTCGGCGCGCTTGCGCAGCGCGAAGGCCTTGCGGTCGAGAACGATGCCCTTCGAGGCGTTGTCCGTGACGAAGATCTGGCGGAAGGCGGGCATCGTCGAGCGGGCGGTGGCGCCGAGCAGTTCGGGGGCGACCGGGACCTCGCGCCAGCCGAGGACGGTGAGACCCTCGTCGTCGGCGATCGTCTCGATGCGTGAGACGGCGTCCTCCGTCCCCTCCTCGGGCAGGAAGGCGATACCGGCCGCGTAACCGCCCGCCTCGGGCAGTTCGAATCCGGCCACGTCACGGAAGAACGCGTCGGGCACCTGGGAGAGGATGCCGGCGCCGTCCCCGGAGTCGGGCTCCGAGCCGGTGGCACCGCGGTGTTCGAGGTTGCGCAGGACGGTCAGGGCCTGTTCGACCAGGGTGTGGGACGCCTCGCCGGTGAGGGTGGCAACGAAGCCGACGCCGCAGGCGTCGCGCTCGAAGCGGGGGTCGTACATACCCTGCGCAGCAGGGCGAGCATCCATGAAGGACCAGTTCTGGCCATTCGCGGAATGCTGGGACGGCTGGCGCGGCGTACGCATCGGCTCTCCCGTCGTCGTCTCAAGTGGCATGCAGATTGCCGAGGGACGACGTTGGCCCTCTGCGGAGTGCAAAATTTCGTGCAGGTTACATGATGGAGCGGTTCTCGGGAACCGGGATATTCCGTTCCAGCATGCGGACACCGCTCGGCTGCAGCGCGGGTGCCGCGCCTGCGGTGGAAGCTATGGGGACCGGACGGGACAGATCGTTGTCCGCCGACCCGAAAGACGGGGAGGGCCGCGTCGCCCTTCCCGGTGGTGCGCGGCAGGCTTCATTGCCCACAGCGCTTACGGCTCATGCCCGGTGGAAAACCATTCGAAACCAGCGAGTAACGGCTACTTATGCGGCCCAACGCATAAGTTCCAGCCGAGCTATCCTACGGCCGTTCCGAACAGACTGCCCAGGGCGTACGTCACACCGGCCGCGGCGCCGCCGAGCGCGAGCTGCCGCAGCCCGCTGTACCACCAGCTGCGCGCGGTCACCCGGGCCACCACGGCACCGCACGCGAACAGCCCGATGAAGGCGAGCAGCAGGGCGGGCCACAGCGCGGTCGCACCGAGCAGATACGGCAGCACGGGAAGCAGCGCGCCCAGCGTGAAGGACCCGAAGGACGACACGGCCGCGACCAGCGGCGACGGCAGGTCCGAGGGGTCGATGCCGAGCTCCTCGCGGGCGTGGATCTCCAGCGCCTGCTCGGGATCGCGGGACAGCTGCCGGGCGACCTCCCGGGCCAGCTCCGGCTCGACGCCGCGCGCCTGGTAGAGCGCGGCGAGCTCGGCCTCCTCGTCCGCCGGGTGCTTCCTCAGCTCGGCGCGCTCGACGTCCAGCTCGGCCTCGACGAGCTCGCGCTGGGAGGCGACGGAGGTGTACTCACCCGCGGCCATCGAGAAGGCGCCGGCGGCGAGACCCGCGAGGCCGGTCAGCACAATGGTGTTCGGACTCACGGCGCCGCCCGCGACACCGGTCATCAGCGCGAGGTTGGAGACGAGCCCGTCCATCGCCCCGAACACCGCCGGCCGCAGCCACCCACCGTTGACGTCACGGTGCGTGTGGTTGTCGCGGTGGGCCTCGTGGAGCGTGGCCTCGGTCTCGATGATCGCCATTGCGGGGTCCCCCAGGGAAGCTAAGCCAAAGCTAACTTTGGACACGTTCTAATTTCCGACAACGCAAAACCTACGCCTCCGCATTCCCCGCCGCCAGCAAGGAAAGGCTGGGCTAACCTGCGGCTTTGCCGATCGACCGGGTGACATGGAGCCCCGCGAGGCTGGGGTCAACCGCCGATGGTGGGACACATGGCCCATGCCATCGATCCGCGAACGGGCACGCGGCGCACTGCTCGGTCTGGCCGTGGGGGACGCCCTCGGGGCGCCCGCGGAGAACATGAAACCGTCCGAGATCCGCGCCCGCTGGGGCCGGATCACGGGGTACGTCACGGACGTACCGGCCGGCACGGACGACACGGAGTACGCGATCTTCTCGGGCCTGCTGCTGGCCCGCCATGGCTCGGCCCTCACCCCTGCCCATGTGGAGGCGGCCTGGCACGAGTGGATCGCCGACCGCGCCGAGGGCCCCTTCCGCGGGGCGGGCTTCAGCGAGCGCGGCACCCTGGAGAACCTCCGCCGCGGCCTCGCCGCCCCCATCTCCGCCCAGCACCGGCACGCCTGGAGCGACGGTCTCGCCATGCGCGCGGCCCCCTTCGGCGTCTTCGCCGCGGGCCGCCCCGCCGAGGCGGCCCGGCTGGCGGCGATCGACGGCTCGGTGAGCCACGAGGGCGAGGGCATCTACGGCGGCCAGGCGGTGGCGGCGGGTGTGGCGGCGGCGATGGCGGGGGCGGCGCCGATCGCGGTGGTGGCCTCCGCGCTCGCCGTCGTCCCGGACGACTCCTGGACGGCCCGCTCCCTGCGCCGGGCCGTGACGGCCGCCCACCGCGGCGAACGCGCGGTCCGCTCGGCGGTGGTGATCGGCGGCTACCCGTGGACGGACCTGGCCCCGGAAGCCGTCGCCCTGGCCTTCGGCGCCTACGCGGCGGCCGACGGCGACTTCCGCGACGCGGTCCTCACGGCGGTCAACATGGGCCGCGACGCCGACACGACGGCGGCGGTGGCGGGCGCGCTGGCGGGAGCGACACAGGGCGTCGCCGCGATCCCGGCCGACTGGGCGGCGGCGATCACCCCGGCGCGGGGCAGTTGCCTGCCGGCGATGGCGGGTCACCACGTCCTGGAGGTGGCGGACCTGCTGACGCAGGACGAGGAGACACCGGTACGTCCCCCGGACCCCACGTCCTTCACCCTGGCACCCGACACCGAGGCGGGGGCACCCCGGTGAGGCCCCCGGGCCCCTGGGACGAGGGAGCACAGGCCACCGCCCTCACGGACCCCGCGCGTACCGACGGCACTGCTGTATCGACGCTCACGGCGAAGCCGACCGCTCCCGCGGCCGCCGACGGCGGGGACGCCCCACAGGGGCCACCCGCACCCGACGACGATGCTTGTACGGGTGGTGCGAGTGGGAGCGAACCCGCCGAAGGCGAAGCCGAGGCGGTGGCCGGCGGCAAGCCCTCGCAGAGCCTCGCCGAGGCGATGGTGGGCGGCGCGCCCTCGCAGGGCCTCGCCAAGGCGGTGATCGGCGGCAAGCCCTCGCAGAGATCCGCCGAGGCCGGTAGAACCCTCGGGCTCCTGCTGGGCCTGGCCGCAGGCGACGCCGCCGGCTGGCCCTCCGCCCGCCACAGAGCAACCCGCATGCCCGACTGGACCCGCCGCCTCACCCGGGAACTCGACAACTTCGCCGAGCACAACGCCACGACCACCCTCCCCGTCCCCATCGCCCTCAACCAACCCCCCGAGCCCCTCCTCCTCGGCCCCTCCGACGACGCCGAGTGGGCGGCCTTCGCCGCCGAGGCCCTCCTCCGCGCCGGCGACGACACCGCCCTCGGCGACCTCAGCCGCGAACGCCGCACCAGAGCCGCCATCGACCTCACCTGGAACGCCCTGGCCAGCGAGGTCGCCGCCGCGGCCCAACGCGCCCCGGAGGTGGAGTCCGCCGTCCTCCCCCTCCGCGCCCGCATCTCCGTCCGCGCCGGCCTCGGCAACCTCGCCGCCGGCCTCCGCCCGCCCGCCACCGGCCACGACAACCCCCACTACTTCGACGACGCGGCCTGCGTCCGGGCCTGCGTCCTGGCCGTGGCCCACCCGGGCGACCCCCGACTCGCCGCGGACCTCGCCGAGTTCGACGCCCGCTACACCCAGGACGGCGACGGCGTGCACGGAGCCCGCGCGATGGCGGCGGCGCTGTCCCTGGCGCTGACCGGCGCCGACGTCCACACCTGCGTCACGGCCGCCCTCGCCGAACTCCCCGAGACCACCGAGATCGGCCGCAACGCCCGCCACGCGCTCGACCTGGCCCGCCGGGCCGAGTCCGCCTTCGCCCTGGTCCCCCTCCTGGAACACCAGATCGTCGACCATGTCTACAGCTACGGCATCGCGGCCGCCGAGACCGTCCCCGTGGCGCTGGCCCTGACGACAGCCGCAAGGGGCCGTATCGCCGAAGCGGTACCGGCGGCGGCCTGTCTCTCCCGAGTGGCCGACTCCGCCCCCGCCCTCGCCGGCGCCCTGACCGGAGCACTGGGCGGTGGCAGCACGATCCCGGCCTCCTGGCGGGACGCCTGCCGCACCCTCTCCGGTTGCGCGCTCCCCCGCCTCACCGCCACCGACCTGGTGGAACTCGCCGAACTCCTGGAAGCCACGCAAGCGGCCCCACCGGGAGGATGATTCGGGCATGACGCCCAAAAAGCAGGAAACAACAGGCCACGCCAAGCAAGAGACAAGCAGACTCTCAGACCAAGAGACAACCAGCCTCGAGGACCGCATCACCGCAGCCCTCGTGGGCGCGGCGGTCGGGGACGCGTTGGGCGGCCCGGTAGAGGGCTACTCCCCCACCCAGATCCTCGAACGTCACGGCGGCCGCGTCCACGGCATCGTCGGCCCCTGGAGCGGCGACGCCTGGCGCACGGCCCGCCCCCTCGCCCCGTACCACAAGGGCGACGGCCACATCACCGACGACACCTTGATGACGCACGCGCTGGTACGGGTCTACGCGACCGTCCGCGACCACCTCGACGCGTACGCGATCGCCGACCACCTGGTCCCCGACCTGATGACGAACCCGCGCTGGATCCCGGAGCTGGAAGCCGAGGCCCTTCCCCTCCACCGCGTCTTCCTCGCCGAGAAGTGGCTGGTGACCCGCCTCCACTACGCCCACGCCGACCCGCGCGAGGCCGGCGTCGGGAACATCGTCAACTGCGGCGCCGCGATGTACATGGCCCCGGTCGGCCTGGTCAACGCGGCCGATCCGGCGGGCGCCTACGCCGAGGCCCTGGACGTCGCCGGCGCCCACCAGTCGTCGTACGGCCGGGAGGCGGCGGCCGTCCTCGCGGCGGCGGTGGCGGCGGCCTGCGTCCCCGGTGCCACCCCGGACACGATCGTCTCGACCGTCCTGTCCCTCGCCAAGGACGGCACCCGCGAGGCGATCGAGCGGGTCTGCGAAGTGGCGTCCCGGCACACGGACTTCGAGTCCGCCCTGGTCCCGCTGCGCGAGGCGGTGACGCCGTACGACACGGTGGGCCCCGACTACCGCGCCCCCTCCCTCGGCGCCCGCCGCCCCTCGCGTCTGCACTCCATCGAGGAACTCCCCGTCGCCCTCGGCATGGTGCTGGTGTCGGGCGGCGACTACCGCCACGCGGTGCTGGGTTCGGTGAACTACGGCCGGGACTGCGACTCGATCGCCACGATGGCGGGCGCCCTGACCGGCGCCCTCGGCTCGCCGGTCCCGGACGACTGGTCCAAGACGGTCTCGGAGGCGAGCCGTCTGGACCTGTGGGAACCGGCCCGCGTCCTCACCGAGGTGGCGTACGAGATCTTCGAGCGGGACGTACGACGACGGCGGGCGCACGAAGCGGCCTTCACGAGACTCGGAAGCCTCGGATGCTCCGACTGACCTGGGTGCAGCCGGAGGACCTGATCGGCCATGAGCTGCGTCAGGCGGCTCTGGACGGTCGTGAGGCGTCGGTGATCGCGGCGCGCTGGAGGGCGGCGGGGGGTGCGGAAGCTCCGGGCCGAGCGGGTGCGTCGACGGGACGGGCGTCGCGCTACCTGCGGCAACTGGCGGAGGACCTGCTGGACGAACTGGCGGACCTGCCCGGCACGTTGACCGAGGCGGAGCCGACCGACCTCACGAGGATCAAGGACTCCTGCCCCGACTGGCCCCGGCCGGCCCGAGCGGCCACGAGCCGACTCCGTCTGGAAGCCGCCTGGCTGGGCCGAGCCGCGGGCTGCCTCCTGGGCAAGCCCGTCGAGAAACTCCCCCTCACCGGCATCCGCCAACTGGCCCGGTCCACCGGCAACTGGCCCCTGAACACCTACTTCACCGCCCGGGGAGTCCCGGAAGAGCTCCTCTCGCAGCACCCCTGGAACCGCCGTTCGGCCCCCACCTCGCTCGTCGAGAACATCGACGGGATGCCCGAGGACGACGACCTCAACTACCCCCTCCTCAACCTGCTCCTGCTCCAACGCCACGGACGCCGCTTCACCACCGCCGACGTGGCGAGGCTCTGGCTGGACGAACTCCCCGCCGGCCGCACCTTCACCGCCGAACGCGTCGCCTACCGCAACCTCCTCACCGGCATCGAACCCCCGCACACCGCCCGCCACCGCAACCCCTTCCGCGAATGGATCGGCGCCCTCATCCGCGCGGACGTCCACGGCTGGACCAACCCCGGCGACCCGGGCGCCGCCGCGGAACAGGCCCACGCGGACGCCACCCTCACCCACACCGGCAACGGCGTCTACGCGGCGATGTTCACCGCGGCCGTCATCGCCGAGGCCGCCACCGGCACCCACGACATCCACAGCTGCCTGAGCACCGGCCTCACGGTGATCCCACCCCGCTCCCGCCTGTCCGAGGCGATCCGCCACGCCATCCGACTGGCCACACAGCAGCCCGACTTCGACACCGTCGTGGACGAACTCCACGCCACCTACGCCGACACCCACCACTGGGTCCACGCCATCCCCAACACGGCCCTGATCGCCGCCGCCCTCACCCACGCCGACGGCGACTTCACCGGCTCCATCTCCCGTGCCGTGTCGGGCGGCCTGGACACCGACTCCAACGGCGCCACCGCGGGCGGCATCGCCGCACTGCTCACCGGCAGCCCCGCCGCCCTCCCCGAGCGCTGGACGTCCCCCCTGAAGAACCGGCTGTCCACGTCCGTCGGCGACTTCAACGGCGTCGGCTTCGACACCCTGGCCCACCTCACCCACCGGGAGGCATCCCGCCCATGACCCACATCGTCGTGCTGGGCAGCACGAACATGGACCTCGTCACCTATGTCGAGAAGGCCCCGCAGCGCGGAGAGACCGTGACGGGACGGCAGTTCCGTACGATCCCCGGCGGCAAGGGCGCCAACCAGGCGATCGCCGCGGCCCGAGCGGGCGCCACCGTGTCGATGATCGGCGCCGTCGGCACCGACACCTACGGCACCCGTCTCCGCTCCACCCTGGAACACTCGGGCGTCGAGACGGACCTGCTGCGCACCATCGACGGCCCCTCCGGCACCGCCCACATCGTCGTCGACGACGAGGGCGGCAACGCGATCGTCGTGATCCCCGGCGCCAACGGGACCGTCGACCACCTCGTACCCGGCGACGAAGGCCTCATCGCCTCCGCCGACACCCTGCTGCTGCAGCTGGAGATCCCGATGCCCGCGGTCGTCGCGGGAGCGCGGACCGCCCGCGCCCACGGCGTCCGTACGATCCTCACCCCCGCCCCCGCACAGCCCCTCCCGCCCGAACTCCTCGCCGCCACCGACCTGTTGGTCGCCAACGAGTACGAGGCGGTCACCCTCACCGACGAGACCGACACGGTCGACGCGGCCACCGCCCTGCTGGAGAAGGTCCCGGCCGTGGTGGTCACACTCGGCGCGGCGGGCAGCCTGTACCTGGCACGGGACGCCGAGCCCCTCGCCGTCGGGGCCCCGCAGGTCACCGCCGTGGACTCCACCGGCGCGGGCGCCACCTTCGTCGGCGCCCTCGCGGTGGCCCTCGGCGAGGAGCGGCCCATCCGTGAGGCCCTGACCTGGGCCGCCACGGCCGCCGCGCTCTCGGTGCAGCGCCCCGGCGCCTCCGCGTCGATGCCGTACCGCTCCGAGATCGAGGCGCGGTACTCCTCATGACCACTCCCGGCACCCAGCCCCCGCTCACCGGTCTGCGCGTCCTCGACCTCGCCACGCTCTTCGCCGGCCCCCTCGCCGCCACCCTGCTCGGCGACTTCGGCGCGGAGGTCGTGAAGGTCGAGCACCCCACCAAACCGGATCCCTCCCGCGGCCACGGTCCCTCGAAGGACGGAGTCGGTCTGTGGTGGAAGATCCTCGGCCGCAACAAGCGCGCGATCACCCTCGACCTCTCCAGGCCCGGCGGCCGCGCCACGCTCCTCCGACTGGCCGCGACAGCCGACGTGCTGATCGAGAACTTCCGTCCGGGCACCCTGGAGAAATGGGACCTCGGCTGGCCCGAGCTGTCCGCAGTCAACCCCCGGCTGGTCCTCACCCGCGTCACCGCCTTCGGCCAGTTCGGCCCCTACGCCCACCGCCCCGGCTTCGGCACCCTCGCCGAGGCGATGAGCGGCTTCGCCGCGATCACCGGTGAGCCGGACGCCCCTCCGACCCTCCCGCCCTTCGGCCTCGCCGACTCCATCGCCGGCCTGGCGACGGCGTACGCCGTGCTGACCGCGCTCGCCGCGCGCGAGCGCACCGGCGAGGGCCAGGTCGTCGACATGGCGATCATCGAACCGATCCTCACCGTCCTCGGCCCCCAGCCCACCTGGTACGACCAGCTCGGATACGTCCAGGCCCGCACCGGCAACCGCTCCGCCAACAACGCCCCGCGCAACACCTACCGCACCGCAGACGGCACCTGGGTCGCCGTCTCCACCTCGGCCCAGTCGATCGCGGAACGCGTGATGCACCTGGTGGGCCGCCCGGACCTGATCGACGAGCCCTGGTTCGCGACGGGCGCCGAGCGCGCCGCGCATGCGGACGTCCTCGACGCGGCGGTCGGCGACTGGATCGCCACCCGCACCCGCACGGAGGTCCTCGCGGCCTTCGAGAAGGCGGAGGCCGCCATCGCGCCCGTGCAGGACGTACGGGACGTCCTCACCGATCCCCAGTACCAGGCCCTCGACACGATCACGACCCTCGACGACCCCGAACTCGGCCCGCTCCGTATGCAGAACGTCCTCTTCCGGCTCTCCTCCACGCCGGGCGCCATCCGCTGGGCGGGCCGCCCGCACGGCGCGGACACGGAACGGGTCCTGACCGAACTGGGCCTGAGCCGGGCCGAGTTGGCGGCTCTACGGGAGGAGGATGCCGTATGACCGCGAGGACCACCCCGCTCACCTGGCTGTACGCCCCCGGCGACCGCCCGCACGTGGTCGCCAAGGCACTCGTCGCCGGGGCCGACGTCGTGGTCGTCGACCTGGAGGACGCGGTCGCCCCGGACCGCAAGGACTACGCCCGCGCCGCCACGGCCGAGCTCCTCACCGACTCCCCGCCGGTCCCGGTCCACGTCCGCGTCAACGCCCTGGACGGACCGCTGGCGCCCCGGGACCTCGAAGCGATCGCCATGCTCCCGGGCCTGTCGGGCCTGCGCCTGCCGAAGGTTACGTCACCGTCCCAGATCATCCGCATCGCCCACCGCACGACCTCGCTGACGGGCGACGCCCCCGCCCTGTACGCCCTCCTGGAAACCGCCCTGGCCGTGGAACAGGCCCACGCCATCGCCTCCGCTCACCCGTCGCTGCGCGGCATCTCGCTGGGCGAGGCGGATCTCCGGGCCGACCTGGGCGTACGTGAGGACGCGGGCCTCGACTGGTCCCGCTCCCGGGTCGTCGTGGCCGCCCGGGCGGCGGGCCTGCCCCCGCCACCTCAGTCGGTGCACCCGGACATCCGGGACCTGGAGGCCCTGGCGGCCTCCTGCACCCACGGCCGCGCCCTGGGCTTCCTCGGCCGAGCCGCCATCCACCCCCGCCAGCTCCCCATCATCGAACGGGCCTACCTCCCCACGACCCACGAGATCGAGGAGGCGGAAACCATCGTGAAGGCGGCGACAAGAGACCAGGGCGCCCAGGCCCTCCCGGACGGCCGCTTCATCGACGCGGCGGTCGTGGCAACGGCCCGACGCACCCTGTCCCTGGCCAACCGCTGCCGATGATCCACCCGCTTTTCTCCGCTGCAACGGCGGAAACGCCGACGGCGGGTCCGGCAGTGCCTAAGCCGCCGGAACCCGCCGTCAGTCGATCGTCAGAGCTTCTTGGCCGACTCGGTCGACTCGACCTCATCCTTCGCGTCGGCGTCGGCGTCATCCCCGTCGGCGTCCGCCTTGGCCTCCCCCTCGGGGGTCTCCCCGTCGGCCTTCTTGACGTCGGCGTCCTTGACGTCGGCTTTCTTGACGTCGGCTTTCTTGACGTCGGCGTCCTCGGCCCCGGTCTCCCCGTCGGCCACTTCGTCCGCCGCCCCCGGCTCGACCACCGCTTCCCGCCCGGGCCGCTTCTTCGAGGACACCACGATGTACGCCACCGCGAGCAGGAACACGATCCCCGCGGTCCAGTCGTTCAGCCGCAGCCCGAGGATGTGGTGCGCGTCGTCGACCCGCATGTACTCGATCCACGCCCGCCCCACGCAGTACGCGGCGACGTACAGCGCGAACGCCCGCCCGTGCCCCAGCTTGAAGCGCCGGTCGGCCCAGATGACCAGGAAGGCGACGCCGATGCACCACAGGGACTCGTAGAGGAACGTCGGGTGGTAGTACCCCGGCACCCGACCGTCCGCCGAGGACGTGATGTGCAGCGCCCAGGGAACGTTGGTCTCCTTGCCGTACAGCTCCTGGTTGAACCAGTTGCCCCACCGCCCGATCGCCTGCGCGAAGGCGATACCGGGCGCCACGGCGTCGGCGTACGCGGGCATCGGGATGCCCCGGCGCCGGCAGCCGATCCAGGCACCCAGCGCACCGAGCGCGATCGCGCCCCAGATACCGAGGCCGCCCTCCCACACCTTGAAGGCGTCCACCCAGTCACGGCCCTGGCTGAAGTACAGCTCGTAGTCCGTGATCACGTGGTAGAGCCGGCCGCCGACGAGGCCGAACGGCACCGCCCAGACAGCGATGTCGGCCACCGTCCCGGCCCGTCCCCCGCGGGCGATCCAGCGCTTGTTGCCGAGCCAGACCGCGACGAAGACGCCGATGATGATGCAGAACGCGTAGCCGCGCAGCGGAATGGGGCCGAGATACAGCACCCCGCGCGACGGGCTCGGAATGTAGGCAAGTTCTTCCATGGCAGGGTCGACGCTACCGTGCCGGACCGGGACCACGGCAGGCGGCCCGGCTACGGGTCCATAACGGGCAGGTGTGAATGCGCCCCGTGCGCCTTACCGCTTGGCGGCCTCCTGTACCAGTTGCTTGAGCTTGGCCGGGGTCATCGTCTGGTCCTGGTAGATGTTCTTGCCGTTGAGGATCACGGTCGGCGTGCCGGAGAAACCGCTGGACCGGAACGCGGCGGCCGACTTGTCGACCCAGCTGTCGTGCGTGCCGTCGTTGACGCAGGTGCGGAAGGCCGGGGTGTCGAGGCCGTGCACCTTGCCCGCGAGCGCGATCAGCTTGCTGTTGTCCGCGAAGGCGTCGTCGGTCTCCTTCGGCTGGTTCTGGTACAGCACGTCGTGGTAGTCGCGGAACTTCCCGGCGTCCTGGGCGCAGGCCGCCGCGTTGGCCGCGCGCAGCGAGCCGGTGCCGCCGAGGTTGCCGTCGATCAGTCTGACCAGGTGGTACTCGACCCGGAGCTGTCCGGAGTCGGTCAGCTCGTGGATGGTCGGACGGTAGGTCATCTCGAAGGCCTGGCAGGCCGGGCAGCGGAAGTCCTCCCAGACGGTGAGCGTCGACCGGGCGCCGTCCTTGCCGACCGGGATCGCGAGACTGTCCTTGCCCTGCGCACCGGACGGCGCCGCGATCGGGCCCGAGCTCTTGCTGCCCTTGTCCTTGCCGGCGTTCGCGGCGACCACGCCGATCACCGCGGCGAGCCCCAGCACGCAGACGACGCTCGCGCCGACGATCAGCACCCGCCGTCGCTTCTCGGCGGCCTTCTGCTTCTCGCGCTCGACCGCCAGCCGCTCACGGGCGGTGCGCTTTCCCTCACGGTTCTTCTCGCTCACACCCCCAGAACGAACCGGGGAGGCGCAGCGCGCCTCCCCGGTCCCAGGTCCACCCGTTCGAGTGACCGAATCTTCCGTAGTGTGCCGTTACGCCTGGCCGCGCACGCCCTTCGCCAGTTCCCCGGCGAGTGCGCGGACCGCCTCGACGCCGGCCGCGTCGTCCGGCGCGTCCAGCATCCGCTTCACGAACGCCGAGCCGACGATCACGCCGTCGGCGAAGCCGGCCACCTCGGCGGCCTGCGCGGCGTCGGAGACACCGAGGCCGACGCAGACGGGCAGGTCCGTGCCGGTCGCCCGGGTCCGCTCGACCAGGTCCTGGGCCTGCGCGCCCACCGACTCACGGGTGCCGGTGACACCCATGAGCGAGGCGGCGTACACGAAGCCGCTGCCGGCCGCGGTGATCTGCACGAGCCGCGCGTCCTTGCTGCTGGGCGCGACCACGAAGACCGTGGCGAGCCCGTGCTTCTCGGCGTGCTCCCGCCACAGCGCCGCCTCCTGGACGGGCAGGTCGGGCAGGATGCATCCGGCGCCCCCGGCCTCCGCCAGCTCGGCGGTGAAGCGCTCGACGCCGTAGCGGTCGATGGGGTTCCAGTACGTCATGACGAGGATCGGCTTGCCGGTGGCCTCGTGGGCCTCCTTGACCGTGCGCATGACGTGCGCGATCTTGACGCCGCCGCGCAGGGCGATGTCGTCGGCGGTCTGGATGACGGGACCGTCGAGGACGGGGTCGCTGTGCGGCAGCCCCACCTCCATGACGTCCGCCCCGCCCTCCAGGGCCGCCTTGATCGCCTCGATGCCGCCGTCCACGGTCGGGAACCCGGCCGGGAGGTAGGCGATGAGCGCGGCACGGCCCTCGGCCTTGGCGGCGGCGAGGGTGTCCGACAACAGCTGGATGTTCCCGCTCACTTGGCGTCCCCCTCGATCTCGGCGGTGTCGGCGGCGTCGGCCGCGACCTCGGCGTCGGTGTCGTACAGGTCGAAGTAGCGCGCGGCGGTGTCCATGTCCTTGTCGCCGCGGCCGGACAGGTTGACGACGATCAGACCGTCCTCGCCCAGCTCCCTGCCGACCTCCAGGGCGCCCGCGAGGGCGTGGGCGCTCTCGATCGCCGGGATGATGCCCTCGGTGCGCGAGAGCAGGCGCAGGGCCTGCATCGCCGCGTCGTCGGTGACCGCGCGGTACTCGCCGCGACCGCTGTCCTTGAGGTACGAGTGCTCCGGGCCGATGCCCGGGTAGTCCAGGCCGGCCGAGATCGAGTACGGCTCGGTGATCTGGCCCTCGTCGTCCTGCAGGACGTAGGACCGGGAACCGTGCAGGATGCCGGGCTCGCCGGCGGTGAGGGTGGCCGCGTGCTCGCCGGTCTCCACGCCGTGGCCGGCCGGCTCGCAGCCGATCAGGCGGACGCCCTCGTCGGGGATGAACGCGTGGAAGAGGCCGATGGCGTTGGAGCCGCCGCCGACGCAGGCGATCGCCGCGTCCGGGAGGCGGCCGGCGCGCTCCAGGAGCTGGCGGCGGGCCTCCACGCCGATGACGCGGTGGAAGTCGCGGACCATGGCCGGGAAGGGGTGCGGGCCGGCGACCGTGCCGAAGAGGTAGTGGGTGTGGTCGACGTTGGCGACCCAGTCGCGGAAGGCCTCGTTGATGGCGTCCTTCAGAGTGCGGCTGCCGGACTTCACCGCGACGACCTCGGCGCCGAGCATGCGCATGCGGGCCACGTTGAGGGCCTGGCGCCGGGTGTCGATCTCGCCCATGTAGATCGTGCACTCGAGGCCGAACAGGGCGCAGGCGGTGGCGGTGGCCACGCCGTGCTGGCCGGCGCCGGTCTCCGCGATGACCCGGGTCTTGCCCATGCGCTTGGTGAGCAGGGCCTGACCGAGGACGTTGTTGATCTTGTGGGAGCCGGTGTGGTTGAGGTCCTCGCGCTTGAGGAAGACACGTGCGCCGCCCGCTTCCGCGGCGAAGCGGGGGACCTCGGTGAGCGCCGAGGGGCGCCCCGTGTAGTTGAGCAGCAGGTCGTCGAGCTCTCGGGCGAACTCGGGGTCGTGCTTGGCCTTGTCGTACTCGACGGCCACCTCGTCCACGGCTGCGACGAGGGCCTCCGGGATGAACTTGCCGCCGAAGTTGCCGAAGTAGCCTTCGGGGCTCGGTACTTGACCCTCCGGGTCGGGAATGAAGAAGTCGCTGGGCATGGCTGAACCTCACGGTGAGTGCGTGAAAAGGACACTATTCGCCGTGGGGGCAGGGACTGGCTGTTGACTGCGGGCCGATTGTGGCTTTTCGCGCAGTTCCCCGCGCCCCTAAGGGGCGCGCTGCCATCGGCGGCCGTTGACCTGCCCGGGTTCGTCTCCGATGACGTAACGCACGCGACGGCCGTGCACCCGGCGGGCGGGCGCACGGCAGCCCCGGGGGCGGCAGCCGCGCGCGAGGCGGGCGTACCGGTCCACGGTCGTCATGGTGAGCGTCATCGGGGTCAGCCTACCGAAAGATCAACTGCGTCCGTGCCGAAGAGCGGGGTGCTCTCCTGCCGCCACCAGGTCCGAGACGGCCGTCCTCGGGTCCTTCCCCGTCACCAGGGACTCGCCCACCAGGACCGCGTCCGCACCGGCGTTGGCGTAGGCGATCAGGTCGTGGGGGCCGCGGACGCCGGACTCGGCGATCTTGACGAGGTGGTCGGGGATCTCGGGGGCCACGCGCTCGAAGGTGGAGCGGTCCACCTCTAGGGTCTTGAGGTTGCGTGCGTTGACGCCGATGATCTTGGCGCCGGCGTCCACCGCGCGCTCGACCTCGTCCTCGTCGTGCACCTCGACGAGCGGGGTGAGGCCGATGGAGACGGCGCGCTCGATGAGGGACTCCAGGGCGGGCTGTTCCAGGGCGGCGACGATCAGGAGGGCGAGGTCGGCGCCGTACGCGCGGGCCTCCCACAGCTGGTACGACGTGACGATGAAGTCCTTGCGCAGGACGGGGATGTCCACGCGTGCGCGGACCGCCTCCAGGTCGGCCAGCGAGCCGCCGAAGCGGCGCTGCTCGGTGAGGACGGAGATGACGGCCGCGCCGCCCGCCTCGTAGTCCGCGGCGAGTCCGGCGGGGTCGGCGATCGCGGCCAGCGCGCCCTTGGAGGGGCTGGAGCGCTTGACCTCGCAGATGACCTTGACGCCGTCGCCCTTGAGCGCGGCGACCCCGTCCTTGGCGGTGGGAGCCTTCGCCGCACGCTCCTTGAGCTCGTCGAGGCTGACGCGCGCCTGCCGCTCCGCGAGGTCGGCACGGACTCCGTCGATGATCTCGTCGAGCACACTCACGCGAGCGGCCCCCTTCCAGACGGTGGACTGTTGAAGCTTTTTGACCGTCGGGAGAAAACCGATGGTCACTGCGATGGTATCCGGAGGAGGGCGCAGCCCCCGCATCCGGTTGACGCCGGTCCCACTACCTGGACGTTCACGGTTTGATCAAGGATGCAGCCAGCCACCGAACGGCAGGTTCCGGACAACCGTGAAGACCAGCAGCAACGCCCCCAGGGCCCACAGGTGCGCCGACCCGAGCCCGAGCCGCAGCGGCCGTCCCCGTACCGCACGCACCACCCATACGGTCCACAGCACGGCGAAGAGCGGATAGCCGACGGTGGCCAGGGCGTTGTCGTGGAGCGCCCCGAGGAAGTCGCCGTGGACGAAGGCGTGCGCACTGCGCAGTCCGCCGCAGCCGGGGCAGTACAGGCCGGTGACGGCGTACAGGGGACAGACGGGGTAGTGGCCGGGCTGGTTGGGGTCGACCGTCCCCACGTAGGCGAAGGCCCCGGCGACGGCGGCCATGATGCCCGCGGGCACGGCGAGCCGCGCCGCCGTGGTGGGTTCGGCGCGGGAGGGCGTGACGGACCGGCTCTCGACGTTCACGTCAGGCATTCTCCCCCGGAACGGCCGCCCCGCACGCGTGAGGGGCGACCCGGCGTTCCGGATCGCCCCTCACGCGTGCGTGCGGTGGCCGTGCGCGCTCAGCTCTTGGCGTGCGCCGCCTGGCTCTGCGCCAGCTCCGACTGGAAGTTGTCGTGCGCGTCCTTCGGCTGCCCCAGGCCCATCGCGCTCATCACCCAGCCGACGATGCCGCCGATGACCACGATCGCCATGCCGGCCCAGAAGCCCACGGGCTGAGCCATGACCATGAAGGCGCCCGCGACGCAGAAACCGATGAAGGCGATGATGACACCGGTCCAGGCGGCCGGGGTGTGACCGTGGCTGCTGCCCGCCATGACTTGCTCCTCGTTGCTGATTACGTGTCTGAGCCGGACGCTCAGCCGACATTGTCCCGCACGCGCGCGCGTGTGCTGCCCGGGGGTCGCCCTTCGCGCGTCGGCGCCGTCGTCTACGCGCTCGTCGGGTCCTCCCCGCGGTCCAGGGCCTTCCACAGGTCCTCGGGACGGTCGGGATCGACGGCGGCGGGCCTGCGCCGCGGCCTGGCCGCCCCGTCCCGCTCGTAGCGCCCGGACATCGCCGGCCAGTACCGCCCGTAGCGCAGCGCGAGCAGCCCGGCAAGCAGGATCAGCGCGCCGCCCACCGCGGCCACGTACGGCCAGGCCGTGTGGCTGAGGGCGTGCACCGTGGCCGAGGTGTCGCCGGCCGCCTGGGCGGCCTTGTCGTCGAGGGCCGAGCTGTCGGACGCGCCGAGCAGGGCCGCGGCGACCGTGCCGGCGCCGGAGAGCGCGAGCAGGGCCGCGACCAGCAGGCGGCCGGCCCGGCGGACGGCGAACACGGCGACCAGCGCGGCCAGGCCCACTATGGCCAGCGCGGCGGGGACGCCGGTGACGTCACTGCCCTTGGCGGTCAGCGAGAAGGCGCCGCCGGCCACCGTCGTGGTGCCCTCCGACCAGCGCTGCCGGGTCGACAGCAGCGCCACGGCCGCGCCGAGCGCACCGGCCGGCAGGGCGACGGCGAGGGAGATGCGGCCGGCCCGGGCGGGTCCTGCGGCTTCGGAACGGGGATGAGGTACGGCAGTCACGTACTCCACTATCGCCCGAACCCCGGGTGAACCGTCACCCGGGGTTCACGTGAGACCCGTCCTACTGTCCGAGCCGGTTGGCCGTGTGGACCGCGCGCAGCACCGCCGCCGCCTTGTTGCGGCACTCCTGGTCCTCGGCGACCGGGTCGGAGTCGGCGACGATGCCGGCGCCCGCCTGGACGTACGCCGTGCCGCCCCGGAGCAGGGCGGTGCGGATGGCGATGGCGGTGTCGGAGTCGCCCGCGAAGTCGAGGTAGCCGACGCAGCCGCCGTACAACCCGCGCCGGGACGGCTCGAGTTCGTCGATGATCTGCATCGCGCGGGGCTTGGGGGCGCCGGAGAGGGTGCCGGCCGGGAAACAGGCCGTCAGGACGTCGAAGGCGGTGCGGCCCGCGGCGACCCGGCCGGTGACCGTCGAGACGATGTGCATCACGTGCGAGTACCGCTCGATGGACATGAAGTCGACGACCTCGACGGAGCCCGGCTCGCAGACCCGTCCGAGATCGTTGCGTCCGAGGTCGACGAGCATCAGGTGCTCGGCGCGCTCCTTGGGGTCGGCGAGCAGTTCGTCGGCTAGCGCCTGGTCCTCCTGCGGGGTCGCCCCGCGGTGCCGGGTGCCGGCGATGGGGTGGACCATGGCCCGTCCGTCCTCGACCTTCACCAGGGCCTCGGGGGACGAGCCGACGACGTCGAAGCCGTCGAAGCGGAACAGGTACATGTACGGGGAGGGGTTGGTGGCCCTCAGCACCCGGTACACGTCCAACGCGCTTGCCGTGCACGGTGTTTCGAAGCGCTGGGAGGGGACGACCTGGAAGGCCTCACCGGCGCGGATGCGTTCCTTGACGTCCTCGACGGCCGCCTGGAAGTCGGGGCCGCCCCACAGCGCGGTGTACTCGGGCAGTTCCGAGGGCGGCAGGACGGCGGGCGGCTGGGCGACCGCGCGGGACAGGTCCGCCTCCATCGCGTCCAGCCGGGCCACGGCGTCCGCGTAGGCCTCGTCGACGCCGGTGTCCAGGTCGTTGTGGTTGATCGCGTTGGCGATCAGCAGGACCGAGCCCTCCCAGTGGTCCATCACGGCCAGGTCGCTGGTGAGCAGCATGGTCAGCTCGGGCAGCTTCAGGTCGTCCCGCTCGCCGGGGCCGATCTTCTCCAGGCGGCGCACGATGTCGTAGCCGAGGTAGCCGACCATGCCGCCGGTGAAGGGCGGCAGGCCCTCCTGGTGCGGGGTGTGCAGGGCCTCGATGGTGGCGCGCAGGGCGGCGAGCGGGTCGCCGTCCACGGGGACGCCGACGGGCGGGGTGCCGAGCCAGTGGGTTCCGCCGTCGCGGGAGGTCAGGGTGGCGGCGCTGCGGACGCCCACGAAGGAGTAGCGGGACCAGGAGCGGCCGTTCTCCGCGGACTCCAGCAGGAAGGTGCCGGGGCGCTCGGCCGCGAGCTTGCGGTACAGCGCGACGGGGGTGTCGCCGTCGGCGAGGAGCTTGCGCGTGACCGGGATGACACGCCGGTCGGTGGCGAGCTTGCGGAAGGTCTCGAGGTCCATGGCGGCTGACCTTACTGATCCCGTGCCGGTACGACGGAATCGGCGCCCTCGGTCTCCTTGAGGAGCACGTCCTCGTCGAAGCAGGTGCGGGCGCCGGTGTGGCAGGCGGCGCCGACCTGGTCGACCTTGACCAGCACGGTGTCGGCGTCGCAGTCCAGCGCGACCGACCTGACCCACTGGAAGTGGCCGGAGGTGTCGCCCTTGACCCAGTACTCCTGGCGGCTGCGCGACCAGTAGGTGCAGCGGCCGGTGGTGAGCGTGCGGTGCAGCGCCTCGTCGTCCATCCAGCCCAGCATCAGCACCTCACCGGTGTCGTACTGCTGGGCGATCGCGGGGAGGAGCCCGTCGGCGCTGCGCTTGAGCCGCGCGGCGATCTCGGGGTCGAGGCTGCTGGGCCGGGGGGTACCGGTCGTACTGGTCATGGGTGCCATTGTGCCGCGCGCCACTGACAGTGACGGGCCATGTCCACTGGGCGGACCTGGAGGGTGGTCGTAGGCTGATTGTCATGTCGACTTTCGCCAAGCGTGAACGACTTCTTCTGGCCGATCTGTTGGAGGCCGAGGGCCCCGACGCCCCGACCCTCTGCGAGGGCTGGCTCACCCGTGATCTCGCCGCGCACGTGGTGGTGCGCGAGCGCCGCCCCGACGCCGCCGGCGGCATGCTCATCAAGCAGCTCGCGCCGCGCCTGGAGCGGGTGATGGCGGAGTTCACCGCGAAGCCGTACGAGGAGCTGATCCAGCTCATCCGCACCGGCCCGCCGCGCTTCTCGCCGTTCCAGCTCAAGCAGGTGGACGAGCTCTCGAACACGGTGGAGTTCTACGTCCACACGGAGGACGTCCGCCGGGCCCGGCCGGACTGGGCGCCGCGGGAGCTGGACCAGGTCTTCCAGGACACGCTGTGGTCGCGTCTGGAGCGTTCGGCCCGGCTGATGGGCCGCAGCGCCCCGACCGGCCTGGTGCTGCGCCGCCCCGACGGCCAGACGGCGGTGGCGCACCGCGGCACCCCCGTCGTCACGGTGACCGGCGAACCGTCCGAACTGCTGCTGTTCTCCTACGGCCGGCAAAGCGCCGCCAAGGTCGAACTGGACGGCGACAAGGAAGCGATCACCAAGCTCCACGAGGCGAAGCAACTCGGCATCTGACGAGGCACCGCCGGGGCCGGTGGCACTTGGCGCACCCGCGTCGCCGCCTCACCCGGCCCCTCCTTGCCTCACCCGGCCGCTCCTTGCCTCACCCGGCCCCTCCTTGCCTCACCCGGCCGCTCCTTGCCTCACCCGGGCAGTTCCGCGCGCCGCAAATCGCTCACGCCCAGCGCGACCAGTCCGCCCAGTCCGCACACCGCCGCGCTCGCCACGTACACCGGCCCCGTTCCCCACGCGCCGATCGCCGCGGCCGTCAGGGGCATGGTGAGGGGGGTCAGGCCGAGGCTGACCAGGCTGGAGACGGCGGTGACGCGGCCGAGGTAGGCGGAGGCCGCGTGGGTCTGCAGCAGGGCCGTGCACATGGCGCCGCTGAGCCCCGCCAGCAGCCCGACGGCGAGTGCCGTGCCCACCGCCGCGAGGAGACTCGGCACGAAGGCCAGCGCGCCGACGGCGACCGCCCCCGCGAGCAGCGCCCATCCCGCCACCCGCCCGGCGTGCGGCAGCCGCCCCCGCACCGCCAGCAGCAGCGAGACGAACCCAGCGCCGACGCCGAACCCGGCCAGCACCCAGCCCATCCCGGAGGCGCCCCACCCGCGCTCGTCGGCGAGCAGCGTCAGCCCCACGTTGAACGGCCCGACGAACCCGAGGTCCCCCAGGGCGATGGCCAGGACCAGCGGAGCGAGAACGCGGTGACGCCGGATGTACCGCAGGCCCGCGACCAGGTCGGACCAGGCGGTGCCGCCCCGCCCGTCCACCGCGTCGTCCGGCGGCAGCTCCCGCATCCGTACGGAGACCAGCAGCGGCACGGACACGGCGATCAGCAGCCCCGCGAGCCCGAACGCGACCGCCGCCCCGCCCACCGCCACACCGAGCCCGCCGAGCGGCGCCCCCACCACGACGGCGAACCGGTACGCGAGCCCCCGCATGCCCTGCACCCGGGCGAGCTGCCCCCGGCCGGTGATCCGGGCGGGCAGCGCCCCGACGGCGGGCACGAACACGGCGTCCACGACGCCGAAGACCAGGGCGAGCGCCGCGAGCGGCCACAGCCCCGGGCCGGTGAGGAACAGCAGTGCCGCCACCGCGAGCACGGCCGCGCAGCGCACCGCGTCACTGCCGATGACGACCCGGCGCGGCCCGAACCGGTCGGCGACCACTCCGCCGCCCAGCATCAGCACCGCGCGCGGGAGAGCGCTGACGGACATCACGAGCCCGGCCTGTGCGGGGGTGCCCGCCTGTACCGCGGCCCAGGACAGGGCGACGTAGTACACGCCGTCGCCGGCCATCGAGGAGGCGTAGGCGCCGACCCAGCGCAGGACGTTGCCGTCCCGGTGGGCGGGCTTCTCGGGGATGGTGACCGTGGCCGTGCTCTCGAGCCCGGTGGTCATGCGGGGGTCCTCTCAGAGACGGAAGGGGAAGCCGTACGTGTGCACCGCGACGTTCTCCCGGCCCTCGGTGTCGCCGGCGGCCATGGCGGCCCGGCCGTGCTCCTCGTAGCGGCGCACGAGGGCGTTCATCTCCTTGGCCAGTTCGAGCAGTTCGTCCGGGGTCAGGTGCAGCAGCCACTCGGAGGAGTCGGACGCCGTGGTCCACGCGTCGCTCCAGTGCGCGCGCTCGTCGAGGTAGCGGCGGACCATGTCGACCCGCTGTTCGAAGAAGAGGCGGCTGGCCGCGATGTGCGCGGCGGCCTTCTCCGGGGCGTCCCGGAAGTCCTCGTCGCGGATGCTCACGCCGTCCGAGGCGGGCTGCCACCAGCGCTCACGCCCGTCCCCGCGCGGCTCTGCCTCCTCGATCAGCCCGTGCGCGGCCAGCTTGCGCAGGTGGTAGCTGACCAGCGACACCGCCTCGTCGACCTGCTCGGACAGCTGGGACGCGGTGGCCGTCCGCGCGATGATCAGCAGCCGGTACAGCTGCGCCCGCAGCGGATGGGCGAGCGCCTTGAGGGTGCCCACGTCCGTGATGCGGCGGTCTCTCTCGCGGTCTGCCATGCCCTCACGCTAGATGCGAAAGAAAAGTTGCACAATAAAAGTTGCACAATCTTTTTTGCGCAACTTTCCTTTCACTTCCTGGATGCCGTGCGAAGAGGGCCGCGTCAGCGGACGGGATGCCCCGCGTCCCTGAGCGCCTGCTTCACTTCCCCGATCCGCAGGTCGCCGAAGTGGAAGACCGACGCGGCCAGAACGGCGTCCGCGCCCGCGGCGATGGCCGGCGGGAAATGGTCCAGTTTGCCCGCGCCACCCGAGGCGATCACCGGGACCGTGACGTGCTTGCGGACGGCCTGGATCATCTCCACGTCGTAGCCGTCCTTGGTGCCGTCGGCGTCCATGGAGTTCAGCAGGATCTCCCCCGCGCCCAGCTCCGCGGCCCGGTGCGCCCACTCGACGGCGTCGATGCCGGTGCCGCGGCGCCCGCCGTGCGTGGTGACCTCGAAGGAGCCCTCGGGGGTGCGCCGCGCGTCCACCGAGAGGACCAGCACCTGCCGGCCGAAGCGCTCGGCGATCTCCCGGATCAGGTCGGGACGGGCGATCGCGGCCGTGTTGACGCCCACCTTGTCCGCGCCGGCCCGCAGCAGCTTGTCGACGTCCTCCGCCGTGCGCACACCGCCGCCGACGGTCAGCGGGATGAAGACCTGCTCGGCCGTCCGGCGCACCACGTCGTAGGTCGTCTCGCGGTCGCCGGAGGAGGCGGTGATGTCCAGGAACGTCAGCTCGTCGGCGCCCTCGGCGTCATACACCTTGGCCATCTCGACGGGGTCGCCCGCGTCGCGCAGGTTCTGGAAGTTGACGCCCTTGACGACCCGGCCGTTGTCCACGTCCAGGCAGGGGATGACTCGGACCGCCAGGGTCATGAATCCACGGCTCCTCTGTATGCCTCTAGTTCCACCGAGACCAGCACGCGCGGGTCGACGAAGCCCTCCACCACCAGCAGGGTGGCCACCGGGCGCACGGAGTCGAACAGCTCCTTGTGGGCCCGGCCGACCTCGTCGACGTCCCGGGGATGCGCGAGGTACACACGCGTGCGGATCACGGACTCGACGCCGAGCCCGAACTCGGCGATCGCCTCCAGCGCGCTGGTGAAGGCCACCTTGGCCTGCTCGTACGGGTCGCCCTCGCCGTACAGCACATCGCCCTTGAAGGACGTGGTGCCCGCCACCAGCACTTGGTCGCCCGCCGCCACTGCGCGCGCGAAACCGAAGGTCTCTTCCCAGGACGTTCCGCTCTGCACACGCCGTACGGCTTCGGACTTCATGACGCCACAGCCTCCAAGGCCTCTTCCAGGGTGAACGCCTTCGCGTACAGGGCCTTCCCGACGATCGAGCCCTCGACACCGAGGGGGACCAGTTCGGCGATGGCGCGCAGGTCGTCGAGCGACGAGACGCCGCCCGAGGCCACGACCGGGCGGTCCGTCGCCGCGCAGACGTTCCTCAGGAGCTCCAGGTTCGGTCCCTGGAGGGTGCCGTCCTTGGCGATGTCGGTGACGACGTAGCGGGCGCAGCCCTCCTTGTTGAGGCGCTCGAGCGTCTCGTAGAGGTCGCCGCCGTCCCGGGTCCAGCCGCGCCCGCGCAAGGTGGTGCCACGGACGTCCAGCCCCACCGCGATCCTGTCGCCGTGCTCGGCGATGACCTTGGCGACCCACTCCGGGGTCTCCAGGGCGGCCGTGCCGAGGTTCACCCGGGTGCAGCCGGTGGCGAGGGCGGCGGCGAGCGTGTCGCCGTCGCGGATGCCGCCGGACAGCTCCACCTTGATGTCCATCGCCTTGGCCACCTCGGCGATCAGCGCGCGGTTGTCACCCGTGCCGAAGGCGGCGTCCAGGTCGACCAGGTGCAGCCACTCGGCGCCCGACCGCTGCCAGGCGAGGGCGGCCTCCAGCGGGGAGCCGTAGGAGGTCTCCGTGCCGGACTCGCCGTGGACGAGGCGGACGGCCTGGCCGTCGCGGACGTCGACGGCGGGAAGGAGTTCGAGCTTGCTCACAGTGTTCCGATCCAGTTGGTGAGGAGCTGGGCGCCGGCGTCGCCGGACTTCTCGGGGTGGAACTGGGTGGCCCACAGGGCGCCGTTCTCCACGGCGGCCACGAAGGGCTTGCCGTGCGTCGACCAGGTGACCTTCGGGGCGTGCAGGGTCGGGTTGTGCGTCTCCAGGGACCAGTCGTGGACGGCGTAGGAGTGCACGAAGTAGAAGCGCGCGTCAGCGTCGAGGCCGGCGAACAGCTCGGAGCCGGCCGGTGCGTCGACGGTGTTCCAGCCCATGTGGGGCACGATCTCGGCCTGCAGCGGCTCGACCGAGCCGGGCCACTCGTCGAGGCCCTCGGTCTCCACGCCGTGCTCGATGCCGCGCGCGAAGAGGATCTGCATGCCGACGCAGATGCCCATGACCGGGCGCCCGCCGGACAGCCGCCGGTCGACGATCCAGTCGCCGCGCGCCTCCTTCAGGCCCTGCATACAGGCGGCGAAGGCACCGACGCCCGGCACCAGCAGACCGTCGGCGTTCATGGCCGTGTCGAAGTCACGCGTTATCTCCACGTCGGCCCCCACGCGCGCGAGGGCGCGTTCGGCGGAGCGGACGTTGCCGAAGCCGTAGTCGAAGACGACTACCTTCCTGGGTGCGCTCAATTCCACACCTCCAGCCGCATGACCCCCGCGACCAGGCACATCGCGGCGCCGATCGACAGCAGCACGATCAGCTGCTTGGGCATCTTCTGCTTGACGAAGGAGATGATGCCGCCGACCAGGAACAGCCCGACGACGATCAGGATGGTCGACAGCCCGTTCACAGCGCGCCCTTCGTGGAGGGGAGGATGCCGGCCGCGCGCGGGTCGCGCTCGGAGGCGTAGCGCAGAGCCCGCGCCAGGGCCTTGAACTGGCACTCCACGATGTGGTGCGCGTTGCGGCCGTACGGCACGTGCACGTGCAGCGCGATCTGGGCCTGGGCGACGAAGGACTCCAGGATGTGCCGGGTCATCGTGGTGTCGTACTCGCCGATCATCGGCGCCATGTTCTCGGGCTCGGTGTGCACGAGGTAGGGGCGGCCGGACAGGTCCACGGTGACCTGGGCGAGGGACTCGTCCAGCGGGACCGTGCAGTTGCCGAAGCGGTAGATGCCCACCTTGTCGCCGAGCGCCTGCTTGAAGGCGGCGCCGAGGGCGAGGGCGGTGTCCTCGATGGTGTGGTGCGAGTCGATGTGCAGGTCGCCCTCGGTCTTCACGGTGAGGTCGAACAGGCCGTGCCGGCCGAGCTGGTCGAGCATGTGGTCGTAGAAGCCGACGCCGGTCGACACATCGACCTTGCCGCTGCCGTCGAGATCGATCTCGACGAGCACCGACGTCTCCTTGGTGACCCGCTCCACGCGTCCCACGCGGTTCATGAACTCTGCTCCTTCTTCATTGCCCGGACCGCGTCGAGGAACGCGTCGTTCTCCTCCGGGGTTCCGGCGGACACCCGCAGCCACCCCGGAATGCCGTTGTCCCGGACCAGGACACCCCGGTCGAGGATCTGCTGCCAGGCGGCGTGGGAGCCGCCCTCGCCGTCGAACCGCCCGAACTGCACGAAGTTCGCGTCGGACTCAACGACCTCGTAGCCGGCCGCGCGCAGCTCGCCGACCAGCCGGTCCCGCTCCGCCTTCAGCTGCTCGACGTACTTCAGCAGCGTGTCGGTGTGCTCCAGGGCGGCCAGCGCGGTCGCCTGGGTGACCGCCGAGAGGTGGTACGGCAGCCGTACGAGCTGGACGGCGTCGACGACGGCCGGGTGCGCGGCGAGATAGCCGAGGCGCAGCCCCGCCGCGCCGAATGCCTTCGACATCGTCCGGGAGACAACGAGGTTCGGCCGGCCCTCGATGAGCGGCAGCAGCGAGTCGCCGTGGCTGAACTCGATGTACGCCTCGTCCACGACGACCATGGACGGCTTCGCCGCCTGCGCGGCCTCGTACAGCGCGAGGACCGTCTCGGGCGGAACCGCGTTGCCCGTGGGGTTGTTGGGGGTGGTGACGAAGACGACGTCCGGCTCGTTCTCGGCGATCCACCGCTCGGCGGCCGCGAGGTCGATGGTGAAGTCCTCGTTGCGGGGACCGGAGATCCAGCCCGTGCCGGTGCCGCGCGCGATGAGCGCGTGCATCGAGTACGACGGCTCGAAGCCGATCGCCGTACGACCCGGTCCGCCGAAGGTCTGCAACAGCTGCTGGATGACCTCGTTGGAGCCGTTGGCCGCCCAGACGTTCGCGAGGCCCACCTCATGGCCGGAGGTGTTCGTGAGGTACTCGGCGAGCCGGGTGCGCAGTTCGACCGCGTCCCGGTCCGGGTAGCGGTTGAGGTCGCGGGCTGCCTCACGGACGCGCTCGGCGATCCGCTCGACCAGCGGCTCGGGCAGCGGGTAGGGGTTCTCGTTGGTGTTCAGCCGTACGGGGACGTCCAACTGGGGCGCGCCGTAAGGGGACTTGCCGCGCAGCTCGTCCCGTACGGGGAGATCGTCGATTCCGGGGTTCACTTGCTCGTCGGTACCTTCCAGCCGAACCGTGCCTTGACCGCCGCGCCGTGCGCCGGCAGGTCCTCCGCCTCCGCCAGCGTGACCACGTGGTGCGCGACCTCGGCCAGCGCGTCCCTGGTGTAGTCGACGATGTGGATGCCGCGCAGGAAGGACTGGACGGACAGGCCCGAGGAGTGGCAGGCGCAACCGCCGGTGGGCAGGACGTGGTTGGAGCCGGCCGCGTAGTCGCCCAGCGACACCGGCGCCCAGGGGCCGATGAAGATCGCACCGGCGTTCTTCACCCGGTCGGCGACGGCGGCCGCGTCGGCCGTCTGGATCTCCAGGTGCTCGGCGCCGTAGGCGTCGACCACCCGCAGCCCCTCCTCGACGCCGTCGACGAGGACGATCGCGGACTGGCGGCCCTTCAGGGCCGGGACGATCCGGTCCTCGATGTGCTTGGTGGCCGCGACCTGGGGCTCCAGCTCCTTCTCCACGGCGTCCGCGAGCGCCACGGAGTCGGTGACCAGGACGGCGGCGGCGAGCGGGTCGTGTTCGGCCTGGCTGATCAGGTCGGAGGCCACGTGCACGGGGTCGGCCGTGTCGTCCGCGAGGACCGCGATCTCGGTGGGGCCGGCCTCGGCGTCGATGCCGATCTTGCCGGTGTAGTAGCGCTTGGCGGCGGCGACCCAGATGTTGCCGGGCCCGGTGACCATGGTGGCGGGCGGGCAGGACTCGGTGCCGTGCGCGAACATCGCGACGGCGGTGGCGCCGCCGGCCGCGTACACCTCGTCGACGCCGAGCAGGGCGCAGGCGGCGAGGATCGTCGGGTGCGGAAGGCCCCCGAACTCGGCCTGGGCGGGCGAGGCAAGGGCCACGGACGGGACGCCGGCCTCCTGGGCGGGCACGACGTTCATGACCACGGAGGACGGGTAGACCGACCGGCCGCCGGGCGCGTACAGCCCGACCCGCTCGACCGGCACCCACTTCTCGGTGACCGTGCCGCCCGGTACGACCTGGGTGGTGTGGGTCGTACGGCGCTGCTCGCGGTGGACGAGACGGGCGCGCCGGATGGACTCCTCCAGGGCCGCGCGGACCGCCGGGTCGAGCTCGTCGAGGGCCTTCGCGAGGGCCGCGGCGGGCACCCGCACCTGGTCGAGCCTGACCCCGTCGAACTTCTCCGCGAAGTCGATCAGCGCCGCGTCGCCCCGATGATGCACGGCTTCGCAGATCGGACGCACCTTCTCGAGGGCGGCCTGAACGTCGAAGTCGGCTCGGGGCAGCAGGTCGCGCAGGGCGGGCCCTTCGGGGAGGGCGTCGCTGCGCAGATCGATTCGGGAGATCACGGTCTCAATTCTCTCAGACCGGGGTCGGGCGTCGTCCGCGCGTATCAATGGCTGATACAGAACCGTCCCGGAAAACGCTCCGGAACCCGGAAGATCGCCTTCACGTCCAGTGATTCGGGTGTTACGCAACGGGCATCACCAGCTGTGCGAACACAGGACTGGAGGAGTTGTGACCGAGGGGGCCGGCCTGCGCGCCGGAGACCTGCCGGACGATCTGACCGCCGCCGAGGCCGGCATGTGGCAGGCGTTCCGCAACGGCAGCCTGTACGACCTCAGCAGCGGGGACGCGGTCGTCGACGATCCGCACGGCGGGCGCCCCTGGGGACCCGAGCGGACCGTGCGGGCGCGGATCGTGTGCTGGCTGCTGCTGGACGGCCCGCCCGCGCTCGCGGGCCGGGTGTCCTCGCTGAAGCTGCGCGGGGTGCGGATCAGCGGCACGCTCGACCTAGCCGGCGGGATCGTGGTGCCGTACGTCGAGCTGCGCGGCTGCCGTTTCGATCGCGAGGTGCTGCTGCCGGAGGCCCGCTTCACCACCATGCGCATGATCGACTGCTCGGTGCCGCGTCTGGAGGCGGCCCGTGTCCACACCGAGGGCGACCTGCATCTGCCGCGCTGCCGGTTCCTGGGCGGCGTGCGGCTGACCGACGCGCACATCGGCACCGACCTGATGCTCAACCAGGCCGTCGTCCACCCCGACCGCAGCGGCCGCTCCATCGCCGCCGACGGCATGACCGTCGGCCAGGACCTCCAGGCCGAGCTGCTGGAGTCGCACGGTGAGCTGAGACTGCGCAGCGCCAAGGTCGGCGTCAGCCTGAGCCTGCGCGGCGCCCGGCTGGCCAACCCGTACGGCCGGCTCGCGCTGAACGCGCCCCAGCTGACCGTGGAGCGCACGATGTACCTGACGCCGGCGGGTGTCGGCGCCTCGATGGTCAGCGGGGCGACTCCCGCGCGCGGGACGCGCATCCAGCGCTTCGAGTGCCAGGGCGGAATCCGGCTGGACGACGGGCGCTTCGGGGACTCGGTCGACCTGGAGCGGGCCCGGTTCACCCTCACCGACGACCAGGAGCTGTCGCTGCGCCGGGTGCAGACGCCCGAGCTGCGCTTCCTCGGCGAGCGGCCGCAGCGCGGGAAGGTGGTGCTCTCGGGGGCGCGGGTGGTCAACCTGATCGACCGGGCGAGCGCCTGGCCGGGCCCGGGGAACCTGCACATGGGCGGCTTCCAGTACGAGAACCTCGTACCGCAGGGGCCCTTTCCGTTGGAGGAGCGGCTGGACTGGGTGGCCGCGGCGACCGCCGAGTACAACCCGGAGCCGTACGAGCGGCTGGCCTCGGTGCTGCGGGCCGGCGGCGAGGACGAGGACGCGCGCGAGGTGCTGCTGGCCAAGCAGCGCCGACGCCGGGAGAGCTTGCCGCCGGCGGCCAAGCTGTGGGGGTACGCCCAGGACTGGACGGTGGCCTACGGCTACCGGCCCGGGCGGGCCGCGGTGTGGATGGCGGTGCTGTGGGCGGCGGGCTCGCTGGCGTTCGCGCACGCGAGCCATCCGCCGCTTCAGCCGGGGGCACATCCGCCGTGGAACCCTGCGCTGTTCGCCCTGGACCTGCTGCTTCCCGTCATCGACCTGGGCCAGGTCGGCGTGTGGCAGCTCAGCGGGGGCTGGCAGTGGCTGGCCGCGGCGATGGTCCTGCTGGGCTGGATCCTGGCGACGACGGTGGCCGCGGGGGCGACCCGGCTGCTGCGCCGGAACTGATCATCACAGGACGCACACGGATCGAACAGTTGTTGAACAACGTACTTTTACGCGGTCTTGACCGCTCGGCATACAACTTTCGGCAACTTGCCCTTTCCGTCTGGCGCAGCCTTGACCTGCGGCCTTTCAATGGTCGACACCATGGCTCTGCTGCACCCCTTCAGCCGCACGGCCCGGACCTCCCGGACCGCGCCGCGCCCCGCCTCCTCCGCGCCGCCCGCGGACGCCTCCGGCCTGCCCGCCGACGACGAGGTGCTGCTCGACGCGCCCGACGACCACCTCGGCGCCACGCTGGTCGCGGCCGCACGGGGCGAGTACGGGCCCGCGTCCGAGCTGCTGGCCGGCACGCGCGTGCGTGCCGAGTGGGAGTACCGCGACCGGTACGCGAGACGGCTGACGGCGTTCGCGCGCTCGCGCGGCGAGTGGCTGGAGCGCTGGTACGCCGAGACCCCCGAGGACCCGGACGTGCTGCTGCTGCGGGCCCAGCTCGCGGTGGACCACGCCTGGGTCTCCCCGGCCCGCGCGGAGCTGCTGCGGGACGTGAGCCCGCTGATCACTGCCGCCGCGCGGGGCGACGACCGCGACCCGGTGCCGTGGCGGATCGCGCTGGACCACGCGCGCGGGACCGGCGCCGGGCACAAGTACTTCTCCGAGCTGTGGGAGGCGGCCCTGCGCCGCGCCCCGCTGCACTACGGCTGCCACGTGGCCGCCCTGCGCTATCTCGCGGCCTCCTGGCGCCACTCCCACCAGGAGTGCTTCGACTTCGCCGACCGGGCCGCGCAGGACGCCCCGCCGGACTCCCTGATCCAGGCCCTGCCCTCGCGGGCGGCCTTCGGCTACCTGACCGACGGCTGCGCGGTGGAGGTGCCGCGGGAGCGGCTCGACGCGGCCGCCGACCGGGCGATCGCGCTGTCGGCCCGCTTCCCGGCGGCGGACCCGTGGCCGTCGGAGATCCGCAACAAGCTCACCTACGTCCTCGTACGCCTGGAACGCTGGCAGGAGGCGCTGGACCAGCTGCGGCTGATCGGTCCGTACGCCACCTCCTTCCCCTGGATCCATCTGTCCGAGGACCCGCTGGCGCTCTTCCTGAAGATGCGCGCCGAGGTCCGCGCGCGGGTGGCTCAGCAGGGTGCCGGAGGTCCGCGGACCGAGCGGGTCGAACGCACACACTCCCGCGACCACTAGGCTTCTGCGTCGTGACCACCGTCCGTCTTCCGCTCTTCCCGCTGAACTCGGTGCTTTTCCCGGGCCTCGTCCTGCCGCTCAACGTGTTCGAGGAGCGGTATCGCGCCATGATGCGCGATCTGCTCAAGACACCCGAGGAGGAGCCGCGCCGGTTCGCCGTCGTGGCGATCCGCGACGGCCACGAGGTCGCGCCGAGCGCGCCCGGCATGCCGGATCCCACGGCCGTGCCCGAGCGCGGCCCCGCGGCGGGCTTCGGCCCCGACCCGGCGAAGTCCTTCCACGCGGTGGGCTGCATCGCGGACGCGGCGACGATCCGGGAGCGGGCGGACGGCACGTTCGAGGTGCTGGCGACCGGGACCAACCGGGTGCGTCTGCTCTCCGTCGACACCTCCGGCCCGTTCCTGACCGCGGAGCTGGAGGAACTCGCGGAGGAGCAGGGCGACGAGGCCGGCGCGATCGCCGAAGGGGTGCTGCGGGCGTTCCGCCAGTACCAGAAGCGGCTGGCGGGCGCGCGGGAGCGCTCGCTGTCGTCGGGCGCCGACCTGCCCGACGAGCCGTCGGTCGTCTCCTACCTGGTCGCGGCCGCGATGATGCTGGACACCCCGACCAAGCAACGGCTGCTGCAGGCGCCGGACACCGCCTCCCGGCTGCGCGACGAACTGAAACTCCTTCGCACCGAGACGGCGATCATCCGTAGCCTGCCGTCACTGCCGGCGTCGGAGCTGACGCGCGGGCAGACCAGCCTCAACTGACGACACAGCGAAGGCCGCGATGGCGAAGAAGTCCAAGAAGTCCCCGGCGCAGGGCGGCACTCCGGCGACCGTGGCGCTGACCTCGGCCGGGGTGGCGTACACCATCCACGCCTACGACCACGACCCCGCCCACCCCTCCTACGGCGAGGAGGCGGCCGAGGCCATGGGCGTCTCACCGGACCGCGTCTTCAAGACGCTGGTGGCGGACGTGGACGGCGCCCTGACGGTGGCCGTCGTCCCGGTGGCGGGGTCGCTGGACCTGAAGGCCCTGGCCTCGGCGGTGGGCGGCAAGCGGGCGGCGATGGCGGACCCGGCCCTCGCCGAGCGCACCACGGGTTACGTCCGGGGCGGCATCTCGCCCCTGGGCCAGCGCAAGCGGCTCCCCACGGTCCTGGACGCCTCGGCCTCCGCGCACGCCACGATCTGCGTCTCCGCGGGCCGCAGGGGCCTGGAGGTGGAGCTGTCCCCCGAGGACCTGGCGAAGCTCACGGAAGCGGTGGTGGCCCCCATCGGGCGTGCGTGACCCCTCGACGACCGTCCCTCGTTCGGTTAAGAACGAGGGACATGTCGAAGAAAACGCGGAAACGCAAATGGCGCACCAAGAAGGGCCACTCGAACCACGGCCACCGTCCGGCATGATCCCCAGGCCTGTCGCGAAAGCCCCGTGACCCGTCCGAAGGGCGGGCCCCGCGACCCAGGGCTTCGGCGACAGGCCCTACGGCAGCGGGGCCCCGTACGGATCCGTCTGCGCGGGGTTCTGCTGATACGGCTCCGGGTCACGGGGACCGAACAGGGCGGTCAGCCCCAGGTGCACCACCAGCGCGGCCAACGACCAGACCGTCAGCGCACCCTGGGCGCCCAGGGAAGGGCACCCGCCCCTGCGGCCCAAGGCCTTCGGGCCCTACGGCAGCGGGGCCCCGTACGGATCCGTCTGCGCGGGGTTCTGCTGATACGGCTCCGGGTCGCGCGGGCCGAACAGGGCGGTCAGCCCGAGATGCACCACCAGCGCGGCCAACGACCAGGCCAGCAGCGCGCCCTTCGCGCCCAGCTTCAGGGGCGCCGAGAAGGTGACGCCGTTGCCCGCCTGCTTGGCGTGCGCGATCACGTCCTGCGCGGGCCCGAGCCACACGCCGAGCCGCCAGGCCAGCAGGGATCCCAGCAGCCCGCCGACGCCGAGCGCCACCACCAGGGGGATCCCGCCACGCCGGCGCACCAGGAACACCGCGAGCGCGCTCACCACTCCGAAGGCCAGCGCGAGCAGCGTGAACGTGCCGTCCACGCCTATCGCCTGCTCCCCCTCGCTGTCGGCGAGGTAGACGATCCAGCGCTTGTTCACCAGGTCCCCGACGAGCGGCACATGCGGGGCGAGCCACCACCACAGCACACCCAGCAGGACCCCTCCGAGCGCCACCGCGACCGTGATCAGGGCGGCCTCGCGCACTTCGGTCTTCATCCCGGGCCCGTCCTGTCCGTACGTGCCGTCCCACAGCTGGTCATGGCCCGAGGGCACCGCGGGTCCCCCGGCAGGCAGCTGCCAGGCCTGCTGCGGTGCGGGCGAACCCTGGGAAGACTGCGAGGACTGTTCATGGGGCGGCGGAGGCGGAGTCAACGGTGCGGTCACCCTGCCATCGTGCCAGGCCCGCCTGTGCGGCGCGTCACCGGACGGCCGCCCGACGGTAGGCCCAGGTGGCCACGGCCAGCGAGACGACCCCGACCCCGGCGCACACGGCGAGGTCACCGGCCACGAACGCCCAGTCGGGATGCCCCCCGAACGTCCGCGCGAACGCCTCGACGCCGTAGGTGGATGGCAGCAGATCCCGCGCCAGCCGCACGATCTCCGGCATCCGGTCGGCGGGCAGCACACCCAGCAGCAGCGCGGCGGACATCCCCAACTGCCCCAGCAGCGTGGCGAGTTCCGGCCGGGGCGCGAGCAGTCCGAGGGCCGCCCCGAGCCCGGACAGGGCCGCCCCCGCCAGCGGGACCACCGCGGCCAGCACCCACAGATGCGCCAGCGGCAGCCCGAACAGCACGCACCCGAACACCGCGGTCACCACGGTCCCCGGCACGGTGAAGGAGGCGTACGCCCCCGCCGCGCCCAGCACCACGGCGGCCGGCGGCACCGGCAGCGTCGCGTAGTGGTCGAGTCCGCCGCTGGCCCGCAGCTGCCCGAAGTACTGTGCGAGGAGGTTCAGCGCGACGAAGGCCACGACGAGTACCGACGAGCCGGCGACCACCGACTCGGCCTCTCCGCCGCCGTCCACGACCCCCCGCATCAGGACCATGATCCCGATCGACTGGAAGGTCGCCACGAACAGCAGCGGGATCCGGGCGACCCGCGCGCGGGAGAGCTGCGCCCGGTAGACGGCGACCAGCGCCGGCCACATCCGCGCCCGCGGCCCCAGCTCGGCCGCGCGAGGCTCGCCCCCCTCCGCGCCCAGGGCGCCGGGCAGGACATCGGCGGGTACGACACTCACGTCGCGCTGCTCCCCTTCTCGCTCGGGCTCACTGAGGCAGTCTCCCGAAGGGTCCATACGGACGCCACCGTCCGCGCACTCACCAGGTCGCTCATGCCTTCACCAACCCCTGCTGCGCGGCGCCCCCCAGCGCCAGGTACACGTCCTCCAGGCTGGGCGTGGCCAGCGTGAAGTCGTCGAGCGCGGCGAAGGCGCTGCCGCCGGTGACCGTGGCCACGACCGCCCGCGCCTCCTCCGGCGCGAGCCGCAGCGTCCAGCGGCGCCCGGCCTCCACGGCCCGCTCCCGCAGCGCGGCGACCTCGGGGACGTACAGCGGCGCGGTCTCACGCCACACCAGTTCGACCCGGACCTCCCCGGCGACCTGCTCCTTGAGCCCGGCCGGGGTGTCGCAGGCGATCACCCTGCCCTGGTCGAGGACGGCGACCCGGTCGAGGACGGTCTCGGCCTCGATGACGTTGTGGGTGACGAGCAGCACGGTCGTGCCGCGCTCGGCCCGCCGCCGGTCCACGGCCGCCCACACCGCCCGCCGCGCCACCGGGTCCATCCCGGTGGTCGGCTCGTCGAGCACGAGCAGCGGCCGCTCCCCGACCAGCGCGGCGGCGAAGCACGCCAGCCGCCGCTGCCCCCCGGACAGCTTCTTCAACGGCCGCCCGGCGATGGCCGTGAGCCCCAGCTCCTCGAGTACGGCGTCCTTCTCGTCCCGCGCCTGCCGCCCCTCCAGGCCGCGCAGCCGTCCGGTCGTTTCGGCGGCCAGCGACACGGTGAGCTCGTCGAGCGCGCTGGACTCCTGGCCGAGGTAGGCGAGGATCCGCGCGGCCCGCTCCGGATGGCGCACGATGTCGTGCCCGAGGATCTCCACGCGCCCCGCGTCGGGCCGCATCAGCCCGGTCAGCTGGCGGACCAGCGTGGACTTGCCGGCCCCGTTCGGCCCGAGCAGCCCGAAGATCTCACCGCGGCGGATGTCCAGCCGTACGTCGTCGGTGGCCCGCACCGCCGGCGTGCCCGGCGCCCCGCGCCGCCCGCGCACCGCCGGATAGGTCTTGGTCAGCCCGCGCACCGCGCACACGACATCCCCACCGTGCCGAAGTGCCTGTGCCGCGCGCGTACTCACAAAGGACGAGGGTACGGGGTCGCCGCCGTCCGCCCGCTCTCGGGTTGGTCCAGGGCGGCACATCCACCGGTAAAGAACTACTCACCCGCGGGTGCGTGCTCGGCGGCCGTGCGGACGTCGATCTCCCGCCAGAACCCCGCCCGGATGGCGTAACGGTCGTGCTCGTCGATCTGGTCGTCCTTGTGCGCCAGCAGCCCGAAGCGGGCCGCGTAGCGCAGCAGCTCGCCGTCGATGCGGTGCGGGACGCGCGGGTACATGGCGGACAGCTTCTGCAGATGGCTCTGGTCCCCGAGCCGCTCCATCCACCGCCGCGCGAACACCTGTCCGACCTCGAACGGGTCCCCGCCGACCGTGGTGATGTCCTCCTCCCGGTCGGCCCAGCGCTGCTCGGCCGTCGTCAGCTGCGCCAGCGTCGGCATCGAGGCCACCTCGGGCGGCTCGGCCGCCGGCCGGTCCACCCAGCCCTTGTCGGAGGACCAGCGCAGCGTCGCGCTCGCGGGCTGCGGGGCCGGCTGCACCCCGGGCGCGCGCAGCGCGGCGAGGTCCTTCGGAGTGGGCACGCCCTTGGGCGCGGGGACCCGCTCCTGCCTGCCGTTCTCCACGGCGGCGGCCGGGGCGTGCTCGCTCTCCTCGGCGGACCGCTCGGCGGCACCGAGCGCGGACTCCGGCAGCGGCGCGGAGAGGATCGCGGCGATCTCGGGCCGGGGCGCGGGCGGCGGCGCGCACACCCCGCCGAGTTCCTTGGCCCGTACGGCCTTGGTGATCCAGGTCCGGTCCAGCACCCGCCGCTCGTCGGCCTCGGCGACCAGGTCCTCGGACTGGTTGTAGTCCCCGTCGGCCGCCTGCACGGCCCACAGGTGTACGGCCACCCCGTGCTCCTTGGCGGCCATCATGCCCGGCAGCAGATCGCCGTCGCCGGTGACCAGGACGATGTCGGAGCAGGCGCGGTTGCGGGCCAGCTCGGTGAGCTCGGCGTGCATGGCCGCGTCCACGCCCTTCTGCGCCCAGCGTCCGTCGCTGCGGGTCAACGCACCGAGCCGGACGGTGACGCGGGGCATCACCCGCAGCCGGCGGTGCTCGGGCTGGGGTACGCGGTCCGGGGCGCCGTCGAACCAGTAGATGCGCAGCAGGGGCCGCTCGGTGTCGGACTCGGCGCGCTCACGCAGCCCCTGGATGAGGGCGGTGTGGTCGACGGTGATGCGGGAGCGGGAGGGCTCCCCGGCAAGGAGACTGGCGGCGGCCCCCAGCAGATACCCGGCGTCCACCAGGACGATGCAGCGGTCCACGCGATCCACCCTCTTTCCGGGAGGTTTGCTTCGGGCTTCCTTCGAGTCTGCCCGACTACGGGGGGGTTAACGGCCCGAACTCGATCTTCGGCGTGGCGTTTCGGAGTGCGCAGCGGGTCCGCACTCCCCGACAAGCCATGTCACACACGGTAATTATCCGACATGCGCTTGTTGTCAGCCTATGTGAATCTGGTCCCGGCCCTGGCCCCTAGATCACCCACAGGAGGCAGATCACCATGGCCAAGAACAAGAAGCAGAACCGTAAGCAGCCGCAGTCCGAGCGCGGTCCGCAGCAGGCCGGGCAGATCCCCATGGAGTCGCCGGCCGAGCAGCACGTCCCGACGGTCACCCCGGGCGACATGGCCCGCAAGGGGCGGCAGAAGAGCTTCGGTCACAACTGACGCTGCGTAACGGGTTGTTGAGACCCAGGCACGACCGAGGGGCGCACCCGTGAAGGGGCGCCCCTCGCGCGTGGGTGCCGTGCTCAGCCGGCCAGGCAGGACGGGCCGAGCAGCACCTTGAGGTCACCGAAGAGTGCCGGGTCCGGCTTCACCCGGTGCCGGTCCAGTCGCAGCACCGTGGTCTTCGTCGGCCCCTGGAGCCTGATGCGGACCTCGCTGTCGCCCTTGTGGTGCGTGAGGATCTCGCCGAGGCGGCTGACCATCGGCGGGGTGACCCGGGTGGCCGGGATGGTGAGGATCACCGGCGCGTTGGTGCCCGCGTTGGACAGGTCGGGCACCTGCAGCTCCATCGCGACCAGCCGCGGCACGTCCTCGCGCTTGTCGAGCCGGCCCTTGACGAACACCACGGCGTCCTCGACGAGTTGGGTCGACACCAGCTGGTAGGTCGCCGGGAAGAACATGCACTCGATGGAGCCGGCGAGGTCCTCGACGGTCGCGATCGCCCAGGCGTTGCCCTGCTTGGTCATCTTGCGCTGCAGACCCGAGATGATGCCGCCGATGGTGACGACCGCTCCGTCCGCGTGCTCCCCGCCGGTGAGCTGGGCGATGCCCGCGTCGGCCTTGTCGGACAGCACGTGCTCCAGGCCGAACAGAGGGTGGTCGGAGACGTACAGACCGAGCATCTCCCGCTCCTGGGCGAGCAGATAGGTCTTGTCCCACTCCTCGGTGGTGAACTCGACGTCGAGCCCGAACCCGGGCTCGCTGGAGTCCTCCTCGCCCATCCCGCCGAAGAGGTCGAACTGCCCTTCCGCCTCCTTGCGCTTGACCGCGACCACGTTGTCGATCATCGGCTCGTACTGGGCGGTGAGTCCCTTGCGGGTGTGGCCGAGCGAGTCGAACGCGCCCGCCTTGATGAGCGATTCCGTGGTCCGCTTGTTGCAGGCGGCGGCGTCGATCTTGTCCAGGTAGTCGGGGAAGGAGGCGAACTTCCCCTTCGCCTTGCGCGCCCTGATGATCGAGTCGACCACGCCGGTACCGACGTTGCGCACGGCCTCCAGGCCGAAGAGGATCACGTCGTCGCCCTGGGCGGCGAAGTTGTGCACCGACTCGTTGACGTTCGGCGGGAGCACCTTGATGCCCATGCGGCGGCACTCGTTGAGGTAGACCGCCGACTTGTCCTTGTCGTCCTTGACGGAGGTCAGCAGCGCCGCCATGTACTCGGCCGGGTAGTTCGCCTTGAGGTAGGCGGTCCAGTAGGAGACCAGTCCGTACGCGGCCGAGTGGGCCTTGTTGAAGGCGTAGCCGGCGAAGGGCACCAGCACGTCCCACAGGGCCTGGATGGCCTCGTCGCTGTAGCCGTTCTTCTGGGCGCCGGCCTGGAAGATGGTGAAGTTCTTGGCGAGCTCGTCGGGCTTCTTCTTGCCCATCACGCGGCGGAGGATGTCGGCCTCGCCGAGCGAGTAGCCGGCGATGATCTGCGCGGCCTTCTGCACCTGCTCCTGATAGACGATCAGGCCGTAGGTGACGTCCAGGACCTCCCTGAGGGGCTCCTCCAGCTCGGGGTGGATCGGGGTGATCTCCTGGAGCTTGTTCTTGCGCAGCGCGTAGTTGGTGTGCGAGTCCATGCCCATCGGGCCCGGACGGTAGAGCGCGGAGACGGCGGAGATGTCCTCGAAGTTGTCCGGCTTCATCAGACGCAGCAGCGAGCGCATGGGGCCGCCGTCGAACTGGAAGACGCCGAGGGTCTCGCCGCGCTGGAGGAGTTCGAAGGTCTTGGGGTCGTCCAGCGGGAGGCTCAGCAGCTCCAGGTCGATGCCCTTGTTGGACTTCACCATCTTGACGGCGTCGTCCATGATCGTCAGGTTGCGCAGGCCGAGGAAGTCCATCTTCAGCAGGCCGAGCGACTCGCAGCTCGGGTAGTCCCACTGCGTGATGGTCACGCCGTCGGTGTGCCGCACCCAGACCGGCACGTGCTCGGTGATGGTCTCGCTGGACATGATCACGCCGGCGGCGTGCACGCCCATCTGCCGGACCAGGCCCTCGACGCCCTTGGCGGTGTCGATGACCTTCTTCACGTCCGGTTCGTTCTCGTACATGGCGCGCACCTCGCCCGCCTCCGAGTACCGGGGGTGCGAGGGGTCGGTGATGCCGTTGAGGTCGATGCCCTTGCCGAGGACGTCGGCGGGCATGGCCTTGGTGATGCGGTCGCCCATCGCGTACGGGTAACCCAGCACGCGCGCGGAGTCCTTGATCGCGTTCTTCGCCTTGATCTTGCCGTAGGTGCCGATCATGGCGACCTTGTCGGCGCCGTATTTCTCGGTCACGTACCTGATCACCTCGACGCGCCTGCGCTCGTCGAAGTCGATGTCGACGTCGGGCATGGAGATGCGCTCGGGGTTGAGGAACCGCTCGAAGATCAGGCCGTGCGGGATGGGGTCGAGGTCGGTGATGCCCATGGCGTACGCGACGATCGAGCCGGCCGCGGAGCCTCGGCCGGGGCCGACCGCGATGCCGTTGTTCTTGGCCCACATGATGAAGTCGGCGACGACGAGGAAGTAGCCGGGGAAGCCCATCGAGATGATGACGTCCATCTCGTACTCGGCCTGCTTCTGGCGGTCCTCGGGGATGCCGCCGGGGAAGCGGCGCTCCATGCCGCGGCGGACCTCCTCCTTGAACCAGGTGACCTCGGTGTAGCCCTCGGGGATGTCGAACTTCGGCATGAGGTTCTTGGCCTCGAACATGCCGTCGGTGTCGACCATCTCGGCGATCAGGAGGGTGTTGCGGCAGCCCTCCTGCCAGGCGTCCGAGGAGTCGATGGCATACATCTCGTCCGTGGACTTCAGGTAGTAGCCGGTGCCGTCGAACTTGAAGCGGTCGGGGTCGGAGAGGTTCTTGCCGGTCTGGATGCACAGCAGGGCGTCGTGGGCGGTCGCCTCGTGCGCGTAGGTGTAGTGCGAGTCGTTGGTGACCAGCGGGGGGATGCCGAGCTTCCGGCCGATCTCCAGCAGACCGTCGCGGACCCGGTGCTCGATGTCGATGCCGTGGTCCATCAGCTCCAGGAAGTAGCGGTCCTTGCCGAAGATGTCCTGGTAGTCGGCGGCCGCCTTGAGGGCCTCCTCCTCCTGGCCCAGGCGCAGCCGGGTCTGCACCTCGCCGGAGGGGCAGCCGGTGGAGGCGACGATCCCCTCGGACCACTGGGAGATGGTCTCCTTGTCCATCCGCGGCCACTTCTGCAGCCAGCCCTCGGCGTAGGCGTCCGAGGAGAGGCGGAAGAGGTTGTGCAGACCCGTCGAGTTCACGGCCCACATGGTCTTGTGGGTGTAACCGCCGGAACCCGAGACGTCGTCCCGCTTCTGGTGCGGCTGGCCCCACTGGATCTTGCGCTTGTTGCGCCGGGACTCCGGGGCGACATAGGCCTCGATGCCGATGATCGGGGTGACCCCGGCCTTCTTCGCGGAGTGGAAGAAGTCGTACGCCCCGTGGAGGTTGCCGTGGTCGGACATGGCGATGTGCGTCATGCCCATCTCGTTGCAGGCGTTGAACATGTCCTTGAGCCGCGCGGCACCGTCCAGCAGCGAGTACTGGGTGTGGACGTGCAGGTGCGTGAACGGCGGCTTTGACACGGTGGAGCCTCCAGAGGAAACGGTGGACGACGGGCCGGCGACAGTCCTGGGGTCAGCGTCGAAGTCTATGCCCCGGCACTGACAATCCGAGGGCTCCCCCGCGTACCTTCACAGCGGGGGTCGCGGGCACTTCCGCGACCCGCCGCCCGTTGAAGCGGCAGACACGCTGTCGCACCCGTCCATGCACCAGGAGGCATCCCGCGATGTCGGTTCCCCAGCTCAACGACGAGCAGCGCGGCGAGGAGATCCTCGCCGTCTTCGACACCGCCTTCGGCGAGCTCCTGGCCGCCGATCCGGCCGCGTTCCGGGTGAAGTTCCGCAAGATGGCGGCTTCCGCGTTCGCGTTCTACCGGGGCACCGCGTGCCTCTTCTACCACGACCTCGACGCCGACAAGCGGGGCGGTCCGTACCTGGACGAGCGCACCTCGCGCGTGTGGATCCACGGCGACCTGCACGCGGAGAACTTCGGCACGTACATGGACTCCAACGGCCGTCTGGTGTTCAACGTCAACGACTTCGACGAGGCCTACGTCGGTCCGTTCACCTGGGACCTGAAGCGCTTCTCCGCCTCCGTCGCGCTGATCGGGTACGCGAAGGCGCTCAGCGACGACCAGATCAGCGAGCTGGTGCGGGTGTACGCGGGCGCGTACCGCGAGCGGATCCACGCGCTGGCGACCGGCGCCAAGAGCGACGAGGTGCCGCCGTTCACCCTGGACACCGCGGAGGGCCCGCTGCTGGGCGCCCTGCGCGCGGCCCGTTCGCTGACCCGCTTCGAGCTGCTGGACTCGATGACGGAGATCCGTGACTTCGAGCGCCGCTTCGCCCCGGGCGGCGGCTCCATCGAGCTGGACGCGGCCACCCGCTACAAGGTCCTGGCGGCCTTCGACGGCTACCTGGAGACGCTGCCGGACTCCTCGCTGGCCCGCCCCGACTCCTACCGGGTCAAGGACGTGGTGGGCCGGCGCGGCATCGGCATCGGGTCGGCCGGGCTGCCGTCGTACAACATCCTTCTCGAGGGGCACAGCGACGCCCTGGAGAACGACGTGGTGATCTACATCAAGCAGGCCCAGACCCCGGCCGTCTCCCGGCACATCACCGACCCGGCGATCCGGGACTACTTCCAGCACGAGGGCCACCGCACGGTGATCTCCCAGCGCGCCCTTCAGGCGCACGCGGACCCGTGGCTGGGCTGGACCGAGCTGGACGGCGCGGGCCAGCTGGTGGCGGAGGTCTCGCCGTACGCGGTCGACCTGGACTGGGGCGACATCGACGACCCGGAGGAGATCGCGGCGGTCGTCGCCGACCTCGGCCGGGCGACGGCGACCATGCACGCGGCGGCGGACGACACCTCCGGCGAGTCCCTGGTGCCGTTCTCCACCGAGCGGGCCATCGACGCGGCGATCGCGGCGGACGAGGACGGCTTCGCGGACCTCCTGGTCGGCTTCGCGCACGACTACGGCGCACGCGCGCGTACCGACCACCAGATCTTCGTGGACCTGTTCCGCAACGGGCGGATCCCGGGTCTCTAACAGTCCGGCACAGTCCGTCATCTCACAGGGACCTTTTAAGGGTCCCTTACCGGAGCACGTGACACACTCTCCACGCTATGGACATCTCCGGGACCCGACTCAGAGCGCTGCGCGCGGCGCTGTTCACGGCACTCGTAGTGACGCTCAGCACCGCGTCGCACGTGCTGCTGTCACGGGTCCCGCTGCCGCTGAACACGGTGGCCGCGCTCGCCGCCGCCGTGTTCGCGGTCTCCTACGCGCTGGCCGGCCGTGAGCGCGGCTTCTTGCCGATCGCCGGTCTGCTGATCCCGCTGGAGCTGGCCGCCGACACCATCCTCACCACCGGCCAGCACGTCTGCTACGGCCGCGCGGGCGGCCCGGTCGCCGGCCCCCTGGCCTCGGTCGGCTGGGACGTGCTGTGCGGCAGCAACACCCAGGTCGGCACCCCGCTGGCGCAGGTCACCGGCGCGGACCCCGACCGCCTCGCGGCGCTGCTCGCGCACGCCGACCCGGCCACCGCCTGGCTGCTGCTCGGCGCCCATGTCGGCGTCGGACTGCTCGCCGCCGCCTGGCTGCGCCGCGGCGAGCGGGCGCTGGCCCAGCTGCTGTGCGCGGTGGCCGCCACGACCTTCCGGCCGCTGCTGCTGGCGGTCGCCGCCGTCACCGTCCGCCCGGCCTCGACGGTACGGCGCCTGGGCCGCCCCGAGCTCGCCCCGGCCGTCGTGCGCGACCGGCTCCTCGTGCACTCCCTGGGCCGACGCGGACCACCGCTGCCGCTCGCCCTCGCCTGACATCCGGTGCCGACGGCGCCCGTCGCCCCTCACGAGCACCGAGCACGAGCACTGAGCACGAGCAGTCCCCCACACGTATCCCGCGCACGACATATGCGCGTCCCACATGGAGAACACCAACATGAGCAAGCGGAACACCCAGGCGGCCAAGACGGCGGCCCGGGAGCGGCTGCGCCAGGAGCGCGAGCGTCAGGCCAAGCGGGCCAAGGCGAAGCGGCAGATCATCGTCGCCGGCTCGATCGTCGCCGTCCTCGCGGCGGCAGGCGGCATCGGCTACGCGGTCGTCCAGGCCAACAAGCCCAGCTACTGGGCGGGCCTGAAGGACGCCAAGGTGGTGGCCCCGGCCAACACGACCGGCACCAAGGGCACCACCGTCGCCATAGGCAAGGCCGACGCGAAGAAGACCCTCAAGGTCTACGAGGACCCGCGCTGCCCGGTCTGCGCCCAGTTCGAGCAGACCGTCGGCTCGACCGTGATCAAGGACATCGACAGCGGCAAGTTCAAGATCCAGTACATCGGTGGCACGTTCATCGACGACAAGGACAACGGACAGGGCTCCAAGAACGCGCTGAGCGCCCTGGGTGCCGCGCTGAACGTCAGCGACGACGCGTTCCTCGCGTACAAGACCGCCCTGTACTCGACGAAGTGGCACCCGGACGAGACGACCGACAAGTTCAAGGACGACAGCTACCTCATCAAGGTCGCCCAGACCGTGCCCGCCCTGAAGGACAACACCAAGTTCCAGGACGCGGTGAAGAAGGGCACGTACGACGCCTGGGCGATGGCCATGTCGAAGACCTTCGACGACAACAAGGACGGCGTGACCGGCACGCCGAGCTTCGTCATGAACGGCAAGATGCTCACGGCCGACAGCCAGGGCAACCCGCCGATGACGGTGGAGCAGTTCAACCAGGTGGTGGGGGCGGCCCTCAAGGCCTGATCCCGGGGTCGGTGAACGACCTCCGAGGGAAGAGCGGGCGAACTTTTGCGAGTTCGCCCGCTCTCGCGCGTACCGGTCAGTAACCTGTTCGCCCGTGACCAGTCGATACAGATCATCCGAGGCGTCCCAGGACCTCAACTCGCGCTCGCCCCGCCGCCGTACGGTCGTCAAGGCCGCGGCGGCGACGGCTGTTCTGGCCGGCCCGCTCGCCGCAGCCCTGCCCGCCCGGGCCGCCGCCGACACCCCGCAGTTCCTGCACGGCGTCGCCTCCGGCGATCCGCTGCCCGACGGCGTCCTGCTGTGGACCCGGGTGACGCCCACCGCCGAGGCGGTGCCCGGTTCGGGGCTCGGCCCGGACACCCAGGTGAGCTGGGTGGTGGCCCGGGACAAGGCGTTCACGACGATCGTCGCCAAGGGCTCGACCACGGCGACCGCCGCCTCCGACCACACCGTGAAGGCGGACATACGGGGCCTGGAGCCGGCCACCGACTACTGGTTCCGCTTCTCGGCCGGCGGCACGGACTCCCCCGCCGCCCGCACCCGCACCGCGCCCGCCGCCGACGCGGCCGTCACCGGCCTGCGCTTCGGCGTGGTCTCCTGCGCCAACTGGGAGGGCGGTTACTTCGCCTCGTACCGCCATCTCGCGGCACGCGGCGACCTGGACGCCTGGCTGCATCTCGGCGACTACATCTACGAGTACAAGTCCGGCGAGTACGCGGCCCGCGGCACGGTCGTACGGCCGCACGCGCCGGCCAACGAGATCCTCACGCTCGCCGACTACCGCACCCGGCACGGCAGGTACAAGACCGACCCGGACCTGCAGGCGCTGCACGCGAAGGCGCCGGTCGTCGCGATCTGGGACGACCACGAGTTCGCCGACAACGCTTGGTCCGGCGGCGCGGTCAACCACACCGAGGGCGCCGAGGGCACCTGGACCGACCGCAAGGCGGCCGCCAAGCAGGCCTACTTCGAGTGGATGCCGGTGCGCCCGGCGATCGCGGGCACCACGTACCGCCGGCTGCGTTTCGGGAAGCTCGCCGACCTGTCCCTGCTGGACCTGCGCTCCTTCCGCTCCCAGCAGGCCACCTCCGGCTCCGGTTCGGTTGACGACCCGGACCGCACGATCACCGGCCGCGCCCAACTCGACTGGCTGAAGGCCGGGCTGAAGGCCTCCGACACCACCTGGCGGCTGGTCGGCAACTCGGTGATGATCGCGCCGTTCGTCGTCGGCTCGCTCTCCGCCGACCTCCTCAAGCCGCTCGCCAAGCTCCTCGGACTGCCGCAGGAGGGCCTCGCGGTCAACACCGACCAGTGGGACGGCTACACCGACGACCGGCGCGAACTGCTCGCCCATCTGACCTCGAACGCCATCCGCAACACCGTGTTCCTGACCGGTGACATCCACATGGCGTGGGCCAACGACGTGCCGGTGGACGCCGGTACGTACCCGCTGTCGGCCTCCGCCGCCACCGAGTTCGTCGTGACGTCGGTGACCTCCGACAACCTCGACGACATCGTGAAGGTCCCCGAGGGCACGGTCTCCGCGATCGCCTCACCGGTCATCCGCGCCGCCAACCGGCACGTCCACTGGGTCGACACCGACCGCCACGGCTACGGCGTCCTGGACATCACCGCCGATCGCGCGCAGATGGACTACTACGTCCTGTCCGACCGCACGGACAAGAACGCGACCTCGTCCTGGGAGCGTTCGTACCGCACCCGCAGCGGCACGCAGAAGGTCGAGCGGACGTACGACCCAGTCTGAGCAGACCCGTCCGATCAGAGCGTTTCGAGGAAGCCGAGCGCCACCCTCCAGGTGGCCTCGGCGGCCTCCTCGTCGTAGTCCGGCAGTTCGGGGTCGGTGTAGACATGGCCGGCACCGGCGTACCGGTAGATCTCCACGTCCGCGCCCGCTTTGCGCATCTGCAGATACCAGGCGCTCAGCCAGTCGTCCGTCTCGAACGGGTCCGGCTCGGCCACGTGCAGCTGGACCGGCAGATCGTCCACCGACGCGTTCGGCGCGATGTCCGAGGTCCCGTGCAGGAGCAGCAGCCCACGGGCCTTCTCGTCGCCGAGGGCGAGGGTCTGCGCGACGGAGGCGCCGAGCGAGAACCCGGCATACACCAGGCCCCTCTCGGAGTAGGGCGCGGCGGCCAGCACGGCTCTTCTGAGCAGCTCGTCCTTGCCGATCCGGTCCTTGAAGGCCATGCCCTCCTCCACCGTCTCGAACGTACGCCCCTCGAAGAGGTCCGGGGTCCACACCTCGTGTCCGGCACCGCGCAGCCGGTCCGCGGCCAGGCGCACCCCGGGCCTGAGGCCGTAGGTCGAGTGAAAGAGCATGATGTTCATGAGGCCCATGGTGCCAGCCGGCACTGACAACGCCCCGCGACCGCCGTACCCCTTTCGCGCCGGAAGTCACATGTTCATGACCCCGGAGAGCCGGTTAGGTTCGGAGGCATGGAGAACGTACTCCGCCCGCTGATCGTGATCGGCGGCTCGGTCGTCCTCACGCTCGTGATCGGCTGGGCCACCGACCAGTTGCTGCGCAAGGCCGACGGACGGCACAGCGAGACCCCGCTGTGGGGTCTGCTGCGCCGTGGCCGCATCCCCTACCAGCTCGTGCTCTGCGCGGCCATGCTCAGAGGCTCCTACGACGAGGCCCGGCTGCTGCGCGAACACCGGGTCGCCGTGGGCCAGTTCCTGACCCTGGTGCTGATCGGGGCGGCGGCCTGGCTGGTGATCCGGATCGCGGCGGCGATAGTCGAGACCTCCTACAGCCGGTACGCCCGCGCCCACCACGACGCCGCCCGGGTCCGCCGGGTGCGCACCCAGGTGTCGCTGATCATGCGCGTGGTCGCGGCGATCGTCGGCGTGGTGGCCGTGGCCGCGATGCTGCTGACGTTCCCCGCGATGCGCGCGGCCGGTGCCTCGCTGCTGGCCTCGGCCGGCATCCTCGGCATCGTCGCCGGTGTCGCCGCCCAGTCGACGCTGGGCAACATGTTCGCGGGTCTGCAGATCGCCTTCGGCGACATGGTGCGGCTCGGCGACACCGTGGTGGTGGACGGCGAGTGGGGCACGGTCGAGGAGATCACCCTGACGTTCCTGACCGTGCGGACGTGGGACGAGCGCCGGATCACCATGCCGGTGTCGTACTTCACCTCCAAGCCGTTCGAGAACTGGTCGCGCGGCAGCAACCAGATGACGGGCATCGTCTACTGGCACCTGGACCACTCGGCGCCCGTCGAGGCGATGCGGGAGCGGCTGCGGGACATCCTGCGCGAGTGCCCGGCCTGGGACGGCCGCGCCCACAACCTCGTGGTCACCGACTCCACGCCCAACACCATCCAGGTCCGCGCCCTGGTCACGGCGAAGGACGCGGACGACATCTGGACGGTACGAGTGGCGGTGCGCGAGCAGATGCTCAGCTGGCTGTGCGCGGAGCACCCGTACGCGCTGCCCCGCGTCAACACGGCGGACGCCGTGCTGCCGCCGAGCCGGCCCGCCCTCGACGACCACCTGGACGGCCGTGTGAACGGGCATCTCGACGGCCACCGCGACGCCGCCGCGGCGCGCCGCGCGCGCGAGTAGCCGAACAGCGGGCGCCGCGCGGGCTCAGTGCCCGCGCTCGGCGCCCCCGTTGACCTGGATCACCTGCGAGGTGACGTGCGCCGCGCCCGGTGAGGCCAGCCAGTGCAGGGTCGAGGCGACGTCGCCGGGGGTGCCGGCGCGCTTGTCGAGCGTGTCGGCGACGAGCCGCTCACGCCGGGCCGGGTCGATGGCGGGCCCGAAGAACTCGGTGTCCTCGATGTAGCCGGGCGCGACCACGTTCGCGGTGATCCCGCGCGGCCCGAGCTCCCGCGCCAGGTCATGGGCGTACGGGTGCAACGCGGCCTTGGCACCCCCGTACGCCCCGCTTCCTGAGCCCCGGTAGGCGGCGATGGAGCTGACGAACAGCACTCGTCCACCCGGGGAGGCGAGCCGGTCCTTGAGGGCCTCGGTGAGCAGGGCGGCGGTCAGGGTGTTGATCCGGAAGTTGACGGTCCAGTTGTGCGCGACCCGGTCGAGCGGGTCCTCGCTCCCGGCCGGGGGCTCCAGTTGCCCGGTGCCGCCGGCGCCGTGGATCAGCACGTCCACGGTCCCGAACTCCTCCGCCACGAACTCCGCGACCCCGCGCACGGCGGCGGTGTCGGCCAGGTCGGCGGCGTACGTCGACGCCCCCGGCACATCGGCCTTCCGCAGGACCTCCTCCCGCCGCCCGAGCAGCAGGACGCGGTCACCCTCCGCCGCGAACACCCGCGCCGCCGCGAGCCCGATTCCCGTACCTCCGCCACTGATCACCACATTGCGAGCCATGATCCGACCCTACGCATGCGCAGCCCGGCGCGCGCAACCGTTTCCGGTCAGCGCAGGCTGCGTACGTCGAGATGGCGCAGCACCCGGTCCACGATCTCCGGGTCCGCCCCGGGCTCGCTGCGCGCGGCCATCACCTCGTGCCGTGCGGCGCTCAGCAGCTCGCCCTGGATCCGCCGCATCCGCTTGAGCCGGCGCACCCGCATCTCGTGCGCCTCGCGCCGTTCCTCCTCGCCCATGTCCGGGCTGATCCGCACGCCGATCTCCAGGGCCCGCCGCAGCATCTGCTCCGCCAGCTCGTCCGGCAGGTCCTCGACCTCCTCGATCTCCTTGAGCCTGCGTTTGGCGGCCTTGGCGGCGCGTACGGCGAGTTCCTTCTCGAACTCCTTCTCGTGCTCGGTGTCGGCCTGCACCCCGAGCCTCCTCACCAGCCAGGGCAGGGTCAGGCCCTGCAGCACCAGCGTGCCCATGATCACGCCGAAGGCGATGAAGACGATCTCGTCCCGGTCGGGGAAGGCCGAACCGTCATCCGTGGTCAGGGGGATCGCGAGCGCCAGCGCCACCGAGGCCACGCCCCGCATCCCGGACCACCACATCACGATGGTCTCGCGCCAGCCCATCGGGATGTCCTCGTCGTGGTCCCGTCTGGCGTGCAGCCGTTTGGTGAGCCAGGTCGCCGGGAGCAGCCAGGTGAGCCGGACCAGCACCACCACGGCGAGCACCGCCGCCGCCCAGCCGAGCATCTCGCCCCACCGTCCGGACGCGGTGCGGATCGCGTTGTGCAGCTCCAGGCCGATCAGCCCGAAGGCGACCCCGGTGACGAGCGTGTCGACGATGTCCCAGAAGGTGTGCCCGGCCAGCCGGGTCATCACGTCGTCGGGGTCGGACGCGTACTCCGCGAGGAAGAGCGCGGTGGTGAGCACGGCCAGCACCCCGGAACCGTGCAACTCCTCGGCCAGCACGTAGGAGGCGTACGGCACGAGCAGCGTCAGGCCGACCTGCAGGGTGGCGTCGCCGAGCACGTCGAGGAGCCTGTTGGCGCCCCAGCCGAGGGCGACGCCTATCGCGACGGCGACCACGGCGGACAGCACCAGGTCGAGGGCGGCGCGGCCCGTGTGGAACTCGCCGCTCACCGCGGCGGCGACCGCGACGTGGTAGAGCACGATCGCCGTGACGTCGTTGAACAGGCCCTCGCCCTCCAGGATGGACACCAGACGGCGGGGCAGGCCCAGTTGGCCCGCGACCGCGGTCGCCGCGACCGGGTCGGGCGGCGCGACCAGGGCGCCGAGCGCGACGGCGGCGGCGACGGGCAGTCCCGGCACGATGGCGTGGGCCATGACGGCCACGCAGAGGGTGGTGACGAAGACCAGCGCCACGGCCAGCAGGAAGATCGGCCGGCGGTTCGCCGCGAACTGCCGCCAGGACGTGCGGCGCACCGCCGCGTACAGCAGGGGCGGCAGCAGCAGCGGCAGGATCAGCTCGGGCGGGACGTTCACGTTCGGCACGAAGTCGGCCACCGCGAGGGCTACCCCGAGCAGGGTCATCAGCACCGGCGCCGGCACCCCGAACCGGTCCCCCAGCGGGACGCTCAGCACGGCCCCGAGCAACAGGACGAACAACAGGGCCAACTGATCCACGGTCAGTGCTCCGGGAGGATCGACGGACGGGAGGCGGACTTCAAGCCTGCCACGGCACCGATCCCACCAGCCCTTTCGGCCCCCTTCGTTACAGGGTGCGCCGCATGGCCCGGTGCGGTATCCCCGCCTCCGGGTACTCCGGCCCGTACGCCGCGTACCCCAGCCGCTCGTAGAACCCCAGGGCGTGCGTCTGCGCGTGCAGGTCCACAGCCGTCAGCCCCCGCGCGCGTGCCGCGTCCTCGATCGCCCGTACGAGCGCCACACCGACGCCGAGACCGCGGGCCTCCCGGGTGACGGCGAGCCGCCCGAGCGAGCCCACCGAGAGGTCGCCGTCGACCTTCGCCGCGGCCGCCTCCCCGTGCAGCAGGCGCCCGGTGCCGAGCGGTACCCCGTCGTCCCGCACGGCCAGCACGTGCAGGGCCACGGCGTCGTACGCGTCGTACTCGATGTCCTCGGGCACGCCCTGCTCGCCGACGAAGACCTCCTTGCGCACCGCGAAGCACGCCTCCAGATCGGCCGGGTCCACGGCGATGCGGACGTCGTACGCACGCGTGCTCATCCGTACGTCTCCTCGCGGACCTGGTCCAGGGCCTTCTGCAGGTCGGCCGGATAGTCGCTCGCGAACTCCACCCACTCGCCGTCCCCGGGGTGCTCGAAGCCGAGCCGGACGGCGTGCAGCCACTGCCTCGTCAGATGCAGCCGCTTGGCGAGGGTCGGGTCGGCGCCGTAGGTGAGGTCGCCGACGCAGGGGTGGCGGTGGGCGGCCATGTGGACGCGGATCTGGTGGGTGCGGCCGGTCTCCAGCTTCACGTCGAGCAGGGAGGCCGCCCGGAACGCCTCGATGAGGTCGTAGTGCGTGACGGACGCCTTGCCGTCTGCGGTGACCGCCCACTTGTAGTCGTGGTGGGGATGGCGGCCGATGGGCGCGTCGATGGTGCCGCTGGTCGGGTCGGGGTGGCCCTGGACGAGCGTGTGGTACCGCTTGTCGACCGTGCGCTCCTTGAACTGCCGCTTGAGCGAGGTGTACGCGCGCTCCGACTTGGCGACCACCATCAGCCCGGAGGTGCCGACGTCGAGCCGGTGCACGATGCCCTGGCGCTCGGCGGCACCCGAGGTGGAGATGCGGTAGCCGGCCGCGGCGAGACCGCCGATGACCGTGGGCCCCGTCCAGCCCGGCGACGGGTGGGCGGCCACGCCGACCGGCTTGACGATCACCACCACGTCTTCGTCGTCGTGCACGATCTCCATGCCCTCGACCGGCTCCGCGACGACCTGCACGGGCGCGGGCGCCTGCGGCATCTCGACCTCGAGCCAGGCGCCGCCGTGCACCCGCTCGGACTTGCCGACCACCGAGCCGTCGACCGTGACCTTCCCCGCCGCGGCGAGCTCAGCGGCCTTCGTCCGGGAGAAGCCGAACATGCGGGAGATGGCGGCGTCGACACGCTCGCCCTCCAGGCCGTCGGGCACGGGCAGGGTACGGATCTCGGGAATCGTGCTCACCCGTCGAGTATGCCGGACAGCGCCGACCGTCCCGACCGCGCCTGTGGACAACCGACGGTCAGTCCTTGTGGACCGTGCCGTCCGGGTCCAGCCCCTTGAAGGACAGCAGCACGATCAGGATGCCGCCGCACACGATCGCCGAGTCGGCCAGGTTGAAGACCGCGAAGCCCTTGGGGGCGATGAAGTCGACCACCGCGCCCTCGAAGACGCCCGGCGAGCGGAAGATCCGGTCCGTGAGGTTGCCGAGCGCACCGCCCAGCAGCAGGCCCAGCGCGATCGCCCAGGGCAGGCTGTAGAGCTTGCGGGCGAGCCGGGCGATCACCACGATCACCGCCGCCGCGATCACCGTGAAGATCACGGTGAAGGCCTCACCGAAGCCGAAGGCCGCGCCCGCGTTGCGGATCGCCTCGAGCTTCAGCCAGTCACCGATCAGCTCGATCGGCGCGTGGTGCTCCAGCTTCGCGACCACGAGCAGCTTGCTGACCAGGTCGAGCGTGTACGCGAAGGCGGCCACCGCGAACAGCACGACGATCTTGCGCCTGCCCCTGGGCGGCGCCGACCCGTCCCGCTGCGACTCGGCCCCCGCCGCCTCCGGGGAATCCGGCGTACCGATGATGCGCTCCGCCTCTGCCACGTGAGTCCCTCAACCTAGGTACCTGACTGAGCACGAGGGTACGGCACGCATGTGTGGCCCCTCAGTACCGGCGTTCCTGCTTCTGCTTGCACTCCACACACAGGGTGGCCCGGGGGAAGGCCTGCATACGGGCCTTGCCGATGGGGTTGCCGCAGTTCTCGCACAGCCCGTAGGTGCCGGCGTCCAGCCGCTGCAGGGCGTGCTCGGTCTGGGTGAGCATCTCCTGCGCGTTGGCCGCGAGCGCCATCTCGTGCTCGCGCGTGATGTTCTTGGCGCCGGTGTCCGCCTGGTCGTCGCCCGCGCCGTCCCCGGAGTCCCGCATCAGGCCCTGCAGAGCCTGCTCCGACGACGTGATCTCGTCACGCAGCCGCTGCTCCTCGGACAGCAGCTCCGCACGCGCCTCCTCGACCTCCTCCGGCGTCCAGGGGTCCTCACCGGGGCGCACCGCGAGCTCGCCCGGCTCCACAGCCGCCGCGATCCGCGCCTTGGGTACGGCGGTCTTCGCCGCCGTGGCCGTGCCAGGAGTCTTCTTCGCAACCACTGTCGTGGCTCCCGTCTGCTCCGCGGTCTGCGCCGCGCCCGCCTTCTTGGCCGTGCTCTTGCTCTTCTTCGCCGCGGCGCCCTTCTCGGCGCCGGCGGCCTTCTTGGCGGCGACCTTGCCGCCGGCCGCCTTTCCGGTGGCCGTCTTCCCGGGGGCCGCTTTCCCGGTGGCCGTCTTCGAGGCAGCCGCCCGCTTCGTGGCCTCCTCCTTCCCGGAGGCCTTCTTCGCAGCGGCCTTCTTCACCGCGGCTTTCTTGGTGGCCGTCTTCTTCGCAGCGGCCTTCTTCCCCGGATCCGCTTCCTTGACCGCCGCCTTTTTCGTCGCCGCCTTCTTACCCGCGGCCGTTTCCTTGACCGCGGCCTTCTTACCCGCGGCCGTTTCCCTGACCGCCGCCTTCTTCGCCGCGGCCGTCTTCTTGGCCGCCGTCTTGCTCGCCTCTGCCGGCTTCTCAGCCGCGGTTTTCCCAGTCGCGGTCCTCTTCGCCGCGGTGCTCTTCGATGCCGGCTTTCCCGCCGTCCACTTCTCCGCTGCCGACCTCTTCGCTGCCGCCTTCTCCGCCGTCGACTTCTTCGCCACGGCCTTCTCGGCCGTCGTCGCCGCCCTGCCGGCCGGCTTCTTCGCGGCCGGCGCCCTCCCCGTGCCCGGCGGTCTCTCCGGCGCCTCCCCCTCGGCCGTCTTCTTCGCCGCCCCGCCGGCGGCCCCCCGTACCGTCCTCACCCTCTTCTTGCCGCTCACATCCTTGGCCGCACCGCCCGGGGCCTGTGTGGACCTGCCGGACGCCGACTGCTGTACGGCGGTCTTCTTCGCCACCATGGCCGCGGCCCCTTCACATATTGTGATCTTGCACGCGAATCGTGCTGGGACGATAAATCGACTCGAGTCCCGCGGCAACGGGGCGCACCGCCCGATTCGCCCGGCTCGCGCACGCCGCTCCGCAAGCCTGCATGCGTTGTGCCCAGCTCCCCGCGGGGTAATCCGCCGTGCCGTCCGTCCCAGGATCCGAACACGCGTACCGCTCCATTCGGGTCACATCCGGCCGTAGGGCACCGCCACCCCCGGGTACCCGAAAACCGGTCGGCCGCTGTCCGCGCGGCGCCGTACACTGGGCGGAGCGAAAAGCGTGGATGGGGACGAGTAGCGGCGTACGCAGCCCAGAGCGACCCGGGGACGGTGGAAGCCCGGGGGCGAGCGCGACGCGAAGATCACCCCGGAGCCGCCGGAGGAACCCCCGCGAGGGGCAGTAGAACCGGCATCGCGACCCCAATGAGGGGGCTCACCGGTGCACACCACGCGCCGGAGGGCCAAGGAGGGTGGTACCGCGGGAGCACGCCGAAACCGGCGTAGAGAAAGACACGGCTCTCGTCCCTCCGGACGGAAGGCAGCAAGTCCGCCGGAGGAAGCTCGCTGATGACAACGCCGACGTACCGCCAGGTGCCCGCCCAGGTCGACCTGCCCGCGCTCGAGCACGCGGTGCTCGACTTCTGGCGCGAGCAGAAGATCTTCGCCAAGACCCTGGAGCAGTCCGAGGGCCGCCCCGAGTGGGTGTTCTACGAGGGGCCGCCCACCGCGAACGGCATGCCGGGCGCCCACCACATCGAGGCGCGCGTCTTCAAGGACGTCTTCCCTCGCTTCCGCACCATGCGCGGCTACCACGTGGCCCGCAAGGCCGGCTGGGACTGCCACGGCCTCCCGGTGGAACTCGCGGTCGAGAAGGAGCTCGGCTTCAGCGGCAAGCAGGACATCGAGAAGTACGGCATCGCGGAGTTCAACGCCAAGTGCCGAGAGTCGGTGACCCGGCACACGGACGCCTTCGAGGCGCTCACGACCCGCATGGGCTACTGGACCGACCTCCAGGACCCCTACCGCACGATGGACCCCGAGTACATCGAGTCGGTCTGGTGGTCGCTGAAGGAGATCTTCGGCAAGGGCCTGCTGGTCCAGGACCACCGCGTCGCCCCCTGGTGTCCCCGCTGCGGCACGGGCCTGTCCGACCACGAGCTGGCGCAGGGCTACGAGACGGTCGTCGACCCCTCCGTGTACGTCCGTTTCCCGCTCACCTCCGGTCCGCTGGCCGGCCAGGCCGCGCTCCTGGTGTGGACGACGACCCCGTGGACGCTGGTGTCCAACACCGCGGTCGCCGCGCACCCCGAGGTCACCTATGTCGTCGCCACCGACGGCACGGAGAAGCTCGTCGTCGCCGAGCCCCTCGTCGGCAAGGCGCTCGGCGAGGGCTGGGAGACCACCGGCGAGTCCTTCAGTGGCACCGAGATGGAGCGCTGGACCTATCAACGTCCGTTCGAGCTGGTTGAGTTCCCCGAGCCGGCGCACTACGTGGTCAACGCCGAGTACGTGACGACCGAGGACGGCACGGGCCTGGTCCACCAGTCCCCCGCCTTCGGTGAGGAGGACCTCAAGGTCTGCCGCGCCTACGGCCTCCCCGTCGTCAATCCGGTCCGCCCGGACGGCACCTTCGAGGAGGACGTCCCGCTGGTCGGCGGCATCTTCTTCAAGAAGGCGGACGAAAAACTCACCGAGGACCTCCAGCAGCGCGGCCTCCTCTTCAAGCACATCCCGTACGAGCACAGCTACCCGCACTGCTGGCGCTGCCACACCGCGCTCCTCTACTACGCGCAGCCGTCCTGGTACATCCGCACCACGGCCATCAAGGACCGCCTCCTCCAGGAGAACGAAAACACCAACTGGTTCCCGGAGACGGTCAAGAACGGCCGGTACGGCGACTGGCTGAACAACAACATCGACTGGGCGCTGTCCCGCAACCGCTACTGGGGCACCCCGCTGCCGATCTGGCGCTGCGAGGACGACCACCTCACGTGCGTCGGCTCCCTCGCCGAGCTCACCGAGCTGACCGGCACGGACCAGTCGGGTCTCGACCCGCACCGCCCGTTCATCGACGAGGTCACCTTCGCCTGCCCGACGTGCGCCAAGACGGCCACGCGCGTGCCGGAGGTCATCGACGCCTGGTACGACTCGGGTTCGATGCCGTTCGCGCAGTGGGGCTACCCGTACAAGAACAAGGAGCTGTTCGAGAGCCGTTACCCGGCGCAGTTCATCTGCGAGGCCATCGACCAGACCCGCGGCTGGTTCTACACGCTGATGGCGGTCGGCACGCTGGTCTTCGACAAGTCCTCCTACGAGAACGTCGTCTGCCTCGGGCACATCCTCGCCGAGGACGGCCGCAAGATGTCGAAGCACCTGGGCAACACCCTGGAGCCGATCCCGCTGATGGACCGGCACGGGGCGGACGCGGTGCGGTGGTTCATGGCGGCCGGCGGTTCGCCGTGGGCGGCACGCCGCGTGGGCCACGGCACGATCCAGGAGGTCGTGCGCAAGACGCTGCTGACGTACTGGAACACGGTCGCCTTCCAGGCCCTGTACGCCCGTACGTCCGACTGGGCGCCCAGCGAGGCCGATCCGGCCCCCGCCGACCGCCCGGTCCTGGACCGCTGGCTGCTGTCCGAACTCCACGCGCTCACCGACCAGGTGACGCAGGCTCTGGAGGCCTACGACACCCAGCGCGCCGGCAAGCTGCTCTCGGCGTTCGTCGACGACCTGTCCAACTGGTACGTCCGCCGCTCCCGTCGCCGCTTCTGGCAGGGCGACAAGGCGGCGCTGCGCACCCTGCACGAGGTCGTGGAGACGGTCACCAAGCTGATGGCCCCGCTGACCCCGTTCATCGCCGAGCGGGTCTGGCAGGACCTGGTGGTGCCGGTAACCCCGGGCGCCCCGGAGTCGGTGCACCTCGCCTCCTGGCCGGAGGCGGACCTGTCCGCCATCGACCCGGAGCTGTCGAAGCAGATGGTCCTGGTACGGCGGCTCGTGGAGCTCGGCCGGGCCACGCGCGCGGAGTCGGGCGTCAAGACCCGTCAGCCGCTGTCGCGGGCGCTGGTCGCGGCGGCGGGCTTCGACTCGCTGGACCGGGAGCTGCACGGTCAGATCACGGAAGAGCTGAACGTCAGCGCGCTCGCCTCACTGAGCGAGGTCGGCGGCTCCCTGGTGGACACCACCGCCAAGGCCAACTTCCGGGCGCTGGGCAAGCGGTTCGGCAAGCGGGTGCAGGAGGTCGCCAAGGCCGTGGCGAACGCGGACGCGGCCGCGCTGTCGCTGGCCCTGCGTGAGGGCACGGCGTCGGTCGAGGTCGACGGGGAGACGATCACCCTGGCTCCGGACGAGGTGATCATCACCGAGACCCCGCGCGAGGGATGGTCGGTGGCGTCCGACTCCGGTGCGACGGTGGCGCTGGATCTGGAGATCACGGAGGAGCTGCGGCAGGCGGGGCTCGCGCGTGACGCGATCCGGCTGATCCAGGAGGCCCGCAAGAACAGCGGTCTGGACGTGGCCGACCGGATCGCCCTGCGCTGGACGTCCACGGACCCTGCGGTCGTCGCGGCGCTGAGCGAGCACTCCGGTCTGATCGCGGACGAGGTCCTGGCGACGGACTTCGCCCAGGGCGAGGCCGACGACTCGTACGGCGAGCCGTTCACGGACGAGGGCCTGTCCCTCACGTTCCGCCTGCGCAAGGCATAGCATCCCGCACGCTTGAAGGCCCGGCCCTCCAGAGGGCCGGGCCTTCGGCGTTCTGGCTGACGGGTCACCCGCGCATGAAGAGCCGGCGGTCACCGCGAAGGACGAGCCCGAGGTCACCGCGAAGGACGAGCCCGAGGTCACAGCGAGGGAAGAGCTCAGCGATCAACGCGCATAAAAAGGGCGGGTCCCGGACCGAAATCCGGGACCCGCCCTTGAACGCTGCCGACGCCTACGGCGTACTACTCACCGTGTCGCGGCCGTCAGTTGTCGTCCTCGTCGATCAGGAACCCGCGCATGGGCGAGGGGGCCTGGCCCATCGGGGACGGACCCTGCGGACGGACCGGAGCCATCGGCTGGGTCATGGCCGGCGTCATCTGCTGCTGGCCGCCATAGGACGGACCGGCGGGGCTCGGCCCACCGCCCATCGTCTGGTTGCCGCCGTAGGACGGGGCGCTCGCGCCGGCCGGGGCCATGGAGGGCGCCGGGGACGGCGGGAGGCTTGCGGCGGCCGGAGTGCGCGGCGGAGCAAGCGAGTCGTCGGCCTGGGTCTCCAGCTGACGCAGCTGCGACTCCAGGTACGACTTCAGACGCGTGCGGTACTCGCGCTCGAATCCGCGCAGATCCTCGACCTTGCGCTCCAGCGTGGCGCGGGCGGACTCCAGGGAGCCCATCGCGACGCGGTGCTTCTCCTGCGCGTCCCGCTCCAGGGCGTCGGCCTTGGCACGGGCGTCACGCTCGAGACCCTCGGCGCGGCTGCGGGCCTCGCCGACGATCTTGTTGGCCTCGGAACGGGCCTCGGCGATCGCCTGGTCGGCGGTCTGCTGGGCCAGCGAGAGGACACGGGCGGCGCTGTCGCCACCGGGGCCCTGACCGGGGCCGCCCATCGGACCGCCCATGGGGCCACCCATCGGGCCGCCCATCTGCTGCTGCATGGGGGGCTGGCCCATGGGGCCGCCCATCGGGCCCTGGCCCATCGGACCCTGGCCCATCTGGCCCTGACCCATGGGGCCCTGACCCATCGGACCCTGGCCCATCGGACCGGGACCCTGCGGGCCGCCCTGTCCACCGGGACCGGCGGGCAGCTGCGGCGCACCGCTCGGCAGCTGGGGCGGGCCACCCATGGGGCCACCCATCTGCTGCTGCGGCGGGCCCGATATGCCGGCCGGCACGGGGGCGCCCGGCCCTCGCATGCCCTGCTGCGGCATACCGCCCTGCTGAGGCATGCCGCCCTGCGGCATACCGCCCTGCTGGTCCTGCGGACCGCCGGGACCCTCCGGGGGCTTGCGCATGTTCTGCTGGTTCTGAGCAGCGGCGCGCGTGGCCGCGGCCAGTTTGGCGCGCAGGTCCTCGTTCTCCCGGAGCAGGCGGGTCAGTTCGGCTTCGACCTCGTCGAGGAAGGCATCGACCTCGTCCTCGTCATAGCCTTCTCGGAGGCGGACGGTCGTGAACTGCTTGTTCCGCACGTCCTCGGGGGTCAACGGCATCTCTTCACCTCAACGTAGTCGTCGGCATCGGCAAGACGGTAGGTCACATCGCTCACAGCCGGCTCACGATCGAGATCAGGATGTAGACGATGATCATCAGTACGAAGAAGGACAGGTCGAGCGCCACGCCCCCGAGACGCAGCGGCGGGATGAACCGCCGCAGAAGCTTGAGCGGTGGATCAGTGACAGTGTAGGTGGCCTCCAGAACGACCACCATCGCCTTGCCGGGTTGCCATGAGCGGGCGAACTGGAAGACGTAGTCCATGACCAACCGGAAGATGAGCACGATGAGGAAGCACATCAGCGCGATGTAGATGACATCCAGGACCACGCTCATTGCTGGTGCTTCCCTCTCCCCTGTTCCGTGCTGCTGGGTACTACTTTTACTGCTGTTTCCGGTCGTGCGTCTCAGCTCTGGTTGAAGAACCCGCCCTCTGCGATGCGGGCCTTGTCCTCCGCCGTGACATCGACGTTAGCAGGCGACAACAGGAACACCTTCTGCGTCACCCGCTCGATGCTGCCGTGAAGACCAAACACCAATCCGGCCGCAAAGTCGACAAGTCGCTTCGCGTCTGTGTCGTCCATCTCAGTCAGATTCATGATCACCGGGGTGCCCTCACGGAAGTGTTCCCCGATGGTACGGGCCTCGTTGTAGGTCCGCGGGTGCAGTGTGGTGATCCGGTAAGGCTCTCGTTCCGACACGACCTTGGGCATGATCACCGGTGCGTTCTTCTCCAGGCTTGCGCGTTCTTGTGTGATGGACGCCACGGGCGCGATGCGCGCCGGACGGCCGGATTCCGCGGGTAGCGAAGCGGAACGGGCGACCGGCTCGCGCGGAGCGGGTGGTTGTACGATTCGCACCTCTTCGTCCCTTTGGGACTGATGTGCCAAGTGCGACTGGTGGGACGGCTCGTGCCGTCGGTGGTCCCGCTCCGGCTCGGGGTCCAGTTCGGGCTCGAAGTCGTCATCGGGGTCGAATCCCCGGCCGTCGTACCCATCGTCCTCCACGAGGCCGAGGTAGACCGCCATCTTGCGCATCGCGCCGGCCATGCTCTGAGTCCTCCGCTCTGTGGTGGATCGACTGACGACCGTCAAGTGCCCGCGATCCACGAGGCCGTTGTGCCCGCCTTCCGGCGGTATTGACCATATTTTCTGCTGTGGTCCGACTTCCTGGCGACGTTACCCGAGCCGTGCGCGGACTCCGAGTACCGCCGTACCGACGCGTACATGTGTCGCCCCGGCCGCCACGGCCTGCTCGAGGTCCGCACTCATCCCTGCCGAGACCATGTTCGCAGCCGGATGGGCTCGGCGCAGGTCGGTCGACAAATCCATCAACCGCTCGAACGCCGCCTGTTCACGTCCCGCGTAGGGCCCGGTCAGCGGTGCGACGGTCATCAGACCGTCCAGCCGCAGACCCGGCGAGCGGGCGACCAGGTCGCCCAACTCTTCGATTCCCTCGGGACCGACACCCCCGCGCTCCCCGCGACCGCTCTCGTCCGCGTCGAGCGCGACCTGGATCAGACAGCCGAGTTCGCGTCCCTGCCGCACCGCCTCCTTCGAGAGCGCCGTGACCAGCCGGGCACGATCGACGGACTGCACCATATCGGCGTAACCGACCACGGAACGAACCTTGTTGGTCTGCAACTGACCAACGAAGTGCCAAGTCAGTGGCAGATCCGCACATTCCGCGGCCTTCGGGGCCGCGTCCTGGTCCCGGTTCTCGGCGACATGGCGGACACCGAGCTCCGCCAGGATCCGCACGTCGCGCGCCGGATACGTCTTGGTGACCACGATCAGCGTCACCTCCTCGCGAGCGCGCCCGGCGGCGGCGCAGGCGTCGGCGATACGACGCTCCACCTTCGCCAGGTTTTCGGCGAGTTCGTCCTTACGGTCCGTCATGCCCCTGAGTCCAGCCAGACATATCCCGCGAGTCGCCCCGTGGTGCGATCGCGCCGGTACGAGAAGTGATCGCCCGACTCCCGGGTGCACACCGGCGACCGCTCCAGGTCGCGCACCCCGAGCCGTTCGAGCTGCGCGTGCACCCCGGCGGTCACGTCGACCGCCGGCGTGCCCCAACTCGTCTCGGCGTACGCCGCCGGCTCGACGGCGGCCACGTCCGCGCGCATCGCCTCCGGCACCTCGTAGCACCGCCCGCACACGGCGGGTCCGGTGCGGGCGACGATCCGGGCGGGGTCGGCGCCGAGCTCGGTCATCGCGCGTAGCGCGGCGGGGACGACCCCGGCGACCATGCCGGGCCGGCCCGCGTGCGCGGCGGCGACGATCCCGGCGACCGGGTCGGCGAGCAGAACGGGCGTGCAGTCGGCGGTGAGCACGGCGAGCGCGAGTCCGCGGCGCGCGGTGACGACCGCGTCGACCTCCGGCACCGGGCGCTCCGCCCAGGGACCGTCGACGACGGCGACCTCGTTGCCGTGCACCTGGTTCATCCACACGACCCGTGCCGGATCGACTCCGAGCGACTTGGCCGCCAGCTCCCGGTTGGTGCGTACGGCGTCGGGGTCGTCGCCGACGGCCCCGCCGAGGTTGAGCTCCTCGTACGGAACGGCGCTCACCCCGCCCCACCGGCTGGTGAAGGCGAAGTGCGCGCCGCCCACTGTGCTCGTTTCCGAGCGTTGCTCCATCACGTCAGAAGGATCACTTGAGGAAGTCCGGTACGTCCAGTTCCTCGGCCGCGCTGTCGGTGTAGGACCGGGACGGCGGGACCGGCGGGGAGACCGGGAGGTCGGCGGCCGGCTCGGGCGTCGGCTCCGGGTCCTCCTTCGGCGTGACGCTGCCGAGCGAGCCGAAGGACGGGCGGGACTCGGGCTGCCGTACCGGAGTGGGCTCCTCGCGGCGGGAGGAGGCGGAGGACGAGCCGAGGACGTTGTCCCGGCGGGCCGGCGGCTGGCCGCCGTCGAAACCGGCCGCGATCACGGTGACCCGGACCTCGTCGCCGAGGGCGTCGTCGATGACCGCGCCGAAGATGATGTTGGCCTCGGGGTGGGCGGCCTCGCTGACCAGCTGGGCGGCCTCGTTGATCTCGAACAGGCCGAGGTCGGAGCCGCCGGAGATGGAGAGCAGCACGCCGCGGGCGCCGTCGATGGACGCCTCCAGCAGCGGCGAGGAGATGGCCATCTCGGCCGCGGCCACCGCGCGGTCGTCGCCGCGGGCCGAGCCGATGCCCATGAGCGCGGAACCGGCCTCGGACATCACGGACTTGACGTCGGCGAAGTCGAGGTTGATGAGGCCGGGGGTGGTGATGAGGTCGGTGATGCCCTGGACACCGGAGAGCAGGACCTGGTCCGCGGACTTGAAGGCGTCGAGCACCGAGACCTGGCGGTCCGAGATGGACAGCAGCCTGTCGTTCGGGATGACGATGAGGGTGTCGACCTCTTCGCGGAGTTCGGCGATGCCGTCCTCGGCCTGGTTGGCGCGGCGCCGGCCCTCGAAGGTGAACGGGCGGGTGACCACGCCGATGGTGAGGGCGCCCAGGGAGCGGGCGATGTTGGCCACGACGGGCGCGCCGCCGGTACCGGTGCCGCCGCCTTCACCGGCCGTCACGAAGACCATGTCGGCCCCCTTGAGGACCTCCTCGATCTCCTCGCGGTGATCCTCGGCGGCCTTGCGGCCGACGGCCGGGTTGGCTCCGGCGCCGAGTCCGCGGGTGAGTTCGCGGCCGACGTCGAGCTTGACGTCGGCGTCGCTCATCAACAGCGCCTGCGCGTCGGTGTTGATGGCGATGAACTCGACGCCCTTGAGACCGACCTCGATCATCCGGTTGATGGCATTGACACCACCGCCGCCGACACCGATGACTTTGATGACTGCGAGGTAGTTCTGCGGTGCTGCCACGTCGAAGGCCTCTCGCCTCGAGTTACGTGTCGCCGTTTCGCGGGTGAGTGCGATCCGACGACTGATGCCGAATGGGACGGTCCGTAGCGCCGACCCGAACCCTAACGTTGAAGTTTAGGGTTACCAGTGTGACTGTTCGCTGGAGTCTTCCGAACAGGACACTAAGTCGACAAGTGGCGCACGTTCAACGAACACGCCGAACCTCCCGTTTTTCTTTTCACCCTATGTGATCAGCCATAGCGCTGCCCAACCAGGGTGCTGGCCTGCGCGGATGTGCGTCAACTCCCCGATGACGCCGGGGCGGTGGGAACCGAGACGTCGAAGTGCCGCGCGTCCGGTGCCGCTTTCATCAGGGCGGTGAGCGTACGGGACTTCAGCGCGCCTCGTTCGCCGCTTCCCCAGGCGACCGTGCGGCCGTCGCCCAACTCCAGTGAGATGTCGTCGAAGGAACGCACCTTGACGCTCCGGGTCTCGTGCGCGACGGCGGCCGGAATGGACCGGGCGACCGTCACCGCCTCGCGCACCAAGCGGTCCTCGCCGAAGCGGCGCAGGCTCGCGGCGGCGGAACCCGAGCGGGAGATGCTCAATTCGAGCGCGGGAGCGCCTTTCGGGGCCTCGGAAACCGTGGCGAAACGGACGCCCTTGCGGTCCACTTCGACGAACTTTCCGCCCTTTTGGACAATCAGAACCGGAGTGCGCTCGACCACTTTCAGGCTGATTCCATGGGGCCATGAACGAACCACGTCAACCGTGTCAATTCGGGGCAGTTTCCGGCGCAGTCGTGATGCGATCGCATCGGTGTCGACGGAAATCAGCGGCGCCCCGACGGGGACTTCGGCGGCCTCGCTCACCTGCCCGGGCGTCAGCACCCGGGTGCCGGAGACCGTCACACGCTCCACGCGCGTCCAGGAGGAGCCGTACAACGCCCACAGGCCGGCCGTCCCGAGGAAGACCATCGCTACGGCGAGCATGATGATCGTACGAAGCCGTCGCCGCACCATCCGTCGCAACCGCCGGGCGAGGGGCGGACCGGACGACTCCTGCTGGCGTTGCCCGCGCTCCACGGTCGTCGGTCCGGCCACGGCCCCTGCCCTTCACCTACACGGAAATACAGCCCTGTCAGCCCTGTCGGTGTGCACGCTGGGCGGCGATCGCCTCGTACACCATGCCGACGAGCAGGTCGTCGGCGTCCCGGCGGCCGAACTCGCTTGCCGCGCGGGACATCTCGTACAGCCGGTGCGGGTCGCCGAGCACGGGCAGGACGTTCTCCCGCACCCACTCGGGCGTGAGTTCCGCGTCGTCGACCAGCAGTCCGCCGCCGGCCTTCACCACCGGCTGGGCGTTCAGCCGCTGTTCGCCGTTGCCGATGGGCAGCGGGACGTAGGCGGCCGGAAGTCCGACGGCGGAGAGTTCGGCGACGGTCATCGCGCCCGCGCGGCAGAGCATCATGTCGGCCGCGGCGTACGCGAGATCCATCCGGTCCAGGTAACTTACCGGGATGTAGGGGGGCATTCCCGGCATCTGCTGTACATGCGGCAGTTCGTTCTTCGGGCCGACCGCGTGCAGGATCTGGATGCCGGCCTGCTGCAGCCACGGCGCGACCTGCTGGACCACCTCGTTGAGGCGGCGGGCGCCCTGCGAGCCGCCGGAGACCAGGAGCGTGGGCAGGTTGGGGTCGAGGCCGAACATGTGCCGGGCCTCGGGACGGGCTGCCGCCCGGTCCAGGGTGGCGATGGAGTGGCGCAGCGGGATCCCGATGTAGCGGGAGTTGCGCAGCTTGCTGTCCGGGGTGGCGACGGCCACCTGGGCCGCGTACCGGGAGCCGATCTTGTTGGCCAGGCCCGGGCGGGCATTGGCCTCGTGGATGACGATCGGCACACCGAGGCGCTTGGCGGCGAGGTAGCCGGGCAGTGCCACATAGCCGCCGAAGCCGACGACCGCGTCCGCCTTGGTGCGCTCCAGGATCTGCTCGGTCGCCTTGATCGTGCCGCGCAGCCGGCCCGGGACGGTGATCAGCTCGGGCGTGGGCTTACGGGGCAGCGGTACGGCGGGGATCAGCGCGAGCTCGTAGCCCCGCTGCGGGACGAGCTTGGTCTCCAGGCCCCGCTCCGTGCCCAGGGCCGTGATCCCCACGGTCGGGTCCTGCCTGCGCAGGGCGTCCGCGAGGGCGAGCGCGGGCTCGATGTGGCCGGCGGTCCCCCCACCGGCGAGTACGACATGCACCGAAATTCACCGCTCTCCGGACGGCCGCGCCCTGGGCGCCCGCCGTCGCATCGTGTTCCATCTCCGAGGCCCCCGGTCTCGCATGGCGCCTCCCGCCCGCTTTCTACCAAAGCGGGGTTGCCGCAGGGAAAGCGCCGCCCGCGCAGCGGGCTCGTCGCGCGCGAACGCGATCAGCAGCCCGATGGCGAACATGGTCGGCAGCAGGGCGGATCCTCCGTAGGAGAACAGCGGGAGGGGGACGCCGGCGATCGGCAGCAGGCCGAGCACCGCACCGATGTTGATCACCGCCTGCGCGGTGATCCAGGTGGTCACGCCTCCCGCGGCATACCTGACGAAGGGGTCCTCCGTACGTCCGGCCACGCGGATACCCGCATAGCCTAGAGCCGCGAAGAGGGCGAGCACCGACAGCGTCCCCGCCAGGCCCAGTTCCTCACCGGTGACGGCGAAGATGAAGTCCGTGTGGGCTTCTGGGAGTTGGCCCCATTTTTCCACACTCGCACCGAGCCCGGAGCCGAAGATTCCGCCGGAGGCGAGGGCGTAGATCCCGTGCACGGCCTGCCAGCAGTCGGCGGCCCCGGACCGGGGCTCGGTGGCGCCGATGCAGGCGAGCCGGGCCATCCGGTTGGGGCTGGTCTTGATCAGGATCACACCGAGGGTGGCGGCGATCGACAGCACGCCGACGAAGAGGCGGGTGGGCGCCCCGGCCAGCCACAGCAGGCCGAACAGGATCGCCGTGAGGATGATCGCCGTGCCCATGTCGCCGCCGAGCATGATCAGCCCGAGGAGCAGGAAGGCGACCGGCACGAGCGGCACCAGCATGTGCTTCCACTGGTTGAGCAGGTTCTTGTCCTGTTTGCGGGCCAGCAGGTCGGCGCTCCACAGGACCAGCGCGAGCTTGCCGAACTCGCTGGGCTGGATCTGGAAGGAGCCGCCGAGCGAGATCCAGTTCTGGTTGCCGTTGACCGACATCCCTATCCCCGGCACCTGCACCAGCGCCATCAGGAAGACGGCGCCCGCGAGGATCGGGTAGGCCAGCGCCCGGTGCAGCTTGACCGGCATCCGGGAGGCGATCAGCAGCAGGACGCCACCGATCACGGCCGCGAGCAGCTGTTTGCGGAAGAAATAGGAGCCGGGCAGGGACATCTGCAGCGCGGTGATCTGGGAGGCCGAGTAGACCATCACCAGGCCGAGCACGGTGATCAGGAAACTGCCGCCGGCGATCAGGTAGTAGGCGGTCAGCGGCCGGTCCCAGGCGCGTTTGGCGTTGACGTAGGCGCGCCGCAGCGGGTTGTCACGGGACGGCCGGGAAGCGGCGGGACGTCTGACGGCCCGCTGCACGGGCGGCCGTCCGGTACGGCTACTGGGCATCAGCGCCTCCGCTGCGTCGGTCAGGAGCCGAGTTCGCGAACCGCCTCCGCGAACGCGTCACCGCGCTTGTTGTAGTTGGCGAACATGTCCATCGAGGCACAGGCGGGGGCCAGCAGCACCGTGTCTCCTGCGACCGCGAGCCGCCGGGCCTCCCGGACGGCCGCGAGCATCGCCCCAGTGTCGGTCCGGTCGAGGTCGACGACGGGTACTTCCGGCGCGTGTCGCGCCAGGGCTTCGCGGATCAGGGCGCGGTCCTGTCCGATGAGCACGACACCACGAAGTCGCTTTGCCGACTTGGCGACCAGCTCGTCGAAGGTCGCACCCTTGGCGAGTCCGCCCGCAATCCATACGATCGACTCATATGCCGCCAATGAGGCTTCCGCGGCATGGGTGTTGGTGGCCTTGGAGTCGTCGATGTAGGCGACACCGTCGACATCGGCCACGTGCGCAATGCGGTGCGCGTCCGGCGTGAAGTTCCGAAGCCCGTCGCGTACGGCCTTGGGGGGCACCCCGAAGGCACGCGCGAGGGCCGCCGCGGCAAGGGCGTTGGCGATGTTGTGCGGGGCCGGCGGACGGACGTCGGAGACCTCGGCGAGTTCCTGGGCGTTCTTCTGCCGGTTCTCCACGAAGGCGCGGTCGACCAGGATGCCGTCCACGACACCGAGTTGAGAGGGCCCGGGAGTGCCGAGGGTGAAGCCGATGGCCCGGCAGCCCTCCTCGACGTCGGCCTCGCGGACCAGGTCCTCGGTGGCCTTGTCGGCGGCGTTGTAGACGCAGGCGACCCGATTGCCCTCGTAGATACGGCCCTTGTCCCGGGCGTAGGCCTCCATGGAGCCGTGCCAGTCGAGATGGTCGGGGGCGAGGTTGAGCACCGCCGCCGAGTGCGCCCGCAGCGAGGGTGCCCAGTGGAGCTGATAGCTCGACAACTCCACCGCCAGGACGTCGTACTGCTCCTCGCCGAGCACGACGTCCAGCAGCGAGACGCCGATGTTGCCGACGGCCGCCGTGCGCAGACCCGCCGCCTTCAGGATCGACGCCAGCATCTGGACGGTGGTGGTCTTGCCGTTGGTGCCGGTCACGGCGAGCCAGGGGGCCGCGTCGGGTCCGCGCAGCCGCCAGGCGAGTTCGACGTCGCCCCAGATGTCGACGCCCGCCTCGCGGGCCGCGGTGAACAGCGGCTTGTCCGGCTTCCAGCCGGGCGCGGTGACGACGAGCTCCGTGCCGTCGGGCAGGGTGGCGCCGTCTCCCAGCCGCACGGTGATCCCCAGGGCCTCCAGCTCGGCGGCCTGTTCACGCGCGCGTGCGTCGTCGCCGTCGTTGACGACCGTGACGACCGCCCCGCGCGCGTGCAGCACCTTGGCCGCCGGGATGCCGGAGACGCCGAGTCCGGCGACGGTGACGTGCTTGCCCTCAAGGGAGAGCCCCTGCCGGTCGGTCACTTGTCCGCTGCCCATCCCGCGTAGAAGAGGCCCAGTCCGACGATCACGCAGATGCCCTGGATGATCCAGAAGCGGACCACCACCAGGACCTCGGACCAGCCCTTGAGTTCGAAGTGGTGCTGGAGTGGCGCCATCCGGAAGACGCGCCGGCCGGTGAGCCGGAACGAGCCGACCTGGATGACCACCGACATGGTGATGAGGACGAACAGACCGCCCATGAGGGCCACCAGCAGCTCCGTGCGGGAGAGGATGGCCAGACCGGTCAGCACACCGCCGAGGGCGAGCGAGCCGGTGTCGCCCATGAAGATCTTGGCGGGCGAGGTGTTCCACCACAGGAAGCCGAGGCAGGCGCCCATCAGCGCGGAGGCGATGACCGCGAGGTCGAGCGGGTCGCGCACCTCGTAGCAGGCGCCCGGGTTGGTCAGGGTCTGCGCGTTGGCGCAGGACTCCTGGAACTGCCAGACGCCGATGAACGTGTAGGCGCCGAAGACCAGGACGGAGGCGCCGGTGGCGAGGCCGTCCAGACCGTCCGTCAGGTTCACGCCGTTCGACATCGCGAGGATCATGAACAGGGCCCAGACCACGAACAGCACCGGGCCGATCGACCAGCCGAAGTCGGTGATGAACGACAGCTTGGTGGAGGCCGGGGAGTTGCCGCGGGCGTCCTGGAACTGCAGGGCGAGTACCGCGAAGGAGATGCCGACGATCAGCTGGCCGGCCATCTTCGCCTTGGCCCGCAGGCCCAGCGAACGACGCTTGACGATCTTGATGTAGTCGTCGAGGAAGCCGACCAGGCCCATGCCGACCATCAGGCCGAGCACCAGCAGGCCCGAGTAGGTGGGCGCGTAGCCGGTGATCACCTTGGACAGGAAGTAGGCGGCGACCGTGGCCAGGATGAAGGCGATGCCGCCCATCGTCGGCGTACCGCGCTTGCTGGCGTGCTCACGGGGGCCGTCGTCCCGGATGTACTGCCCGTAGCCCTTGCGGGCCAGGAGCTTGATCAGCAGCGGGGTGCCGACCAGGGTCAGGAACAGACCGATGACTCCCGAGAACAGGATCTGCTTCATCATCGGGCAGCGACCTCACCCTCGGCACCGGTCGCGAGCAGCGCCTGGGCGACGCTCTCGAGGCCGACCGAACGGGACGCCTTCACGAGCACGACGTCCCCCGGGCGCAACTCGCTGCGCAACAGGTCGACCGCCGCCTGTGCGTCGGACACGTGCACCGACTCCTCACCCCACGAACCCTCGTTATATGCGCCCAGTTGCAGCCAGGACGCTTCCCTGCCCCCGACCGCGACGAGCTTGCTGACGTTGAGCCGGACGGCGAGCCGTCCGACCGCGTCGTGCTCGGCGAGCGCCTCGTCCCCGAGCTCGGCCATCTTGCCGAGCACCGCCCAGGTTCGCCGCCCCCGGCCCATCGCCGCGAGCGCGCGCAGGGCGGCTCGCATGGACTCGGGGTTCGCGTTGTAGGCGTCGTTGACGATGGTCACGCCGTCCGGTCGCTCGGTGACCTCCATGCGCCAGCGGGAGAGGGAGTCCGCCTCGGAGAGCGCGGTGGCGATCTCTTCCGCGGACATGCCCAGCTCATGGGCGACGGCGGCCGCGGCGAGCGCGTTCGACACGTGGTGCTCACCGTACAGGCGCATGGTCACATCGCTTGCACCGGAGGGTGTGTGGAGCCGGAAGGCGGGCTGTCCGGTGTCCGTGAGTCGCACGTTCTCGGCGCGTACGTCCGCTTCGTCGGCCTCGCCGAAGAGGACCACCTTCGCCTTCGTACGGGACGCCATGGCCCGTACGAGCGGGTCGTCCGCGTTGAGGATCGCGGCGCCGCCGTCCTGTGCCGACGGAAGGGCCTCCACGAGTTCGCCCTTGGCCTGCGCGATCTGCTCGCGGCCGCCGAACTCGCCGATGTGGGCGGAGCCGACGTTGAGCACCAGCCCGATCCTGGGCGGGGTCAGCTCGGTGAGGTAGCGGATGTGGCCGATGCCGCGGGCGCCCATCTCCAGCACGAGGAACCTGGTGTCCTCGGTGGCGGACAGGGCCGTGAGCGGCAGCCCGATCTCGTTGTTGAGCGAGCCGGGCGTGAACACCGTCGGCGCCTTGCGCCGCAGCACCTGGGCGATGAGGTCCTTGGTGCTGGTCTTGCCCGCGGAGCCGGTGAGCGCCACGAGGGTCGCGCCGAGGCGGCGTACGACATGACGGGCGAGGGCGCCGAGCGCGGTCTGGACGTCGTCCACGACGATCGCGGGCACGCCGACGGGCCGCGAGCCCAGGACGGCCACCGCGCCCGCCGCCACGACCTGCTGGGCGAAGTCGTGGCCGTCGACGTGCTCGCCGACGAAGGCGACGAAGAGCCCGCCCGGCTGCACCTCCCGCGAGTCCCGGACGACCGGAGCGGTGACCTGGACGGACGGATCCGGTATGTCGTGCGTCTGCCCGCCGACGACTGAGGCGATCTCGGCGAGAGAGAGGGCGATCACAAGTTCATCCCTGGGTCTGCTGGATGGCTTCTCGAAGCACCTGGCGGTCGTCGAAGGGACGGACCACCCCGGCGATGTCCTGGCCCTGCTCGTGGCCCTTGCCCGCGACGAGCACGGTGTCTCCGGGCCGTGCCCGGGCGACGGCCGCTGCGATCGCGGCCGCCCGGTCCTCGAAGACCTGGACCTCGCCGCGTTCGTGTGCTGGTACGGACGCCGCGCCCTCGAGCATGGTTGCAAGGATGGCGAGGGGGTCCTCGGAGCGGGGGTTGTCGGAGGTCAGTACGGCGGTGTCGGCGAGGCGGGCCGCGGCGGCGCCCATCGGGCCGCGCTTGGTCCTGTCCCGGTCGCCTCCGCAGCCGAGCACGACGTGCAGCCTGCCCTCGGTGACCTTGCGCAGGGCGCGCAGCACCGACTCGACGGCGTCGGTCTTGTGGGCGTAGTCCACGACCGCGAGGTAGGGCTGTCCGGCGTCCACGCGCTCCAGCCGCCCGGGCACGCCCGGCACCGCGGCGACGCCGTCGGCGGCGGCCTGCGGGTCCAGGCCCGCGGCGGCGAGGGCGACGATCGCGGCGAGGGTGTTGGCCACGTTGAAGGGGCCCGGGAGCGGCGCCTTGGCTTCGATGCGCTCGCCCTGGGGGCCGATCACGGTGAACGTGGAGTCGAGCCGGCCGATCACGACGTCCTCGGCCCGCCAGTCGGCGTCCGGGTGGCCCTCGGCGGAGTAGGTCACGACCGGGACGGTCGCCTCCACCGCGAGCCGGCGGCCGTACTCGTCGTCGACGTTGACCACGCCGAGTCTGCTGCGCCGCGGTGTGAACAGCTGCGCCTTCGCCTGGAAGTAGTCCTCCATGCCGGAGTGGAACTCCATGTGCTCCGGGCTGAGGTTGGTGAAGACGCCGATGTCGAAGACGCAGCCGTCGACCCGGCCGAGGACCAGGGCGTGGCTGGAGACCTCCATGGCGACCGCCTCGACCCCGCGCTCGCGCATCACCGCGAACAGGGCCTGCAGATCGGTGGCTTCGGGGGTGGTGCGCTCGGACTTGATGCGTTCGTCGCCGATGCGCGTCTCGACCGTGCCGATCAGGCCGGTGTTGTTCTTGGTCTTCAGACCGCCCTCGACGAGGTAGGCGGTGGTGGTCTTGCCGGAGGTGCCGGTGATGCCGATCTGCAGCAGGTCGCGGCCCGGGTGGCCGTAGATGGTGGCCGCCAGTTCGCCCATCCGCCCGCGCGGGTCGTCGACGACCAGGACCGGCAGGCCGGTGGCCGCCGCGCGCTCGGCGCCGGTCGGGTCCGTCAGCACCGCGACCGCGCCGAGGCCGGCGGCCTGGTTGGCGAAGTCCGCGCCGTGCAGACGGGCGCCCGGGAGGGCGGCGTACAGGTCCCCGGGGCGGACCGCGCGTGAGTCATGGGTGATGCCCGTGACCTCTGCGGCGCTCTCGGGCCTTGCGGCACCCAGCTGATCGGCGAGCTCCGCGAGGGGTGTGGCGGAGACCTGAACCGGTCGTGGCGGCCCCGGATATGTCACGGAAACGCCCTTCTGGGTGGTTTGGGACTGATCAGCGTGTGGCACGGCGGTGAGCGTACCGGGCGCACCCGCCCGGGAGCGAAGCGAGGGGCGGGGGGCGTCCGGCTTGCCGGAGTCGGGAGTGATCATGGTCACGGAGCGTTCCTGACTGGTTGCGCTGATCAGGGTGTGAAGGTGACGGGCAGGGCCGCGGGCTTCGCACCGGTGGGCGGGACCTGGAGGGTCTTCAGTGCGAACTCCATCACCTCCTTGAAGATGGGTCCGCAGATCTGACCGCCGAAGTAACTGCCCTTCGTCGCGTTCTGGATGGCGCAGTAGACGGTCACGCGCGGGTTGTCCGCCGGGGCGAAACCGGCGAACGAGGACGTGTATCCGCGGTACTTGCCGGTGGCCGGATCCACGCGGTTGGCCGTACCCGTCTTGCCCGCGACCCGGTAGCCGGGGATGCGCGCCCTGGTGCCGGTGCCCTCCTGGTCGTCCACGACCGACTCCAGCATCTGGGCGAGCGTCTTCGCCGTCTTCGCGCTGACGACCCTGGTCTTCTGGGGCTTGGCGGCCGACGTGAAGCGTCCGTCGGCCCCCTTGGCGCCGCGGACGAGGGTGGGCTCGACACGGACGCCGCCGTTGGCGATCGTCGAGTAGACGGACGCCGCCTGCATGGCGTTGAGGGAGACGCCCTGGCCGAAAGGAATCGTGTACTGCTGCGAGGTCGACCACTTGTCGGGCGGCGCGAGGATGCCCCTGGTCTCGCCCGGGAAGTCGAGTCCGCTGTAGCTGCCGATGCCGAACTTGCGCAGGTAGGAGTAGAGGACCTTGTTGGCCTGTGCCTGCGTTCTGCCGAGCTGGCCGGTGGCCAGGATGGTGCCGATGTTGCTGGACTTGGCGAGCACGCCGTTGAGGGTGAGGTCCCAGGTGGCGTGGTCGATGTCGTCCTTGAAGAGCCGGTCGCCGCGGTGCAGCCGGTTGGGCACCACGACATGCGTCAGCGGGGTGGCCACGTTCTCCTGCAGTACGGCGGCCATCGACATGATCTTGGCGGTGGAGCCGGGCTCGTAGGCGTCCTCGACGGCCCAGTTGTGCAGGGCGTTCGGGTCCGCCTTGGACAGGTCGTTGGGGTCGAAGCCGGGTGAGTTGGCCATGGCGAGGATCTCCCCGGTCCGGGTGTCCTGCACTATCACGTACCCGCGATCCGCCCCGGACTTCTTGACCTGCTCGCTGATCGCGTTCTGGGCGGCCCACTGGATGTCCCGGTCGATGGTGAGCTCGACGTCGCTGCCGGGCACCGCGGGCGTCTCGGTGGAGCCCGCGGTGGGGATCAGCCGGCCGCCGGACTGGGCGTAACGGATCTTGCCGGCCTTGCCGGCCAGTTGCTTGTTCAGCTCCTGCTCGACGCCTCCGCCGCCCTGGCCGGTGTCGTTGACCCAGCCCAGTATCCCGGCGGCGAGGTCGCCGTTGGGGTAGACGCGCTTGCTGCTGGGGTCGGCGAAGACGCCGGCCAGGACGTTGGCGGTGCGCGGGTCGGTCGCCGCCTTCTGGGTGAGCGCGTTCCTCAGGTCCTTGATCTGCGTCCAGACCTGCGGGGTCTGACGGCGCGCGAGCAGGACGTAGCGCAGCTTCTTGTTGGCCGGCCGCAGCTTCTTGACGAGGGTGGCCTGGTCCTGGCCGAGGATCGGCGCGAGCAGCGCGGCCGCCTGCTCCGGGCCGTCGTCGATCTTCAGCTGGGCGCGGGTGAACATCGTCGGGTCGGCCGTGAGGTCGTAGGCGTCCACGCTGGTCGCCAGGGTCACGCCGTTCCGGTCGGTGATCCCGCCGCGCTCGGCGGCCAGGGTGTGCACGACGTACCGGTTCTGCTCGGCCTTGGCGGCATACGTGCTCGCGTCGACGGCCTGGACCTGCAGCAGCCGCACGACGAACGCGATCAGCACCAGGGTCAGCGCCAGCGCGACCATGCGCAGCCGGGGGCGGGGGTTGCTGAGCTTGAGGAGGTTCGGCGCCGCGGGCCGGCGGGCCACCGGACGGGCGCCGGGCCCGGGCCGCCGCTGACCGGCGGCGGGGCGGGCGGGGCGCGCGGGTCCGGGCACGCGACGCCGCGGCGGTTCCCTGTCGGACACTTCCGTCACCTGCCGGGGGTCGTCGTCGGGGCGGGGGTACTGACTGCCGGGGTCTGATCGGCCGTGGGAGTTCCGTCGGCCGCCGGGGTCGCGACGGCCATGGGGGTCGCGTGGGCCGTGGGGGTCCCGTCGGCCGTGGGGGGCGCGGCCGGGTTGGTGCCGGGGCCGGGACGCCGCTGACCGGCGGGGCGCGCGGGGCCGGGCACACGTCGCCGCGGCGGTTCCCTGTCGGACACTTCCGTCACCTGCCGGGGGTCGTCGTCGGGGCGGGGGCGCTGACTGCCGGGGTCTGGCCGGCCGTGGGGGTCCCGTCGGTCGTGGGGGGTGCGGTCGGGTTGGGGACGGGGGCCGGGGTGGAGCCGATGGTCTCCGGTGGGAGGGCGAGCGGCAGTTGGGCGGAGGACTGCTCGGCGGCGGCCGAGGGGACGCCCTTCACGGTGCCGTTCGGGTTCAGGAAGGCGGGGTCACCGCCGGGGACCATGCCGAGCTCGCGGGCGCGGCGCTGGAGGGCCTCGGGGGCGGAGTAGGCGTCGATGTCCCGCTGGAGCGCCTGTTCCTCGTCGGTGAGGTTCTTGGTGTTCTTCTGTAGGTCGTCGAGCTTGAACGAGCCCTCGCTGAGTGCGGAGTTCAGCACCAGGAGCCCGATCAGGCCGCCGCCCAGGAGGAGCACGACGAGCAGGACGAAGGGGGTACGGGCCGCCTGTCCGCGGCTCGGCGCCCCGGGGAAGAGCCGGGCGAGACGGGCGGCCCGCCCCCTCAGTTCGGGTTTCCTACTCACACCGCCCCCAGCCCACCTGGTGAGTTCGGATCTCCAACCCGCTCACGCCCCTCACTCGATGTCCTCCCTGACGCGCTCGGCCCCGCGCAGTCGCGCCGGCGCCGCCCGCCGGTTCTCGGCGACCTCTTCCTCGGTGGGAAGTTCGGCACCACGCGTGAGCAGCTTGAGCCGGGGCTGGTACCGCTCGGGGACGACGGGCAGGCCGGGCGGCGCGGTGGTGGCGGCACCGGCCGCGAAGACCTGCTTGACCAGGCGGTCCTCGAGCGAGTGGTACGACAGCACGGCGATGCGTCCGCCGACGTCGAGCGCCTTGACCGCGGCCGGGATCGCCCGCTCCAGCACGGACAGCTCACCGTTGACCTCGATGCGCAGCGCCTGGAAGGTGCGCTTGGCCGGGTTGCCGCCGGTGCGCTTGGCGGCCTGCGGAAGCGCGTCCCGGATCAGTTCCACCAGACGGGCGCTGTTGTCGAACGGCTTCTTGTCGCGCTCGCGCACGATGGCGGCGACAATCCGCTTGGCCTGCTTCTCCTCGCCGTACGCGCGCAGGATGCGGACCAGTTCGCCGGCCGGGTAGGTGTTGAGGACCTCGGCGGCGCTGATGCCGGTCGTCTGGTCCATGCGCATGTCGAGCGGGGCGTCCTGGGCGTAGGCGAAGCCGCGGTCGGCCTCGTCGAGCTGCATGGAGGAGACGCCGAGGTCGAACAGCACGCCCTGCACACGCGCGATGCCGAGCCGTTCCAGTACGTCGGGCAGCTCGTCGTAGACGGCGTGCACCAGGGTGGCCCGCTCGCCGAACGGGGCGAGCCGCTCGCCGGACAGGCGCAGCGCCTCCTTGTCGCGGTCGAGGGCGATCAGCCGGGCCTCGGGGAAGCGCTCGAGCAGGGCCTCGCTGTGCCCGCCGAGCCCGAGGGTGCAGTCGACGACGACCGCCTGGGGCCGCTGAAGGGCGGGGGCCAACAGGTCCAGGCACCGCTGGAGCATCACCGGGACATGTCGACTGTTGCTCAAGGGGCCCTCTCAGGTCCGGCGCGGGCCGTACGCACCGCCGGGTCCCCGCGCACGTGGGGAGGCCGTCCTCGTGGGGGCCTCCGGTAAGTTCGTCCAGCAGGGAGGGCCTCGCCTCCCGCTTCGCGTCACTTTAGTCCACGGTGTCTCGCGGTCAATCAACCGGCCTGCGCGTGGCGGCCCGGCATGCGTGCCAAGCGGCAAACCAGGGAAAACCACCCTGACGGCCCAGCCCCCGCCACCTGTGTGGGTTACCTCACAAGAGGGACGTGATGACGCTCTTTTCCCGCTCTCACACCGAGACCGGAACGTCCGTGACCAGTACCGTTGTGACCATGACGACTTCTGCATCCGTAACCACCGAGTCCGAAGGCGCCATAAGCGGCGGCACGGTCACCGACCGCCTCGTCGAGGCGAACGAGCAGTACGCCGCCGAGTTCACCGACCCCGGGATGGACGCCCGCCCCGTGCTGCACGTCGCGGTGGTGGCCTGCATGGACGCCCGTATCGACCTGCACAAGGCGCTCGGCCTGCAGCTCGGCGACTGCCACACCATCCGCAACGCGGGCGGCGTGGTCACCGACGACGTGATCCGCTCGCTCACCATCAGCCAGCGCAAGCTCGGCACCCGCAGCATCGTTCTCATCCACCACACCGGCTGCGGTCTGGAGGCGATCACCGAGGACTTCCGCACCGAGCTGGAGATGGAGGTCGGCCAGCGCCCGGCGTGGGCGGTGGAGGCCTTCCGCGACGTGGACCAGGACGTGCGCCAGTCCATGCAGCGGGTGCGCACCTCGCCGTTCCTGCTGCACACCGACGACGTGCGCGGCTTCGTCTTCGACGTGCGGACGGGCCTGCTGCGCGAGATCGACCCGGCGTAACCGGTCACGGAGGCGTCGCCGGCCCACTCTTTTTCCTCTCGTTTTCCTCGGAACACGCGCATGCTTGAACCCCAAGCACCGTAAAACCCGACATATCGCGGCCACTTGTCCACAGTCGAGTGACACGAAACGGTAACGGCAGCAAGAATGCGGTTGTGGCGTCACGCGGAACTTTTCACGCGTGGTGTCCGTGTTCCAGGGGTGGGCCGGTCCGCATCGCAGAGCGACGGCCCGGAGAAAGAACGGGCCGAGGAGGGCCGGGTGACGACCTATGACGATCGAGCGAGCCTTACAGATCTGACTGCCACTGTGGAGCGGGTCCGCAGTTCGGTGGAGGGAGTGATCGAGGGCAAGCCCGAGGTCGTACGGCTTTCGCTGACCGTACTTCTCGCCGAGGGACATCTTCTGATCGAGGACGTGCCCGGCGTGGGAAAGACCATGCTCGCCAAGGCACTGGCGCGGTCCATCGACTGTTCCGTGCGGCGTATCCAGTTCACGCCCGACCTGCTGCCCTCGGACATCACGGGTGTGTCCATCTGGGACCAGCAGCGCCGGGACTTCGAGTTCAAGCCGGGCGCGATCTTCGCGCAGATCGTGATCGGCGACGAGATCAACCGCGCCTCGCCCAAGACCCAGTCGGCGCTGCTGGAGTCGATGGAGGAGCGCCAGGTCACCATCGACGGGCAGACCTATGAGCTGCCGAGCCCCTTCATGGTGGTGGCCACGCAGAACCCGGTGGAGATGGAGGGCACCTACCCGCTGCCCGAGGCGCAGCGCGACCGTTTCATGGCCCGGGTCTCGGTGGGTTACCCCAGCGTGGAGGCCGAGCTGCAGATGCTCGACGTGCACGGCGGCGTCTCCCCGCTGGAGGACCTGCAGCCGGTGGCGCACGCGCACGACATCGTGAAGCTGATCGAGGCCGTGCGCGGAGTCCATGTCGCCGAAACGGTCCGGCGGTACGCGGTGGACCTGGTCGCCGCCACCCGCACCCACCCCGACCTCAGACTCGGGGCCTCCCCGCGCGCGACGCTGCACCTGCTGCGCGCCGCGAAGGCGTCCGCGGCGCTCAGCGGCCGGGAGTACGCCCTGCCGGACGACGTGCAGGCGCTCGCCGTCGCCGTCCTCGCCCACCGTCTGCTGCCCACCGCGCAGGCCCAGCTCAACCGCCGCACCGCCGAGCAGGTCGTCCAGGAGATCCTGCAGCGCACGCCGGTGCCCGCGGCGCCCACGCAGCCCAGTGGCTTCGGCGGCCTCGGCCACGGCACGCCGGCGTACGGCCAGCAACCGCCGCGGAGGCTGTGATGACCTTCGGAGGGACCGGGCACACGGAGGCCGACCGGGGCGAGAAGGGCGGCCTCCGTACCGCCCTGGCGGGCCTGACCACCCGCGGCCGGTCCTTCCTCGCGGCGGGCATCGCCGCCGCCATCTGTGCCTATGTGCTCGGCCAGAGCGATCTGCTGCGGGTCGGCCTGCTGCTCGCCGCGCTCCCCCTCGTCTGCGCCGCGTTCCTGTACCGCACGCGCTACCGGGTGGCCGGCAGCCGCCGGCTCTCCCCCGCGCGCGTGCCCGCCAGCAGCGAGGCCCGTGTCCATCTGCGGATGGACAACGTCTCCCGGCTGCCCACGGGCCTGCTGATGCTCCAGGACCGGGTGCCCTACGTCCTCGGGCCCCGGCCCCGCTTCGTGCTGGACCGGGTCGAGCCGGGCGGACGCCGTGAGGTCTCCTACCGCGTCCGCTCCGACCTGCGCGGCCGCTATCCGCTGGGCCCGCTCCAGCTGCGCCTGACCGACCCGTTCGGCATGTGCGAGCTGACCCGCTCCTTCTCCTCGTACGACACCCTGACGGTGATCCCGCGCGTGGAGCCGCTGCCGCCGGTACGCCTGAGCGGCGAGGCCAAGGGCTACGGCGAGGGGCGGCAGCGCTCGCTCGCCCTGGCCGGCGAGGACGACGTCATCCCGCGCGGCTACCGCTATGGCGACGACCTGCGCCGCGTCCACTGGCGCTCCACCGCCCGCTACGGCGAGCTGATGGTGCGCCGCGAGGAGCAGCCCCAGCGCGCCCGGTGCACGGTACTGCTGGACACCCGGGGCATCGCCTTCGCGGGCGCGGGCCCCGACTCGGCCTTCGAGTGGGCGGTCTCGGGCGCCGCGTCCGTCCTGGTGCACATGCTCGAACGGGGCTTCTCGGTGCGGCTGCTGACGGACACCGGCAACTCGGTGCCGGGCGAGGGCGCCGAGGGGTTCGCCGGCGCGAGCCAGGAGACGGCCGACTCGGCGGGGCTGATGATGGACACCCTCGCGGTGGTCGACCACTCCGACGGCGCGGGCCTGTCCCGCGCGTACGACGTGCTGCGGGGCGGGAACGAGGGGCTGCTGGTGGCCTTCTTCGGCGACCTCGACCAGGAGCAGACGGCGATCGCCGCCAAGATGCGCCAGCGCAGCGGGGGCGCGCTCGCCTTCCTGCTGGACAGCGAGGCGTGGGTGCGGGAACCGAGCGATGTGCCGGGGCCGTTGGACCGGCGTGCGGAGCGGCTGCGGATGCTGCGGGAGGCGGGCTGGACCGCCCTGAGCGTGCCGCGGGGCGTCTCGCTGGGCGAGCTGTGGCGGCAGGCGGACCGTGAGCGCACGGGCCTGGCCGCGGCGGGCGGCCCGAGCGGTGAGGGGGCGGGTTCATGAGCGGGCGGACACGGCTGGCGCTGTGCGCCTGGGCGGCCACCCTGCTGGCCTCCTTCGCCCTGCAGCCACTGGTCTCGCCGGCCACCTGGATCCTGCAGGCGGCCGTCATGCTGGGCGTCCAGTCGGGCGTGGGCGCGGCGACCCGCCGGGTGCCGCTGGCCCGGCCGCTGACGGTGGCGGCCCAGGCCCTGGTCACGCTGCTGATGCTGACCCTGGTCTTCGCGCGGCAGCAGGCCTTCCTCGGGATCGTGCCCGGCCCCGAGGCCTTCCGGCACTTCTCCGACCTGCTGCGGCAGGGGGGCGACGACATCGCGCGGTACGCGATACCGGCGCCGCTGGAGTCGGACGGCATCCGGCTGATGCTGCTGGGCGGGGTCATGATCGTCGGACTCGCGGTGGACACCCTCGCGGTGACCTACCGCAGCGCGGCCCCGGCCGGACTGCCGCTGCTGGCGCTGTACTCGGTGGCCGCGGGGCTGTACGAGGGGCATGCGGAATGGGCACGGTTCCTGGTCGCGGCGGCCGGCTATCTGATGCTGCTGCTGGCCGAGGGCCGGGACCGGCTCTCCCAGTGGGGGCGCGTGTTCGGCGGAGCGCCACGGACTCCGGGCGGGGAGCTGGGCGCGGTCGCGCCGGTCCGTACCGGGCGCCGCATCGGCGTGCTCGCGCTGGGCATCGCGCTGGTGGTGCCGGTCGCGCTGCCCTCGATGAGCGGCGGGCTGCTGGACGGCGCGGGGACCGGTGTGGGCGTGGGCAACGGCGGCGGGGGCACGATCTCCGCGGTCAACCCGCTGGTCTCGCTGCGCGACAGCCTGAACGTGGACGAGGACCGCCAGGTCCTGTCCCTGAGGACCAGCAGCAACGACCTCTCGGACATGTATCTGCGGATCGTGTCCCTGGACGACTTCGACGGCAGCACCTGGAAGCCCTCCAAGCGGCACATCACCTCCGTGCCGGGCAAGTTCCCGACCCCGACCGGCCTCGCGCCGGACGTCAAGCGCACGGAGATCGACACCCGGATCTCGGCCGCCGACTGGTACGCGCAGGACTGGCTGCCGATGCCCTACCCGCCCAGCGGCGTGGACATCGACGGCAACTGGCGCTACGAACCGGTGGGCATGACCCTGGTCGGCGACCACGGGGAGTCCACGCGCGGCAAGACGTACCTGGTCAAGAGCCTGGACGTGCAGCCGACGGCGGAGCAGCTCGCGAACGCCCCGGAGGCGCCCGCGGCGATCAGGCGTGACTACACCAAGGTGCCGAACTCGGTGCCCTCGGTGGTGGCGAGGACCGCCCGGCAGGTCACCGCCGGCACGACCAACCACTACGAGCAGGCCGTCAAGCTCCAGGACTGGTTCACCGTCGACGGCGGGTTCCAGTACAGCACGCAGGTGCAGGTCGGCACCGGTCCCGACGCGATCGCCAAGTTCCTGAAGGACAAGGAGGGCTTCTGCGTCCACTTCTCCTTCGCGATGGCGACGATGGCCCGCATCCTCGGCATACCCGCGCGGGTCGCGGTGGGCTTCGCCCCCGGTTCCCCGCAGTCGGACCAGTCGGTGTCGGTCGGTCTGAAGGACGCCCACGCCTGGCCCGAGCTGTACTTCGAGGGCGTGGGCTGGACGCGCTTCGAGCCGACCCCGAGCCGGGGTGTCACTCCCCCGTACACGCAGTCGGACACGCCGGGCAACAGCCTGCCCGACGTCGTGCAGCCCTCGCAGTCGGCGAGATCGTCCGCGTCGGCGGCGCCGTCGTCGAACGCCAGCTGCTCGGTGCAGGAGAAGAAGCTCCAGGACTGCGGCGTCGCGGCTCCGCTGGACACCGCCAAGCCGGGCATCGAGGGGCACCCCTGGTACTGGTACGCCGGCTGGGGGGTCCTCGCCCTCCTCGTGTTCGCCGTACCGCTGCTGCCCATGCTCTGGCGGCTGCGACGGCGCTCGGCACGGCTGGCCTCGGCCCAGCACGCGTCCTCCGGCGGCGGGGACCCGGCCGGAGCGGCGGCGCTGGAGGTCGAGGCGGACGCCCGTCACGCCGCGCAGGTGGCGAGCGGGCATGTGCTGGCCGTCTGGCGTGAGCTGACGGACACGGCCTGGGACTACGGCATCGTGCCGGACGACGCGCTGACCCCGAGGAAGGCCGCCGCGCGGATCGTGCGGCTCGGGGTGCTGGATCCGGCGACGGCCGAGCGGGTCCACCGGGTGGCGGGAGCCGTGGAGCAGGTGCTGTACGCGCCCCGGCCGCAGGCGGTACCGGGGCTGGCGGACGACGTCCGCGCGCTGCGGTCGGCCCTGCGCTCCCGGGCGAACCGGACCACCCGGGTCCGTGCGGTGATCGCCCCGCGTTCGGCCGTCCGCGCCCTGTGGGACCTTTCGGACCGCTGGACGGCCGTCAAGGCCCGCATGGCCGACCGCTGGGCCACGCTGATCCGCCGCCCGTCGGGCCGGCCGGGCCGGCAGAGCGGCTGACCTCCCGCCCGCCGCGCACACCGTGATCGGCCCCGGCTCGGAACGTCCGAGCCGGGGCCGACTGCTGCTCCCCGGCCCTCCGGAGACGCCGCTCAAGGGCCTGCCGGTCAGCCGCACTGCCGGTTCAGCCGCACTGCCGGTTCAGCCGCATCAACCACTCACTGCAGCCGGCACTCACTGGAGCCGGCCGGTCGCTCAGCCGCTCAGCGGAGTCGGCGCCCGGGGTTGAGCCCCCCGCGCGGGCATGCCTGAGGGGTGACCACCAGTGGTGGTCACCCCTCGGAGTCGTCGGGAGCGCTACTGGCCCTGCTCGTCGCGGCGGCGCTGCCAGCGCTGTTCGATCCGGTCCATCATCGAGCGCTTCTGCCGGGCCTGACGGCGTGCCTGTGGGGCGCCGGCGGGCTGTTCGCCCGGCTTGGGCGCCTTGCGCCAGCCGGTCACGGCGAGGACCGCGCAGCCCAGCATGACGAGGAAGCCCACCACGCTCAGCCAGACCTGCTTGGCGACCATTCCAGCCATGAGGAGCGCGATACCCACGAGGAAGCCCGCGACCGCCTGGTAGACCCGCCGCCGGGTGTACGTACGCAGCCCGCTTCCCTCGAGCGCCGACGCGAACTTGGGATCTTCGGCGTACAGCGCTCGCTCCATCTGCTCGAGCATGCGCTGCTCGTGCTCAGAGAGCGGCACGGAGTCCTCCTCATCGTGCAGTCGCCGGGGCGACCCGGGGGGTCCCTTCAGGATAGGCAGGGAATCGCCCCCGTGAAACCCGCCCCTCTGCGCCAATTGGCCAACCGGATTCCGCCATCGACGTCCCGGCTCGCTGAATCTTCCATTCCCCAGCGGCCGACCCGTCATGCCGGGTGATCTCCTTCGATCATACGGCGCCAAGCCCCCGTTCGGGGGGCCTGTGGCGTACTCCATGCGCACTCGCGCCGCTGATCAGCGGCGCGGCACAGGGGTCACTCAGGCCTCGGTGGCCTCCGGGGTCTCCCCGAGCACATGAAGCTGGGTGGCCACCGAGTGGAAGGCGGGGAGCTCGGCGGCCGCCTCCTCCAGCTTCAGCAGCGCCTCCATCGCGCCGGGCTCGGTGTCCACGAGCACGCCCGGGACCAGGTCGGCGAAGACCCGCACGCCGTGCACGGCACCGATCCGCAGGCCCGCGCCCTCGACGAGCGCGGTGAGCTGCTCGGCGGTGAAGCGGCGCGGCACGGGGTCCCCGGCGCCCCAGCGGCCGTTCGGGTCGTCGAGCGCCTGGCGGGCCTCCTTGAAGTGCCCGGCGAGCGCCCGGGCGAGCACGGCGCCGCCGAGACCGGCGGCGAGCAGGCTGAGGACGCCCTCGGTGCGCAGGGCGGCCACGGCGTTGCGCAGGCCCTCGGCCGGGTCGTCGACGTACTCCAGGACTCCGTGGCACAGCACGACGTCGTACCCGCCGCGCTCGACCACGTCGAAGAGGCCGTGGGCGTCGCCCTGGACGCCCCGGACGCGGTCGGCGACGCCCGCCTCGGCGGTCCGGCGTTCGAGTGCGAACAGGGCGTTGGGGCTGGGGTCGACGACGGTGACGTGGTGGCCGAGGCGGGCGAGGGGCACCGCGAAGTTGCCGCTGCCGCCTCCGGTGTCGAGGACGTCCAGCGCCTGCCGTCCCGTGGCCTTGACACGGCGGTCGAGGGCGTCCTGGAGCACCTCCCAGACCACGGCGGTACGGAGGGAGGCGCGGGGTCGCAGCGGGTCCGACACGGCAGTTGACTCCTCGGCGCGGCACCGCCTGTTGCACGGCGGAGCGAACGGGCTGCCTCCCGGCCCGGCGTACGGAGGGAAGGCTTCAGGCGCCCTCCACCCTATTGCCTCGACCGTCCCGCCAGGCCACCTCGGCACCCCGCCCCGCACAACGTCTCGCCCGCTGGACTCCCGGCCGTCCCCCGGCCCCCGAGACGCCCACGCCGGCCGCCGTGCCGTTGCCCGGACCGGAACGGACCCGCAGTCCGCCCGCCCTCACACCCCCGTTCGCGACTCCGCTCGCCCCACACCCCCGCTCATCCCGCGTCCGGGAAGTCGCGGTCGTTCTCCGGGGCCGGTTCCGGGTGGTCGGGGTCCTGGCGGGGCTGGGGCAGGACCGGCTGGAGCACGAGCATGCGCTCGACGAGGCGCAGGAACATCGCCACGTCGCGTATCAGGTCGTCGGCGTCCCGGCGGCTCGCCGCGCCCTGGATACCGGCCTCGGCCCGGGCGCGGCGCCGGGCCCCGGAGGCGAACAGCGCGCTCCACTCGGTGAGTTCGGGCGCGATCTCGGGGAGCACTTCCCAAGCGCTCCGGATGCGTGCACGGCGTCGCGCGGTGCTCTCCGGGCGGCCCCGCGCCGCGAGCACCGCCGCGGCCGTGCGCAGGGCGGCGAGGTGGGCGGTGGCGTAGCGCTCGTTCGGAGTCTCCAGCACGGCCGCCTCGTCGAGCCCGGCACGGGCCTGGGCGAGCAGGTCGAGGGCGGCCGGCGGGGCGGCGGCGCGGCGCAGCACCGGATGGACGTCGCTCGCCGGACCGGTCAGTGAGGGGGCAGGGCCGGTGGCGCGGCGCCGACGCGCGGCTGCTGCGTGATAGCTGGCCATGACGAACCTCCTGTCATCTGGGTAACGGCACGGATGCCGTATGTGCCCATCGTGCGGTATGCCACTGACAATCCGTTCTGACCAGGCCTTTTGCTTCGATCGAAAGTTCGGAGTAGTTTTTGCACTGACCAGTCAGTTCAAAACCACTAGGAACCAGGGGATGGGGGGAACGTGCCCGGTACCGGTGTCACGGCCCGCGGCCTCGGACTCAGGGGCCCTCGCGGCCGGGTCTTCGGCGACGTCACGTTCGACGCCGCGCCCGGCTCGCTGATCGCGATCGAGGGACCGTCGGGGTCAGGCCGTACATGTCTGCTGCTGACCCTCACGGGCCGGATGAAACCCACCGAGGGAGCGGCCGAGGTCGGCCAGTGGCGGCTGCCCAAACAGATGGCGGCCGTACGCCGGGTCAGCGGCCTGGCGAACGTGGCCGGTGTCACCGACCTCGAACCGGCCCTGACCGTCGGCGAGCACCTGCGCGAACGGGCATTGCTGCAACGGCGTTTCGGCGACTCGCTGCGCGGTCTGCTGCGGCCCCGGCGCGAGCGGACGGCCGAGGCGAAGCTGCGGATCGACGACGCCCTGGCCGCCGCCGGGCTCGACCGTGAGTCGCTGCCCAAGGGCTCCCGGACCGCCGTACGCGATCTGGAACGGCTTCAGGAGCTGCGGCTGTCCCTGGCGCTCGCCCTGCTCGGCAATCCCCGGCTGCTCGGCGTCGACGACACCGACCTCAAGCTCTCGGACGCGGAGCGGGCCGAGGTCTGGGCGCAGTTGAGGTCGATCGCCGAGGCCGGGACCACCGTCGTGGCGGTGTCCAGCCAGGCCCCGCAGGACGCCCTCGTCGTGAGCACACAGGGGAAGGAGAAGGCCGATGCGCTCGCCTAGGCTCGCCGCCCTCGAACTGAGGCGCTTCCGCCGCGGCCGGCTGCCGAGGGCCGCGCTGGTGGCGCTCCTGGTGCTGCCGCTGCTGTACGGCGCCCTGTACCTGTGGTCGTTCTGGGACCCCTACGGACGCCTGGACCGCATCCCCGTGGCGCTCGTCAACGACGACAAGGGGGCGACCGCCGGCGGGAAGAAGGTCACCGCGGGCGACGACATCGTCGACGGACTGCGGGACAGCGACACCTTCGACTGGCACGAGGTGAGCGACGCTCAGGCCCGCAGGGGTCTGGAGAACGGCACCTACTACCTGTCACTGACCATGCCCGCCGACTTCAGCGAGCGGATCGCCTCCAGTTCGGGCGACTCCCCGGAGACCGGCGCGCTGCAGGTGCGCACGAACGACGCGAACAACTACATCGTCGGGCAGATCTCCCGCACGGTCTTCAACGAGGTCCGCTCGGCCGCGTCCGCCAAGGCGTCGCGCACCTTCCTGGACCGGATCTTCGTCTCGTTCTCCGACATCCACGACAAGACCGTGACGGCCGCGAAGGGGGCCGACACGCTCCACGGCGGCATCGGAAAGGCGGAGAAGGGCTCCCAGGACCTCGCGGACGGTCTGAAGGAGGCCAAGAGCGGCAGCGGCAAGCTCGCCAAGGGCCTGAAGAAGCTCGACTCCGGAGCGGGCGCCCTCCAGGACGGCTCGCAGCAGGTCGCCGACGGCACCCAGACGCTCGCCGACAGGGTCAACGGTGTCTACGCGAAGGCCGGCCCGTTCCTCAAGGACAACGAGAAGACCATCGGCGACACGGCCCGGCTGGTCGCCGACTCGGCGGGGACGGTCAAGGACAACCTGGACGTCCTCGTGAAACTCGCGCCGGGCGCGGCGAAGGCGGCACACGCCTCCGCCGCCGCCCTGGACGACGTCTACAAGACCCGCTGCCAGAGCGCCCCCCTGCCCGACCCGGCCTGTCCCGACCTGAAGAAGGCCCGGCAGGCGGCCGACGACGTGGCGGCGGTCGCCGACGACCTCAACACCCTCGTCACCGACCAGGACGGCGACCTGAAGACGATGAGGGCCAACCTCGGCACCCTCCAGAAGCAGGCCCGCGCCCTCTCCGAGCGCGCCCCGCACCTCTACGAGGACGTCAACACGGCCGTCAAGCAGATCAACAAGCTCAACGCCGGCGCCCACCAGGTCGCCGCGGGCGCGACGAAGTTGCACACCGGCCTCGGCACGGCCAGTACGGGCGCGGACAAGCTGGACGCGGGCCTGGGCACCGCCGAGTCGGGCGCCGAGACGCTGAGCGGTGGCATGTACCGGCTGGCGGACGGCTCCGAGAAGCTCGCCGGCGGACTGCACGACGGCGCCAAGAAGATCCCCGACTACGACAAGAAGGACCGCGACGAGCGCACCGGCGTCATGGCCGACCCCGTCCGCCTGGCCTCCCACGACCTGCACCATGCGCCCAACTACGGCACCGGCTTCGCCCCGTACTTCATCCCGCTGTCCCTGTGGGTGGGTGCGATGGTGGCGTACATGCTGATCCCGCCGCTCAACCGGCGTGCCCTGGGCGTCGGTTCGTCCGCGTGGCGGATCGCCTTCGCCGGCTGGCTGCCGGTCGTCGTGGTCGGGGTGCTGCAGGTGAGCGCGCTGATGGCCGTCCTGCACTGGGCGATCGGCCTGCAGATGCTGCGGGCGGCCGGCACGATCGGCTTCCTGTTCCTCGTGGCGGCCTGTTTCGCGGCGATCGTCCAGTGGCTCAACGCCCGCTTCGGTCCCGCGGGCAGAATCCTCGTCCTCGCGCTGCTGATGCTCCAGCTGACCTCGGCCGGCGGCACGTACCCCGTGGAGACCAGCCCGGGCTTCTTCAACGCCATCCACCCCTTCCTGCCGATGAGCTACGTCGTGGAGGCGCTTCGGCGGCTCATCACGGGCGGCGGCCTCGGACCGGTGTGGCACGCGTGCGTGGTGCTCGTCGGCTTCACTGCGGGCGCCCTCGCGCTGACCGCGGTGTCGGCCCGCCGCCGCCAGGTGTGGACGGTGGACCGGCTGCACCCGGAGCTGAGCCTGTGATCGGGAAGAAGGCCCTGCACGGGCGCGTACCTGTGACAATCGGGGCCATGGAAAGCAGCACCACGTCCGGGGGCGGCACGCGCCGCGAGGCCACCCGGCAGAAGCTCTACGAGGCCGCCGTCACGCTCATCGCGGAGCAGGGGTTCTCCGCCACGACGGTCGACGAGATCGCCGAGCGGGCCGGGGTCGCGAAAGGCACCGTCTACTACAACTTCGCGAGCAAGTCGGTCCTCTTCGAGGAGCTGCTGCGGCACGGGGTGGGCCTGCTCACCGCCTCCTTGCGGGAGGCGGCGGAGAAGACGGCCAGGGACGGCGGCAGCAAGGTCGACGCCCTGGACGCGATGATCCGTGCCGGTCTCGTCTTCATCGACCGCTACCCGGCCTTCACCCAGCTGTACGTGGCCGAGCTGTGGCGCACCAACCGGGCCTGGCAGTCCACGCTGATGGTGGTGCGGCAGCAGGCCGTCGCCGTGGTGGAGGACGTCCTGCGCGAAGGCGTTCACAACGGCGAGTTCAGCGACGAGATCGATGTGCCGCTGACCGCGTCGGCGCTGGTCGGCATGGTGCTGGTGGCCGCCCTGGACTGGCAGTCCTTCCAGCCGGAACGCTCCCTGGACGACGTCCACGCGGCGCTGTCCCGGCTGCTGCAGGGGCGGGTCAGCGGCCGCTGACCCGCATCACCCCGAGCGCACACGAAGGCGCCGGTCCGCTGTGGCCGCGTCCCCCGCGGGCCACCTCGAACCGGCGCCTCCTCGTGCTCCCCCGTTTTCTCTTCTCCCCCGTTCCCCCCGTTGGGACCCCCTTCTGGTCGTTCCCCCGGGTTCCCCCGTGCCTCGCTCCCGCCGACGACCGTCGGCGGAAGGAGCGGATGGCGGGCCGCTCCGTTCCGGCGCCCCGTGTCGCCGGTGCCGGAGCCGCGCCCGTTTCCGTGTCACCACTTTCTCGTTCGCGCAGGTCGGGCCCCATCCGCGCGCGTACTCATCTCAGTCACTAGGTACGGATACTCAGCCCTGCGCGCTCACCCCCACGACGCCGGGTCACCCACTGGCTACGATCGCCCCCGTGTCCGTACTCCCTTTGGTCTTCACCAGCGGCTGGGCCAGCGGCATCAACGCCTACGCCGTGGTCCTGCTGCTCGGCGTGTTCGGCGCCACCGGGGTGAGCGACGACGTCCCCGCGGCCCTGCAGCGCCCCGAGGTCCTCGTCGCGGCGGGCCTGCTGTTCCTGTGCGAGGCGGTCGCCGACAAGATCCCGTACGTCGACTCGGTGTGGGACTCCGTGCACACGGTGGTCCGGCCGGTCGCGGGCGCCTGGGTCGGGGCGCTGCTCGCCGGGCACAGCGGTTCCCTCAACGACGTGGTCGCCGGGCTGATCGGCGGTTCGACGGCGCTGGCCAGCCACACCGTCAAGGCGGGGACCAGGATGGCGGTCAACACCTCGCCGGAGCCGTTCAGCAACATCGTCCTCAGCCTGGCCGAGGACCTCGGCGTCGCCGGGATCGTCTCGTTCGCGATGTTCCATCCGGTCGCGGCGGCCGTCATCGCGGGCGTCCTGCTGCTGACCGGGCTCGTGGTGCTGGTCTTCCTGGTCTCCCGGATCCGCCGCTTCCTGCGCCGCAGGGCCGAGCGGCGGGCGGAGCGCCGGCTCGCCTCCCAGCCGGGGGCGCCTCCGGTTCGGTGACTGTCAGTGGCGATCGCTAAAGTCGCGGGCATGGGACGGATTGCGGTGATCGGCGCCGGGATGGGCGCGATGGCGGCCGCCGCCCGACTGGCCGTGGCGGGCCACCGGGTGACGGTGTACGAGCGTGCGGAGACGTACGGCGGTGCGGTGCGCCGGTTCGAGCGGGACGGGTTCGGTTTCGACACCGGGCCCGGGCTGCTGACGCTGCCCGCCGTGTACCGCGATCTGTTCCTCAAGACGGGCAAGGAGCCGCTGGAGGACCGCGTCGAGCTGGTCCAGGTCGATCCGTCGTCACGGCATGTGTTCGCGGACGGCACGCAGGTGTCCCTGCCGAACGCCTCGCGCGCGGGCGTGGTCGCGGCCCTGGACGAGGCGCTGGGCGCCGGGACCGGGCAGCGCTGGGGCGACTTCCTGGTGCGGGCCCGGGAGGCCTGGGACCGCACGCGCAGACCGCTGCTGGAGGAGCCCCTGTGGCCGAACTGGCAGGTGCTGGCGGAACGCGAGCCGTATCCGGCGCTACCGCACAAGAAGCTGCTGCGGACCCGCCGGGCGTCCACCCTGGCGGAGATCGGTGCGTGGGAGCTGCGGGACGAGCGGCTGGCGGCCCTGCTGGACACTCACGCCCTCGCGTACGGGCTCGACCCGCGGACGGCTCCGGCGAGCGCGGCGGTGCTGCCGTACATGGAGCACGCCTTCGGCACCTGGTATGTCCGCGGTGGTGTACGGGAGTTGGCGCGCGCGGTGTACGAGCGGTGCGTGCAGCGACGGGTGGAGTTCGTCTTCGACGCCGAGATCGTCCGGATCGTGGAGAAGGACGGCCGGGCGACGGGAGTGGAGCTGGCCGACGGGACGGTGGAGGACGCGGACTTCGTCGTCGCGGGCGTCCACCCGGAAACCCTCCGGGGGCTGACGGGGCATCCGCTGGACGCGGAGGGCGACGTGCGTCCCGAGGGCGCTCCCGCGCGAGTCGGACGCTTCACCGTCCTGCTGGCGCTGCGCGGTGCGCGGGACGGCGGTGCGGCGCATCGCACGGTGGTGCACGCACCCGACCGCGGCGCCGAGTTGGACGCCCTGGGCTCCGCCTCCCCTGAAGCGGTCACCCCCACGGTGACCGTGCTGCGACCCGACGACCCCGCCCTGCGCCCGGACGGGGAGCACGAGTCGGTGGTGGTCTGCGCGGTGCTTCCCGCCCAACCGCACACCGCGTGGGCCGACCTGCTGGTCGAAGCGGCGGCGACCGTCATACCCGGGCTGCGCGAACGCGTTCTGTGGCGCGAGGTGCGGACACCGCACGACCGGGCGGTCGGCACCGGCGAGGGCATCACCGCTCCGTCGCTCGCCGCCGGACAGGGCCGGTTCCTGCACCCGGCGAACACCACGCGGCTGCCCGGTCTGTACCGCGCCGGCGGCTGGTCGCACCCCGGTGGTGGGCTCGCCCATGCCGGGATGTCGGGTGCGCTCGTGGCCGGGCTGATCGTGGAGGGGCCGGAGTTCCGGGGGTCTCAGTGAGCGCTCCGGTCCAGGGCTGACGAAAGCTCAGTAACGGTACTGCTGCTCGTCGTAGCCGTTGCCGTGCCCCTGGTTCTGGCCCTGGCCGTCACCCTGGTAGGGGTACTGCTGCTCCTGCGGGAGCTCGCCGCCGTACGTCTCGTCCGTGCGCTGCTGCGGGACCCACACCCCGCCGGAGGGGGTCTCGGTGCCGTACGTGCCGGTGCCGTACTGGTCCTGCGTGTAACCCTGCTGGCCGTACTGGCCGTACGAGGCGTCGTAGCCGCCGCCGTAGGTCTGGGTGCCGATGTACGGGTCGGAGTAGGCCGCGTACTGCTGCTGGCCACTCGCGTCGTAGCCGTACTGCTGCTGGGTGTAGCCGGAGTAGTCGTATCCGTAGGTCTGGTCGGCGCCCTGGGCGGCCGTCGCGTACTGCTCCTGGGACTGGGCGGCGTTCGCGTAGGACGGGTCGCCCGCGGGGTAGCCGGAGGAGTCGCCGCCGTATATGCCGTAGGAGCCGGTGTCCTCCTCCAGGGGCTGCGGCTCGTACACCATGGTGGACTCGGCGGCCGTGGGCTGGGAGGAACGCGCGGGGGTGAAGACGTCGTCGCGGTCGTAGTCGTCGTCCCCGCCGAAGGACGCGCCGTCCTGGGCGTAGGGACGCTCCTCGCCGTACCCGGCGTCCGCGGAGGCCGACTCGAGGTCGGAGACCTCCAGGGCCGGGTTCTCGCGGTCCGCCTTGCCGCGGCGGCGCTTGCTGGTGACGCCGAGCGGATCGCCCTCGCCCTCGGGGCGCTTGACCGCCCAGCCGGCCGAGAAGCCACGGCGGAAGGACAGGGTGACGTACGTCTGGCCGACCGCGAACGCGGCCGCGCCCAGGCCGATGACGACCACCGAGCCCATCAGCACCCCGGCGACCACGCCGAGGAAGCCGACGAACGCGAGCAGCCGCCAGCGCAGGCGCGCCTTGTACTGCAGCAGCACCTCACCCAGCAGCCACAGCGCGACGATGCCGAACGCGATGTAGAGGACCGTCCAGCCCATGTACGCCCCTCTCCCAGTGACCGCTACGCAGTGTGTCGTATACCCGTGCGGCCGGTCTAGGCCTGCGGGGGGTGGTGCAGGCCCAGGTTCTCGTAGATTTCCAGCGATGCCGTGGAGTTGTTGAGCGTGATGAAGTGCAGTCCGGGCACTCCCTCGGCGAGCAGCCGCGCGCAGAACTCCGTGGCGAATTCGATCCCAATGGAGCGTACAGCGGCCGGATCGTCTTTTGCTGTGAGGATCCGCTCTTTCAGGGCGGACGGGATGTGAGCGTTGCTGAGCTGTGGCAACCGCTCCAGCATCTTCACACTCGTCACCGGCATCACCTCGGGGATGACCGGGGTCTCGCAGCCCGCCGTCGCGACCCGGTCGCGCAGCCGCAGATACGACTCGGGCTGGAAGAACATCTGTGTAATGGCGTAGTCGGCACCGGCCCGGCACTTGTCGACGAAGCGGGTCACGTCGGCGTCCCAGTCGGCGGAGCGCGGGTGCATCTCCGGGAAGGCCGCCACACCGACGCAGAAGTCGCCCGACTCCTTGATGAGCTGGACGAGTTCGGCGGCGTAGGTCAGGCCGTGCGGGTGCGGCACCCACTCGGCCATGGGGTCGCCGGGCGGGTCGCCGCGCACGGCGAGGATGTTGCGGATCCCGGCGTCGGCGTACTGGCCGATGATGTTGCGCAGTTCGGCGATGGAGTGGTTGACCGCGGTGAGGTGGGCGACCGGGGTGAGGGTGGTGTCCGCGACGATCTGCTGGGTCTCCTTGACGGTGCCCGCGCGGGTGGAGCCGCCGGCGCCGTACGTCACGGAGACGAAGTCCGGGGCGACCGCCTCGACCCTCCGGAGCGCACTCCACAGGTTGCGCTCGCCCTTGGGCGTCTTGGGTGCCGAGAACTCGAAGGAGTACGTCGTCCTGCCCGTGGTGAGCATGTCACGCACAGTGCGTGCGCGGTCCGTCCTGGTGGATGCGGTTCCGAGGGCCATACCCGCAGGTTAACCAGGGGGGCGCGGTCCCCCAACCGAGTCCCGGGAATTTGCCCGAATTGCCACCCTGCTGTCCACCCCTTGGACATCCGGCGGACACCGCATCCGTTACTGCTGCCGCAGCCGCTTGGCGAACTCCGCCGCCGCGGCGCCCGGATCGTCCGCCTCGGTGATCGCGCGGACCACCACGACCCGGCGGGCGCCGGCCTCCAGCACCTCGTCGAGGTTGCCGAGGTCGATCCCGCCGATGGCGAACCAGGGGCGGTCGGTGCCGAGGGCGGCGGTGTGCCGGACCAGACCGAGGCCGGGGGCGTGACGGCCGGGTTTGGTGGGGGTGGGCCAGCAGGGGCCGGTGCAGAAGTAGTCGACGCCGTCCTGGACGGCGGCCGCCTCGGCCTCCGCCTCCGCGTGGGTGGAGCGGCCGATGAGGACGTCGTCGCCGAGGATCGCGCGGGCGGCGGGCACCGGGAGGTCGCCCTGGCCGAGGTGGAGGACGTCCGCCGCGGCGGCGTGGGCGACGTCCGCGCGGTCGTTGACCGCCAGCAGCCGGCCGTGCCGGGCGCAGGCCTCGGCGAAGACCTTCAGGTGCTCCAGCTCCTCGGCCGCCTCCATGCCCTTGTCGCGCAGCTGGACGATGTCGACGCCGCCGGCCAGCACGGCGTCCAGGAACTCGGGGAGGTCGCCCTGGCGCCTGCGGGCGTCCGTGCACAGGTAGACACGGGCGTCGGCGAGCCGGGCGCGGGCGGTGGTGGCGGCGATGGACATACGAAGGTCCCCCGTGTCGTTGCTGGTCGGCGGCGTACGGGCCGGGGCCGGGCGCCCGCGGCGTGGCTGCCGCTGGCCGCACGGTGCCACGGCCGTGGCCCGGGTGGGCCCGGCCCGTACGCCGGACCGTGTTCGGATGATCAGCGTGTTCGGATCAGACGGCGAGCGCCTGGGCCCGGCGCTTCACCTCCGTGCCGCGGTTCTCGCTCAGGGCCTGAGCGGGGGTGCCGGGCAGGCTCTCGTCGGGGGTGAAGAGCCACTCGAGCATCTCCTCGTCGGAGAAGCCGTCGTCCCGCAGGAGCGTCAGGGTCCCGGACAGGCCCTTGACGACCTTCTGCTCGGCCCCGTCGATGAAGGCGGCGGGGACGTGCAGCGCGCGGTTCTCACCTCGGCGTACGGCGATGAGCTGGCCCTCCTTGACCAGCTGCCGGACACGCGTCACCTCGACGCCGAGCATCTCGGCGATGTCGGGCAGGGTGAGCCAGGCGGGGACGAGAGCATCGATCTTTGCGTCAATCTCGGTCACGGGATTAAGCGTGCCATCCGGGACCGACAGTCGGAAGTCGGGGCCGTCCGACCAGGGTGGCGGATCAGGCCGTGGCCGCCTTGAGCGGGCGCGTCGGGTCGGCGAGGAGCTGGGGGTCCATCGGCGTGGCCGCCTCGATCAGACGTCGGCCCTGGGCCAGGTCGCGGGGCCTGCCCACGGCCAGCAGGGCGATCAGACGGGTCTCGCGCAGCCAGCAGACGGACCAGGAAGGGCCTGTGGGGTCGCCGCGCCACAGGGTGGCGTCTGCGGAGGTGTGGTGGCCGGCGTACTGGACGAAGCGGCCGAACTGCTCGGACCAGAAGTACGGCACCGGGTCGTAGACGGCGGGCGGCGCCCCGGTGGCCGTGGCGATGATGTTCGCGGCGACCGTGCGCGGGCCCTGGAGGGCGTTGTCCCAGTGGTGGACGAGCAGGCGCTCGCCGTACCGGCCCGAGGGGAAGGAGGCGCAGTCGCCGACGGCGTGCACGTCCGGTGCCGAGGTGCGCAGGTACGCGTCGGCCACGACCTCCCGGTGGGCGCCGAGTTCGATGCCGGAGCCGGTGAGCCAGCCGGTGGCGGGTCGGGCGCCGATGCCGACCACGACCGCGCCCGCGGGCAGCCGGGAGCCGTCGTCGAGGACGACCTCGCCGGGTTCGACGCGCTCCACGCGCGCGTGGGTGCGCAGCACGGCGCCGGCGTCCTCGTACCAGGCGGCCATCGGCGCCGCCACCTCGGCGGGGAGCGCGCCCGCCAACGGCCGGTCCGCGGCCTCCACCACGGTCACCGAGCAGCCGGCCTCGCGCGCGGCCGTGGCGAACTCGGCGCCGATCCAGCCCGCGCCGACGACCACGATGTCGTGCTGCCGGGCGAGCACCGGCCGCAGCCGCTCGGCGTCGTCCAGGGTGCGCAGCAGGTGCACGCCGGGCACGCCCTCCGCGCCCGGCAGCCGGAAGGGTTCGGCGCCGGTGGCGAGGACCAGGACGTCGTACGGGACGGGCCCGGCCTCGGTGTCCAGTTCGTGGTCGTCCGGGCGCACGCCGAGGGCCTCGCGTCCCAGCAGGAGGTCGATGCCGAGCGCCTCGAAGTCGACGTCGAAGGCGGAGCCCTCCGACTTGCCGAGCAGGACGGCCTTCGACAGCGGCGGGCGGTCGTAGGGCTGGTGGGGCTCGGCACCGATCAGGGTGACGATGCCCCGGAAGCCCTGTTCGCGCAGGGCGACGGCGGTCTGCACACCGGCCATGCCCGCGCCGACCACGACCACCCGTCGCTGCGACTGCGTCGTCTGCTCGCTCACCTGATCACCATAGACACTGACTATCCGTCAGTCAGCGGTCGTGCTGAGTGACCTGCTCCACAACACTGGTCCCGCGGCCCGGCTGCGACTCCCACTCCCAGGTCTCCTCCAGCCGCAGCCGGCCGTCCGGCAGTCCGACGACCGTGGACACGCAGTGCCCCGAGGCCGTCGTCCCGTCGTTCCGGAGCTGCACGTACCGGAAGTCGAGCCGGTCCCCCGACCGGGTACCCACCAGATGCCCGCGTACGACGTCGCCGCCCGCGTACTCGGCCCAGATCTCCCCGTCCCGCTCGTGGTACGTGAAGCGGGTGCCGGTACCCACCTGACCTGGGGCCTGGTCGGCGACGGGGGCGAGGACGAGGCCGTCCAGGGAGCGGGGCACGGCGGGAGGCTCCCTTACAGAGGCGTCGGGGATCGGGCTAGGGTGGCCACCGTACAAGCACTCGCGGGAGCCCGGACGCACCGGGCTGAGAGGGAGGCTGGCGGCCTCCGACCGTACGAACCTGATCCGGGTCATGCCGGCGAAGGGAGGGGCTGGGCGCCCATGTCGTCACGTACGTCAGACGTCCTCGTCGTCGGGGGCGGGATCATCGGTCTGGTCACGGCCTGGCGGGCCGCGCAGCGCGGGCTCGCGACCGCCGTGGTGGACCCGGAGCCGGGCGGCGGTGCGGCCCAGGTGGCCGCCGGGATGCTGGCCGCCGTCACCGAACTGCACTACGGCGAGCAGACCCTGCTCGGCCTCAACCTGGAGTCGGCGCGCCGTTACCCGGACTTCGCGGCCGAGCTCGGCGAGCTCACCGGGGAGGACCTCGGTTACCGCCGGTGCGGCACCCTCGCCGTCGCCCTGGACGCCGACGACCGCGCCCACCTGCGTGAACTGCACGCACTGCAGCGGCAGTCGGGGCTGGAGTCCGAGTGGTTGTCCGGGCGCGAGTGCCGACGCCTGGAGCCGATGCTCGCGCCGGGCGTGCGCGGGGGGCTCCGGGTCGACGGCGACCACCAGATCGACCCCCGGCGCCTGGCACGCGCGCTGGTGGCCGCGTGCGAGCACGCGGGCGTGGTCCTCCACCGCACCTGGGCCGAGCGCCTGAGGGTCGTGGGCGAGCGGGCCGCCGGCGTCACCACGGCCGACGGCACCGAGCTGGGCGCGGGCCAGGTGGTGCTGGCCGCCGGCAGCCTCAGCGGACGGCTCCCGGGCGTACCCGACGACGTCCTGCCGCCCGTACGGCCCGTGAAGGGACAGGTGCTGCGGCTGACCGTGCCGAAGCGGTACGCGCCGTTCCTGAGCCGCACCGTGCGCGCCGTGGTGCGCGGCAGCAGCGTCTACCTGGTGCCGCGCGAGAACGGCGAGCTGGTCGTCGGCGCGACCAGCGAGGAGCTGGGCTGGGACACCACGGTCACCGCGGGCGGCGTGTACGAACTGCTGCGCGACGCGCACGAGCTGGTCCCCGGCATCACCGAACTGCCGCTGACGGAGACCCGCGCGGGCCTGCGCCCCGGCTCCCCCGACAACGCGCCGCTGCTCGGACCGACGCAGCTGCCGGGGCTGCTCCTGGCGACCGGCCACTACCGCAACGGCGTGTTGCTCACGCCGGTCACCGGCGACGCGATGGCGCACGTGCTGAGCACCGGTGAACTCCCCGACGAGGCCCGTCCGTTCACCCCGAGGCGCTTCGCGCGCGTGGAGCAGCCCGTATGAACGTCTCCGTCAACGGGGAGCCGCGCGAGTTCGCCCCCGGCACGGCTCTCGACACCGTCGTGAAGACCCTCACCCCGGCGCCCTCCGGCGTGGCCGCCGCCCTCAACGAAACCGTCGTCCCGCGCGCGCAGTGGCCGTCGACATCCCTCTCCGAGGGAGACCGCGTCGAGGTCCTCACCGCCGTCCAAGGAGGCTGACCCATGGCCGACGACCCTCTTGTCATCGGCGGTACGTCCTTCTCGTCCCGCCTGATCATGGGCACCGGCGGCGCCCCCAGCCTGGAGGTGCTCGAGCGGGCGCTGGTGGCGTCCGGCACGGAGCTGACGACGGTCGCGATGCGCCGGGTGGACCCCTCGGTGCACGGTTCCGTGCTGTCCGTCCTGGAGCGGCTCGGCATCCAGGTGCTGCCGAACACGGCGGGCTGCTTCACCGCCGGAGAGGCCGTGCTGACCGCCCGCCTGGCGCGCGAGGCACTCGGCACCGACCTGGTGAAACTCGAGGTGATCGCCGACGAGCGCACCCTGCTGCCGGACTCGATCGAGCTGCTGGACGCCGCCGAGACCCTCGTCGACGACGGGTTCACCGTGCTGCCGTACACCAATGACGACCCGGTGCTCGCCCGCCGCCTGGAGGACGTCGGCTGCGCGGCGATCATGCCGCTCGGCTCGCCCATCGGCTCCGGGCTCGGCATCCGCAATCCGCACAACTTCCAGCTGATCGTCGAGCACGCGCGCGTGCCGGTGATCCTGGACGCGGGCGCCGGTACGGCCTCGGACGCGGCGCTCGCGATGGAGCTGGGGTGCGCGGGCGTGATGCTCGCCTCGGCGGTGACGCGTGCGCAGGAGCCGCAGCTGATGGCCGAGGCGATGAAGCACTCCGTGGAGGCGGGCCGGCTGGCGCGGCTCGCGGGGCGGATTCCGCGCCGGCACTTCGCCGAGGCGTCCTCCCCGGCGGAGGGGCTCGCCCGGCTGGATCCCGAGCGCCCCGCCTTCTGAACGGACGTTCGAACGGATCCGGACGCCGGTGCGAGGTCCGTCACAGCTCGGCTGCAGTAACGCCCCGATCGCACCCGAACCAGCGGCCCTGTCCGTCACGGCTCGTACACTCACCTGCGTGGATACGACCCTTCAGGACCCTCTGGTCGGGCAGGTGCTCGACGGGCGCTACCGCGTGGACGCGCGGATCGCGGTCGGCGGGATGGCCACGGTCTACCGGGCCCTGGACACCCGCCTGGACCGCGTGCTCGCGCTGAAGGTGATGCACCCCGCGCTCGCGGCCGACGGCTCCTTCGTCGAGCGGTTCATCCGGGAGGCGAAGTCGGTCGCCCGTCTGGCCCACCCGAACGTGGTGCAGGTCTTCGACCAGGGCACCGACGGGTCGTACGTCTATCTCGCCATGGAGTACGTCGCCGGGTGCACCCTGCGTGACGTACTGCGCGAGCGCGGGGCGCTGCAGCCGCGCGCCGCCCTGGACATCCTGGAGCCCGTGCTGGCCGCGCTCGGCGCCGCGCACCGGGCCGGGTTCGTGCACCGGGACATGAAGCCGGAGAACGTGCTCATCGGGGACGACGGCCGGGTCAAGGTCGCCGACTTCGGACTGGTGCGGTCGGTGAACACGGTCACCAGCACCACCGGCGCCGTCCTCGGAACCGTCTCCTACCTGGCGCCGGAGCAGATCGAGCACGGCACGGCCGACCCGCGTGTCGACGTGTACGCCTGCGGTGTCGTGCTCTACGAGATGCTGACCGGCGACCGCCCGCACGACGGGGACTCCCCCGCCACGGTCCTCTACAAGCACCTCCACGAGGACGTCCCGCCCCCGTCGGCGGCGGTCCCGGGGCTGCCGTACGAGCTGGACGAGCTGGTCACCGCGGCCACCGCGCGAACGGCCGACGTGCGTCCGTACGACGCGGTGGCGCTGCTCGCGCTGGCCCGTGAGGCGCGTGCCGGGCTCGGCGCCGACCAGCTGGACGCGATGCCGCCGCGGGCGCTGGCGGCGGAGCACCGGGACATCTCCGAGGACCGTACGAGCGTCATCCCGCGCGCGCTGACGACGCCGCACCCGATGCCCGTCGGCGGCGACGGCACGGGGCCAGAGCTGCACCGCACCAGCCGGCTGGAGAGCCCTCCGCCGCTGCCGCCCCGCCGGGGCGCGCGGAGCCGGCGCGGGCCGCTGGCCATCGTCGTGGCCGTCCTGCTGATCCTCGGGGTCGGCACGGGCGTGTGGTACATCAACTCCGGCCAGTTCACGAAGGTCCCGCCGGTGCTGGCCAAGACCCGGGCGCAGGCGGAGCGGCAGCTGAGCCACGCCGGGCTGGACCTGGGGAAGGTCGAGCACGCCTACAGCGACACGGTGAAACGGGGCACGGTCATCAGCTCGGACCCGGAGCCCGGCACCCGCATCCGTGACAACGGGGTCGTGTCCATCACCGTCTCGGACGGCCCGGAGACCGTGAAGGTGCCCGATCTCGCGGGCTACCGGCTGGACAAGGCACAGTCCCTGCTGAAGCGGGACGGGCTGGAGCCGGGCATGGTCAACCGGACGTTCAGCGACGACGTCCCCAAGGGCTTCGTGGTCTCCACGGATCCGGCCGCGGGCACGAAGCGGCACGCGGGCGCGGCGATCGCGCTGACCGTCAGCAAGGGCAGCCCGGTCGACGTCCCCGACGTCACCGGGGAGAGCCTGGAGGAGGCCCGGTCCGATCTGCAGGGGGCGGGCCTGAAGGTCCAGGTCGCCAGCCGGCAGATCAACTCGGAGTTCGACAAGGGCCAGGTGGCCGCGCAGACACCGCAGGGCGACAGCCAGGCCGCCTACGGCGACACGGTGACGCTGACGCTGTCCAAGGGCCCGGAGATGGTCGAGGTCCCGGACGTCACGGGCGACAGCGTGGACGACGCGAAGAAGGCGCTGGAGGACAAGGGCTTCAAGGTCGAGGAGGACCGCGGCCTGCTCGGTCTGTTCGGCGACACGGTCAAGGACCAGTCGGTGGAGGGCGGCCGGACGGCGCCGAAGGGGTCGACGATCACCATCAAGATCCGGTGACGGAGCACGGGCACGCGCATGACACCCTGAACGGGTGAAGAGCCAGTCCTCCTTCCCCTCCCGCAACCCCGTCGGCGGCCATGTCCCGGTGGCCGGCGGACTCCACTCCGTCGGCCTGTCCTACGCGCACGACCTGAAGGCCGAGACCGTGCAGGTCTTCGTCGCCAACCCGCGCGGCTGGGCCACGCCCGCCGGCAATCCCCGTCAGGACGAGCAGTTCAGGGCGGTGTGCGCGGCCGAGTCGATCCCGGCGTACGTGCACGCGCCGTACCTGATCAACTTCGGTTCGCACACCGAGGCGACGGTGGAGAAGTCGGTGGAGTCGCTGCGGCACTCCCTGCGCCGGGGACGGGAGATCGGGGCGCTCGGCGTGGTCGTGCACACCGGCAGCGCGACCGGCGGGCGGGAGCGTGCCGTGGCCCTGAAGCAGGTGCGCGAGCACATGCTGCCGCTGCTGGACGAGCTGACGCACGACGACGACCCCTTCCTGCTGCTGGAGTCGACGGCCGGGCAGGGCGCCTCACTCTGCTCCCGGACCTGGGACTTCGGGCCGTATTTCGAGGCGCTGGACGCCCACCCGAGGCTCGGGGTCTGCCTGGACACCTGTCACATCTTCGCGGCCGGGCACGACCTGACCGGGCCGAGCGGTATGCACCAGACGCTCGACCTGCTGGTGGACACGGTCGGCGAGGGCCGTCTGAAGCTGATCCACGCCAATGACTCAAAGGACGTCGCCGGCGCGCACAAGGACCGCCACGAGAACATCGGCGCCGGTCACATCGGCGAGGACCCCTTCCGCGCCCTGATGAGACACCCCGCGACCGAGGGCGTCCCGCTGGTCATCGAGACCCCCGGCGGCAAGGAGGGGCACGCGGCGGACGTGGAGCGGCTGAAGAAACTCCGCGACGGCTGACACCGGGGTCCGGGGTCAGTCCTCGGTCTCGAACAGGACGTGGGACGTGTCGACGAGGTGGACCACCAGGACGATCAGCAGACCGTCACTGATCACGTACTCCACCGCCATGGTGCGGGTCAGCGCGAGCGACCGGGTGTTCTCGTCACCGGAGATGGCCGCGGAGATCTTGCTGCGAGGATCCGTGGCCAGTATGGCGAGTCCGCGCTGAAGCACCTCAAGGCGGTCGTCCGGAAGACTGTCGCGGACTCGTGCCGCTGCCTCCGAGAAGATCACGTTGAAGACGGCCATGGAAGGCTCCTTGCACGCTTGTCGTAATAGCCCAACGAGCTTACCGGGCCGACCGGCGCGACGGAGGGTGATCGCGCTGTCGCCGGACGCGATGGACGCCGAACTCGGAGATCTGCTGTTCTGGGGCTCGCTGGCGATCTCACTGGTGATCGCCTTCCTGGTGACCACGCCGGTCAACAAGTGGATGATCGGCCGCGGCGAGGGACACGCGGTGGTGCACCAGTACCACTGAGGCGTACCGGAGTCAGAGCTCGGGGCCCTCCCCGGGCTCCTCCTGGTAGGAGTAACGCTGTTCCTTCCAGGGGTCGCCGATGTTGTGGTAGCCGCGCTCCTCCCAGAAGCCCCGGCGGTCGGCGGTCATGTACTCCACGCCGCGCACCCACTTGGGGCCCTTCCAGGCGTAGAGGTGGGGAACCACCAGGCGCAGCGGGAAGCCGTGTTCGGCGGTGAGGAGTTCGCCGTCCTTGTGGGTGGCGAAGAGGGTGCGGTCCGAGGCGAAGTCCGCGAGGCGGAGGTTGGAGCTGAAGCCGTACTCCGCCCACACCATCACATGGGTGACGGTCGGCGCGGGCGGGGCCAGATCCAGGACCGTACGGGCCGGGATCCCGCCCCATTCGGCACCGAGCATGCTGAACTTCGTGACGCAGTGCAGATCGGCGACGACGCTGGTGTACGGCAGCGCCGTGAACTCCTCGTGGGTCCAGCAGCGCTTCTCGCCGTCCGCCGTGGCGCCGAAGACCCGGAACTCCCAGCGCTCCGGGCGGAACTTGGGGACGGGCCCATAATGCGTGACCGGCCAGCCGCGCTGCAGCCGCTGTCCCGGCGGAAGCTCGGGCTGACCTGCTGCTCCTGACTCGCGCGCTCCCGAACCACGCTCCACCGGCTGACCCATGACTCCATCCTGACAGACCGCGAAGGGTGCACCCGACCGGCCCCGCCCAAAAACGGGCAACTGCGACCAAGCATGCACTTACTCACTAAGTGAAGACTTACTGGACGATCATCGTTGCCGGTGCAATCATGCGGCCCAACCTGCCAGTTCCCCCCGGTTGGAAGGAGCCTCTGCGATGCAGGGCGACCCCGAGGTCATCGAATTCCTCAACGAGCAGCTCACCGGCGAGCTGACCGCGATCAACCAGTACTTCCTGCACGCGAAGATGCAGGAGAACTTCGGCTGGACGAAGCTCGCGAAGTACACCCGCCATGAGTCGTTCGACGAGATGAAGCACGCCGAAGTGCTCACCGACCGGATCCTCTTCCTGGAGGGACTCCCGAACTACCAGCGGCTCTTCCATGTGCGCGTGGGACAGACCGTCAAGGAGATGTTCGAGGCGGACCGGCAGATCGAGGTCGAGGCGATCGACCGCCTGCGGCGCGGCATCAAGGTGATGCGCGACAAGGGCGACATCACGTCCGCGAACATCTTCGAGTCGATCCTCGAGGACGAGGAGCACCACATCGACTATCTCGACACCCAGCTGGAACTGGTGGAGAAACTCGGCGAGGCCCTTTACATCGCGCAGCTGATCGAGCAGCCGGAGAGCTGAGCTAGGCCGCTTCGTCGAGGACGTCGAGGTCCGCGACGGCCGTGAGCACCGGTCGGCCCTGGTCCGCCGTCTCTGGGCGCGGACAGGCGCCACGGCCGAGGATCGCCTGGATACGGCGGACGCACGAACCGCAGTCCGTGCCGGCCTTGCAGGCGGAGGCTATCTGGCGGGGCGTGCAGGCGCCGTCGTCCGCGTGCTGCTTGACCTGCGCCTCGGTCACGCCGAAGCAGCTGCACACGTACACGCGGACTCACCTCCCACCAAGAACGATTAGGTGAACCTAACCTTACCCGCCGTCCGAGTACCCCAAAAGTGGGGCGGGGCGCGGATCGTATGTGATCCGCGCCCCACTTCATGTCCCGGTAACAGGCGCTCCCGTCACTGGTCCCTGTACATCTCGGCGACGAGGAACGCCAGGTCCAGCGACTGGCTACGGTTCAGCCGGGGGTCACAGGCCGTCTCGTAGCGCTGGTGCAGGTCGTCGACGAAGATCTCGTCGCCGCCGCCCACGCACTCCGTGACGTCGTCGCCGGTGAGCTCCACGTGGATGCCGCCCGGGTGGGTGCCGAGACCCTTGTGGACCTCGAAGAAGCCCTTGACCTCGTCCAGCACGTCGTCGAAGCGGCGGGTCTTGTGCCCGGAGGCCGCCTCGAAGGTGTTGCCGTGCATCGGGTCGGTCACCCAGGCCACGGTCGCGCCCGAGGCGGTGACCTTCTCGACCAGCTCGGGCAGCTTGTCGCGGACCTTGTCGGCGCCCATGCGCACGATGAAGGTCAGCCGGCCGGGCTCACGGTCGGGGTCGAGACGCTCGATGTACTGCAGCGCGTCCTCGGCCGTCGTCGTCGGGCCGAGCTTGATGCCGATCGGGTTGCGGATCCTCGACGCGAACTCGATGTGCGCGTGGTCCAGCTGCCGGGTGCGCTCGCCGATCCACACCATGTGCGCGGAGACGTCGTACAGATGTCCGGTGCGGGAGTCGACGCGGGTGAGCGCCGACTCGTAGTCCAGCAGCAGCGCCTCGTGCGAGGAGTAGAACTCGACCGTCTTGAACTCCTCCGGGTCGGTGCCGCAGGCCCGCATGAAGTTCAGCGCGTTGTCGATCTCCCGGGCGAGCTGCTCGTAGCGCTGGCCGGAGGGGGACGACTTCACGAAGTCCTGGTTCCAGGCGTGCACCTGGCGCAGGTCGGCGTAGCCGCCGGTGGTGAAGGCGCGCACCAGGTTCAGCGTCGAGGCCGACGCGTGGTACATCCGCTTCAGCCGCTCCGGGTCCGGGATGCGGGCGGCCTCGGTGAAGTCGAAGCCGTTGACGGAGTCGCCGCGGTAGGTGGGCAGCGTCACGCCGTCGCGGGTCTCGGTGGGCTTGGAGCGGGGCTTGGAGTACTGGCCGGCGATCCGGCCGACCTTCACGACCGGCACCGAGGCGGCGTACGTCAGTACGGCACCCATCTGCAGCAGGGTCTTGAGCTTGTTGCGGATGTGGTCGGCGGACACCGCGTCGAAGGCCTCGGCGCAGTCGCCGCCCTGGAGGAGGAACGCCTCTCCCTTGGCGACGGCCGCCATCCGGGCGCGCAGCTGGTCGCACTCGCCCGCGAAGACGAGCGGCGGATACGACTCGAGGTCCGCAACGACTGCGCGCAGAGCCTCAAGGTCGGGGTACTCGGGCTGCTGCGCCGCGGGCAGATCTCGCCAGGTGTTGCCAGCACTCGCGCTGGACTTAGCGTTCACGGTCACGACCTCAACATTACGGGGTCGTGTCATGGCTCCCGTGCCATGCCCAGCAAATGAGACACGGGGTACGAGGAGCGGACATGGGGTAGGGTGCGTCGCATGTTCGCGCATTCGACCCAGAACTGGTGGTGGACCGCTCATCCGGCGGCCCACTGACTGCGCGTACGCAAGACTTCGCGAAGGCCGCCCGAGGGGCGGCCTTCGGCGTTTCCGGGGTCCGTTCCTCAAGCCATCGACATCGACGGGAGAGGAACCATGGACCTGACCCAGCTCCTGCACGACCCCCGCCCCTTCGCCCTGCTGCGCCGCCGCACGCCGGGCCACGACGAGAACACCGTGGAGCTTTTCCTCGGTCCGGTCGCGTCGTACGACCGCCTCGCCGGCCTTCCCGACGAGGGGCTCGCCCTGGTCCCCTTCCGCCAGATCCGTGAGCGGGGCTTCGACGTCCGCGACGACGGGACGCCGCTCGCGGTGCTGACGCCCGAGGAGACGTACACGCTGACGCTGCGGGACGCGCTGGCCCAGCTCCCCACCCATGACGTCCGTGTCGAGCGCGGCGGGTTCGACGTCGACGACGCCGAGTACGGCGAGATCGTCGGGCGGGTGCTGCGGGAGGAGATCGGCCGGGGCGAGGGCGCGAACTTCGTGATCCGGCGGACGTACGAGGGGCAGATCCCGGGGTTCTCCCGCGCCGACGCGCTCGCGCTGTTCCGCCGGCTGCTGGAGGGCGAGCGGGGCGCGTACTGGACGTTCGTGGTGCACACCGGAGAAGGAAAAGGGCCCGAAGGGCCTTCCTTGGAAGGGCGGGGGCGGGAGACGGGTGGGCGCACGCTGGTCGGCGCCAGCCCGGAGGTGCATGTGCGGATGTCCGGCGGCACGGTCGTCATGAACCCGATCAGCGGGACCTACCGCTATCCCGCAGAGGGCCCGACGCCGGAGCATCTGCTCGGCTTCCTCGCCGACGGCAAGGAGATCGAGGAGCTGTCGATGGTCGTCGACGAGGAGCTCAAGATGATGTGCACCGTCGGCGACATGGGCGGGGTGGTGGTCGGCCCGCGGCTGAAGGAGATGGCCCATCTCGCGCACACGGAGTACGAGTTGCGCGGGAAGTCCTCGCTGGACGTCCGGGACGTCCTGCGCGAGACCATGTTCGCGGCGACCGTCACCGGCTCCCCCGTGCAGAACGCCTGCCGGGTCATCGAGCGCCACGAGGTCGGCGGGCGCGGCTACTACGCGGGCGCGCTCGCGCTGCTCGGCCACGACTCCGGCGGCGCCCAGACCCTCGACTCCCCCATCCTGATCCGGACCGCCGACATCGACGCCGACGGCCGCCTGCGGGTGCCGGTCGGCGCCACCCTGGTCCGCGGCTCGGACCCGGCGAGCGAGGTCGCCGAGACCCACGCCAAGGCGGCGGGAGTGCTGGCGGCCCTGGGCGTACGTCCGTCACGGCCGCGTGAGGAGCACGCGCGCGTACGTCTCGCCGACGACCCACGCGTGCGTGCCGCGCTCGACGGCCGCCGGGCCTCGCTCGCCCCCTTCTGGCTGCGGATGCAGGAGCGGGCGGAGGAGCTGACCGGTCATGCCCTGGTCGTCGACGGCGAGGACACCTTCACGGCGATGCTCGCGCACGTGCTGCGCTCGGGTGGGCTCGAGGTCACCGTCCGGCGCTACGACGAGCCGGGCCTCGAGGCGGCCGTTCTCACGCACGAGGGACCGGTCGTGCTGGGCCCGGGGCCCGGTGACCCCGCCGACCTGGAGGACCCCAAGATGCGCTTCCTGCGGAAGCTGACCGCCGAGGTGATCCGGGACCACCGGCACGGCGTCCTCGGCGTCTGCCTCGGGCACGAGCTGATCGCGGCCGAGCTGGGCCTGGAGATCGTACGGAAGGAAGTGCCCTACCAGGGGGCGCAGACCACGATCGACCTGTTCGGACGGGAGGAGACCGTCGGCTTCTACAACAGCTTCGTGGCGCGCTGCGAGGACGAGGCGGCGGAGGAACTGGCCGCGCACGGCATCGAGGTGAGCCGGGCCGGCAACGGCGAGGTGCACGCCGTGCGCGGCCCGGGGTTCGCGGGGGTGCAGTTCCACCCGGAGTCGGTGCTGACACTGAACGGGGCGGTGCTCGTGCGGGACCTCGTCGGCCGGCTGCGCGGCACGAGCACGTTGTCCTGACCCGGGCGGACGCTAGCCGAAGAAGACGCCGACCTCCTCGTACAGCTTCGGGTCCACGGTCTTCAGTCTGGCCGTGGCCTCCCCGATCGGAACGCGGACGATGTCCGTGCCGCGCAGGGCGACCATCTTGCCGAAGTCGCCCTCGCGGACGGCGTCGATGGCGTGCAGGCCGAACCGGGTGGCGAGCCAGCGGTCGAAGGCACTCGGGGTGCCGCCGCGCTGGATGTGCCCGAGCACGGTGGTGCGGGCCTCCTTGCCGGTGCGCTTCTCGATCTCCTTGGCCAGCCACTCGCCGACGCCGGACAGGCGCACATGCCCGAAGGAGTCCAGCGACTGGTCCTTGAGGACCATGTCGCCGTCCTTGGGCATGGCGCCCTCGGCGACCACCACGATCGGGGCGTAGGAGGCCTTGAAGCGGGAGGTGATCCAGGCGCACACCTGGTCGAGGTCGAAGCGCTGCTCCGGGATGAGGATGACGTTGGCGCCGCCCGCGAGACCGGAGTGCAGGGCGATCCAGCCGGCGTGACGGCCCATCACCTCGCAGACCAGGACGCGCATATGGGACTCGGCGGTGGTGTGCAGCCGGTCGATGGCCTCGGTGGCGATGCCGACGGCGGTGTCGAAGCCGAAGGTGTAGTCGGTGGCGGACAGGTCGTTGTCGATGGTCTTCGGCACGCCGACGACCGGGACGCCGTACTCGTCGGTGAGGCGGGCGGCGACGCCGAGGGTGTCCTCGCCGCCGATCGCGATGAGCGCCTCGACCTCCAGCTTGGCGAGGTTCTCCTTGATGCGCCGGATGCCGTTCTCCTGCTTGAGGGGATTGGTGCGCGAGGAGCCGAGGATGGTGCCGCCGCGGGGCAGGATGCCGCGCACGGCGGGGATGTCGAGGCGGACGGTATCGCCCTCCAGAGGTCCTCGCCAGCCGTCCCGGAAGCCGACGAAGTCGTAGCCGTACTCCTGCACGCCCTTGCGGACGATGCCCCGGATGACGGCGTTGAGCCCGGGGCAGTCGCCGCCTCCGGTCAGTACTCCGACCCGCATGGAAATGTCCCTTCGCCGCGGTTGCCTGGTGACAGCCACGCTAATGGTGATCCACGTCACAGAGGGATGGGCGGGACCGGCAATTCCGGTGAATCAGCGCGCGGTTGGTTTACTCGTCGTCAAGTCCGCGCTCTATGGCGTACCGAACGAGTTCCACCCTGTTGTGCAGCTGGAGCTTGCCGAGGGTGTTCTGGACGTGGTTCTGGACCGTGCGGTGGGAGATGACCAGGCGTTCGGCGATCTGCTTGTAGCTCAGGCCCTTGGCCACCAGGCGCAGCACCTCGGTCTCGCGGTCGGTGAGCTGCGGCGCCCCCGGCTCGTCGGTGCCGGGGGCGGGCGCCGGTTCGGAGGCGAGGCGGCGGTACTCGCCGAGGACCAGTCCGGCCAGGCCCGGCGTGAACACCGGGTCGCCGACGGCGGTACGGCGCACCGCGTCCAGCAGTTCCTCCGTGGACGCCGACTTCAGCAGATAGCCGGTCGCGCCGGACTTCACGGCCTCCAGGACGTCCGCGTGCTCGCCGCTCGCGGACAGCACGAGGACCCGCAGGGCCGGGTTGTGCCCGACGAGTTCCTTGCAGACCTGGACGCCGGGCTTCGCGGGCAGGTTCAGGTCCAGGACGAGGACGTCGGGGCCGGCGGCCTTGGCCCGGCGCACGGCCTGGTCGCCGTCCCCGGCGGTGGCGACGACGTCGAAGCCGGACTCGGTCAGGTCGCGGGCGACGGCGTCGCGCCACATGGGGTGGTCGTCGACCACCATGACCTTGATCGGGTCCTGCCGCTCACTCATCACCGCTCCGCCTTCACGCTCTTGGGTACCTTCAGTTCGACCTCCGTGCCCTGCCCGGGCACCGAGATCAGCTCGGCGCTGCCGCCGAGGTCGCGCAGCCGGCCGCGGATCGACAGGGCGACCCCGAGCCGCCCCTCCCCCTCGGCCTGGGCGAGCCGCCCCTCGGGGATGCCGGGTCCGTCGTCCCGTACGGTCACCACGACCTCGCCGGGTTCGTCCTCGACGAGGATCCACGCGCGCGCGTGCTCGCCCGCGTGCCGGCGGACGTTGTCCAGGCAGGCGCCGACGGCGGCGGCCAGTTCCCGCGCGGCGGCCGGCGGCAGCGGCACCGGCGCGCCGGGCTCGGCGAAGCTGACCCTGGCGGCCGCGTACGGGGCGAGAAGGGTCCGCAGATCGACGGGACCGTCCTCGTCGGGCTCGTCCACGGCGCGTACGACCGCGCCCTCGGCCGCGTCCTGAGAGGCCCGGGAGACCGGAAGCAGCCCGCCGGAGACCAGGGTGCGCAGGGCGACCTCCTGCTCGCCCGCCATCCGGCCCAGTTCGGCCGCCTCGCCGCCGATGACCAGGCCCCGGCGCTGCACCATGGCCAACACCTGCAGGACCCCGTCGTGGATGTCCCGGGCGAGCCGCTCCCGCTCCCTCGTCGCGGCCTCGATCTCCAGGGCGCGGGCCAGGGTGCGCTCGGAGGCACGGGCCACCTCGACGACGTAGCCGATGGCGATGGAGGCGACCCAGACCAGGATGACGTTGTGGACGGTGTCGCGGGCCGGGGCGCCGCGCTCGATGAGGTTGGCGGCGGCGACCGGGGTGGAGGCGAACGCGGCCCAGCGCCAGCCGCCCTTGATGGCGTAGGCGAGGACCGAACCGGCGGTCCATATCGACGGCAGGGTGGGACCGCCGCTGTGGATGTGCGCGTCGTCGGCGGCGAGGGGGGTCAGCAGGATGCCGGTGAGGGCGATGGCGAGGTCGACGGCGAGGAAGCGCTTGGTGCAGGCGGCCGCGTTCTGCACGCGGGGCAGGGTGGCGAGGGTCCAGACGAACAGGACGCAGTAGTAGACGATGGCGACGCCGGGGCGGTCGTACTCGTCGTAGGCGGTGGCGAACAGCCCGACCGCGTACAGCATGGTGAGCACCCGGTACGCGGTCAGCGCCCGCCACAGCGGCTGCTCCACCGACATCTTCAGCACGCGCTCGCGCTTGGCCAACTCCCCCACCCCCACAGCCAGGAGCCTAAGCCCCGGACTTGTCCTTCTTGGCCTGTTCCCTGGGCTGTTCCTTGGCCTGTTCCTTGGCTTGTTCCTTCTCGGCCTTCGCCGCCTCCGCGATCTGCCTCTTGGCCGCGGTGGCGTATATGTCGACGTACTCCTGGCCGGAGAGCTTCATGATCTCGTACATGACCTCGTCGGTCACCGCGCGCAGCACGAAACGGTCGTGCTCCATCCCCTGGTAGCGGCTGAAGTCGAGGGCCTTGCCGATGCGGATGCCGGGACGCATGATCTTGGGCATGACCTTGCCCGGCGGCTGGATCTTCTCCGTGTCGATCATCGCGACCGGGACGACCGGGGCGCCGGAGGCGAGCGCCACGCGCGCGAGGCCGCCGGGCTTGCCCCGGTAGAGGCGGCCGTCGGGCGAGCGGGTGCCCTCCGGGTAGATCCCGAACAGCTCACCGCGCTCCAGGACCTCCAGACCGCTCTTGATGGCGGCCTCGCCCGCGCCGCGCGCGCCGGAGCGATCCACCGGGAGCTGGCCGACGCCCTTGAAGAAGGCGGCCGTCAGACGGCCCTTCACTCCGGGCGTGGTGAAGTACTCGGCCTTCGCGATGAAGGTCACCTTGCGGTCGAGGACCGCGGGCAGGAAGAACGAGTCCGAGAAGGACAGGTGGTTGCTCGCCAGGATCGCCGCGCCCTCGGCGGGCACGTTCTCCAGGCCCTCCACCCAGGGCCTGAAGGCGACCTTCAGCGGTCCCCCGATAGCGACCTTCATCGCGCCGTACAACAACCGAGTGCCTCCTGTTTGTCGTCGATCAGACCTTAACCCGCCCCGCGCGCAAAGGAGCCGACGGCCCTGGTCGGTGTCAGTGCCGTCGCGTACGGTGAAGCACATCTGGACTTCACGTCACTCTCATGAACCGTCCCTCTCATGAACAGGAGACCGATGGTGCCGGTCCTTCCTGGAGCCGAGCCGTTCCGCCACGAGGGCGGGGAGGTCGGCGTCCTGCTCTGCCACGGGTTCACGGGCTCGCCCCAGTCGCTGCGCCCGTGGGCGGAGTACCTCGCCGAGCACGGCCTCACGGTGTCGCTGCCGCTGCTGCCCGGGCACGGCACCCGCTGGGAGGACATGCAGCTCACCGGCTGGCAGGACTGGTACGCGGAGGTGGACCGCGAGCTGCGCGCCCTGGGCGAGCGCTGCGAGCGCGTCTTCGTGGCCGGTCTGTCCATGGGCGGCGCCCTGGCGCTGCGGCTGGCGGCCCGGCACGGTGACGCGGTCAGCGGCGTCGTGGTCGTCAACCCGGCGAACAAGGTGCACGGCCTGTCCGCGTACGCCCTTCCGGTGGCCCGTCATCTCGTCCGTACGACGAAGGGGATCGCCAGCGACATCGCCCTGCCGGGCAGCGCCGAGCTGGGGTACGACCGGGTGCCGCTGCACGCGGCGCACTCCCTGAGGAACTTCTTCCGGCTGGTCGACCGCGAGCTGCCGCAGGTCACCCAGCCGCTGTTGCTGTTGCGCAGCCCGCAGGACCATGTGGTTCCGCCGGCCGACTCCGCGCGCGTGCTGAGCCGGGTCTCCTCGCGGGACGTCACGGAGATCCTGCTGGAACAGAGCTACCACGTCGCGACGTTGGACCATGACGCGGACCGGATCTTCGAGGAGAGCCTCGCGTTCATCGGCCGGCTCGCACCCAGTGTCGGCAAGGAAGGGACGGCCGCTGGTGGCTGAGCACGACTCGGATCGCGAGGACCGCGAGCCGGAGGATCAGGGCGTCCCGTTCGACGAGGACGCCGCGTGGGCCGCGATCGTCGCGGGTTACGGCGAGGAGCCGAAGGACCCCCCGGGCACGAAGCCGTTCAAGTCGGTCGAGGATCTGGCCCTGCTGGATCCGGAGACCAACGACGAGAAGCCGGCTGACGACAAGGCGGACAAGGGAGACAAGGGAGAGAAGGGGAACGAGGAGGAGAAGCAGAGCGGACCCGCGGGTCCGCTGGGCAGCTCCATCTCCTTCGCCCCCGGCGTCGGACCGCGCGACTACGCGGCCCGGGAGCCGTCCGAGGACGACTTCGACGAGGACGACGAGGGGCATTTCGTCCCGCCGGAGCCACCGCCGCTGCCCGACGCCGACGTGACCGCCAAGTTCGCCTGGCTGGGCGTCATCGGCGGCCCCGTGCTGATCCTGCTGGCCGTGCTGTTCGGCTGGGACATGACCTGGTGGCTCACCACACTCGGCATCGGCGGCTTCCTGGGCGGCTTCGCCACGCTGGTGATGCGCATGCGCACGGACGACGACGAACCCGAGGACCCGGGCCGCGGCGCGGTGGTCTGACGCCCCGCCCGCACACGATCGAGGGCCCGCCCGGACACATCCGGGCGGGCCCTCGTCTGCGTGATGGAACTCGATCCGCCGCTGCGGCGAAGAAGAGGTGACAACACGAAGCAGCCCAAGCCTTCGAGGCGTTGACACCACAGAGAGGAGCCCCGATGACCGTCGGACCGGGCGTCGGCACCCGCGCGGAGGATCGCGGGGAGAGTGACGCCCGTGTGATCGAGCGGTCCCGGGACGAGCCCGAGCTCTTTGCCGTCCTCTTCGACCGGTACGCCGACGCCGTGCACCGTTACGCGGCCCGGCGGCTCGGCACGGAGGCGGCGGAGGACGTGATGGCGGAGACCTTCGTCACCGCCTTCCAGAGACGCGGGACCTACGACCTCACGCGTGCCGACGCCCGCCCGTGGCTGTTCGGCATCGCGACCAACCTCGTGGGCCGGCACCGCCGGTCCGAGGCACGCCGGTTCCGGGCGATCGCCCGCCTGCCGGAGCCGGTGGAGCACGAGGAACCGGTCGCGGAGCGCGCGGTCGCCAGGGCCGGTGCCACGGGGGTGCGCCGGGAACTGGCGGCCGCGCTGGGCGGGCTGTCCGCCCGGCATCGCGATGTCGTCCTGCTGGTGGCGTGGGCCGGCCTCGACTACGAGGAGGCCGCCGAGGCGCTCGACGTGCCCGTCGGCACCGTCAGATCGCGGCTGCACCGGGCCCGCGGCAGACTGCGCGAAGCACTGGGCGGAACCGATCCGACGGCTTTCCGGGAGGCGGACGCCCATGCGTGACATCGACGAACTGCGCGAACTGAGGGGCTTCGACCCGGGGACCTCCCCGCTGGACGAGGAGACCAGGCACCGCGCCCGGGCCCGTCTGCTCGCGGCGATGGACCGGCCCGCCGCCCGGGTACGGCCCCGCCGCCCCGTGCTGCGCATCGCCCTGACCGCCGGTCTCGCCGCCGCGGTGGCCGCCGGTGTGCTGGTCGCCGTACGGGACGACGGGGGAACACGCACCCACCGCACGGCGAGACCGCCGGCCACCAGCGCACCGGCCATGCAGAACGTCAGCGCGCGGACCGTGCTGACGAAGGCGGCCGCCTATCAGCGGTCGCACGAGCAGCAGGCCGCTCCGCGCGACGACCAGTACATCTACTCCAAGGAGATCATCAAGGAGACCGAGCAGGGCACGGGAACCACGAAGACGTACGTCGACGAGGACTGGCGGTCGGTCGACAACTCGAAGCCGTCCTGGGTGATGGAGATCGGCAAGGGCTGGTGGTCGCCCCCGCTGAAGAAGAACGAGGGGGTGTGGCCGACGCAGGACTGGACGCGGCTGTCACAGCTGCCGACGGACCCCGACAAACTGCTCAGGGCCATGCGCGATCCGTTCGACAGGACGCCGGACTACTCGGAGCCCATCAAGGCCGACGACTGGTGGATGATCGACTTCAGCCTCGAGGGTCTGCTGTACCGGGTCCCGGTCATGCCGCCAGGACTCCGGGCCGCCGCGTACGAGGCGCTGGGGAAGATCCCGGGAGTCAGGGCGACACCCGGGGTGAAGGACGCCCGTGGGCGCGTGGGCATCGGGATCACCTACAGCGTCAAGGGCCGACCGAGTCTCGGCACGATGATCTTCGACCCGGAGACGTACGCGTTCCTGGGCTTCCGGGACACGCGCACGTCCGGTGACGGCAAGGACAAGAAGACGTACATCCAGCTGTCGTACCTGGACAGCTGGGCGGTCGTCGACAAGGTGAAGGTGCGGCCGGCCGCCGGGGGCTAGCCGGGGATCCTCAGGGCGGCCAGGACCGGGAGGTGGTCCGTGGCTGTCCTCAGGTCTGTCTCGGTGACGCCGGGGAGGCCAAGGGGGACGCCCGCGCCGAGCACCTGGATGCCCTTGGTGGCGAAGATCGCGTCGATGCGCTGGAACGGGGTGACCGGGGTGAAGGTGTACTCGCTGCCCCAGGGGGCGGTCGTCCAGCAGTCCTGGAGGTCGGCGGCCAGGCGCTGGAAGGTGCGGCCGGTGGGACGGTCGTTGAGGTCGCCGCCCGCGATGGCGTGGTCCACACCGAGGCCGGCCAGCCGGTCCAGGAGCATGCCGGCCTGGTCGTAGCGCTCGTTCTGCTCGAGGGAGAGGTGGCAGCTCAGCACGCCGACGCGGACGCCGCCGAAGCGGACGACCGCGGTGGCGAAGCCGCGTCGGTGCTGACCGGGGGTGAGCGGGAGCAGGACGTCCTCCGTGCGCTCGACGGTGGCCCGGAGGCCGCAGAGGATCGCCGGTCCCGCGGCGGTGCCACCGCCGGTGAGGATGACCAGGCCGGAGGCCGAGGCCAGGCGGGCGAGCTTCTTGCGCCAGCGGAAGAAGCGCGGGGCTTCCTGGATGAGGACCAGGTCGGGGGCGCAGGCGGTGATGACGCGGGCGAGGGCGTCCGTGTCGTCCCGCATCGAGCGGATGTTGTAGCTCAGGACGCGGAGGACGGCTGAACCGTCGGCCTCGGTGCGGGAGTTCGGGAGCGGCTCCATGTGGATCAATCTACGCCCCAGGGCGCGGGGTGCGAGGCTTGTGGGCGGCCAACCGTGTACGCGGCCGGGGGACGCCCACGCGGCGAAGCCGCGCCTCGACACAGCCCCGCGCCCCTGACGGGCGCGTTCACGAACGTCCGGCTACATGATCGGGTCGGGTTCGCGGGCCAGGTCCGCGGCGCCCACCATGCCCGCCTCGTTGCCGAGCTGGGCGGCGATCACGTCGGCCACCGGGCGCCAGTTGCCGCCCACCAGCCAGCGCTTGTAGGACTTGCGGATCGGGTCGAGGACCAGTTCGCCCTCGTCGGAGAGGCCGCCGCCGACGATGAACGCGGACGGGTCGAACAGGGAGGCGAGGTCGGCGAGACCGGCACCGGCCCAGCGGGCGAGTTCGCGGTAGGAGTCGACGGCGACCGGGTCGCCCTGCCGGGCGGCCATGGAGATGTGCTTGCCCTCGATGCCCTCGGGGCTGCCGTCCCCCAGGCCGAGCAGGATCTCGGCGTTCTCGGGGGTGGCGTTGGCACGCTGCTTGGCGTATCTGACCAGGGCGCGTCCGGAGGCGTACTGCTCCCAGCAGCCCTGCGAGCCGCAGCCGCACAGCAGGCCGTCCGGGACCATCCGGATGTGCCCGAACTCGGCGGCGACGCCGAAGTGGCCGCGGCGCAGCTTGTTGCCGATGATGATGCCGCCGCCCAGGCCGGTGCCGAGCGTGATGCAGATGACGTTGCGGTGGCCCTTGCCGGCGCCGAACCTGTACTCGCCCCACGCGGCCGCGTTCGCGTCGTTCTCCACGACGACCGGGAGGCCGACGCGGGCCTCGACCTTCTCCTTCAGCGGCTCCTGGCGCCAGTCGATGTTCGGCGCGAAGTAGACGGTGGAGCGCTGCCGGTTCACATAACCGGCCGCACCGATGCCCACGCCGACGATCTCGTGCCCGGCGCGCGCCCCCTCGACGGCGGAGGCTATGGCGTCCACGATGCCCTCGGGCGTGCCCGGGGTCGGCACCTTGAAGGTCGAAAGGATGTTGCCTTCCTCATCGACCACGCCGGCCGCGATCTTCGTGCCGCCGATGTCGACGCCGATGGTGAGTCCCATGAATCCCTCAGTTTCGGTCGAGCCCCGCTACGGCCAACCGTACCCGAGGCCCTGCCGCCGGGGTTCAGGCGTCCGAACGCTGGGCGGCCCGGCGGCCACTGGGGGGTGTCAGTCCAGGTCGATGCGCTCGCCGGGCCCGGTTCCCTCGCCCTTGTCGCGGCCCTCGTCCCGGCTTGCGTCGAGATCCTTGTGCAGATCGGTCGGCCGGGTCGCCCAGCGCTGCTCCTGGGCCTGGACCGCGGAGCGGTACGCGGCGAGCAGTTCGTTGCCCGCGGCGGCCAGGTGGTCGAAGACGTCCGGGTTGCGTTCCACGACGGGTTCGACGGCTGCCCGGGCCTGCTGCACGACCTGCTTGACCACCTGCTGGGCTGCGGGCCCGGCGACGGCGCCGAACAGCGGTGACTGGATCGACGACAGCTTCTCGGAGACGGTGTCGACCAGCTTGCGCAGTTCCTCGGCGGCCGAGACCGGCGGCCGGCCGTACTCGGCACGACGGCGGGCCTTCTCCGCGGCGAGGTCCTCGGCGACCGCCGTCGCCCAGGCGTCGGCGTCGGTGGCCCGCGTCTCGCGGGCGGCCTCGTTCTCACCGGGATCCGACGGGGGGAGCTGTTCGCTCATGACGGACTCCTGACTACGGTTCGTCCCTACGACGTTACCCGAACGGCCGTACGTCGTTCAGGCCCTGTCGGGCCACAGACCGGGGTCCGGCGTGAAACGGATGCGCAGTTCGCCGTCCCGCAGGGCCGCGCCGGAGACGGTGCAGCGGCGCAGCGCGGACGGCAGCGCCACGATCCGGCGGAACGGGCCCGCGGTGACGACGAGTTCGTCCCCGCGCCGGATCAGGTCCAGGTCGTCGCGCGCGACCCCGGGCAGCGGGATGTGCCAGACCAGCACACCGTCCTCGGTGAGCCGGTCGAGGACGGGCCACTCGACGGTGGACGTCGTCCCGTTGACGCCGGGGACGGACAGGGCGGCGAGGTCGTCCGTGCCGCGCGGGTCACGGCCGAGGTGCGGGACCTGCCGTACGTCGTACGACTCCCGCCACTCCTCCAGCGCCTTGCGCTGCTGGGCGACGAGACCGGCCGGCCATTCCTCCGGTGCGACCCGGTTCGCGACCAGGGCGTCGGGACGCAGCCCGCGCAGGGCGAGGCCCAGCACGGTCTCGCGGACGGCGTCGCCGCCGGCCGGGCCGGGTTCGGCGACCAGCCGTACGGCGGTGTGCCGGTCGGCGAGGACGGCCGCGACGGCGGCGAGTTCCGTGTCCCAGCGCGCGGCGGTGTCGTACAGCCACTCCGAGGGCATGGGCACCCCGGCCAGCCGGCCGAGCACCGGGCGCAGGGCGCGGGCCGCCTGTCGCTCGGGCGGGAGCAGGCGGCGCAGATAGCGGCGCAGTTCCTCGGGTAGCGCGAGGAGGGCGAGGGCCTGCGGGGCGGGCGGGAGGTCGACGACCAGCAGATCGAACCGCTCCGACAGGGCGGCGTCGCGCAGGGCCCGCAGGAGGGTGAGCTCCTCGGCTCCGGGGAGGGGGGTGACCTCCTCGCCGTCCAGCCGCGAGGCACCGAGGAGATCGAGGACGCCTGCGGCCCGTTCCTGGAAGGCGGCGAGGTCGTCCCGGAAACCGGCGACCGCGTCGGGACGCCAGACGCTGAGGTGGGAGGAGACGGGGAGGGGGGCCGGGCCGGTCGTCGCGCCGAGGGCCGCCCCGAGGGTGTCGGTGCGGTCGGCGCCGAGGAGAAGGGTCCGGGTGCCGTCGCCCGCGGCGCGCAGCGCGGTCGCGGCGGCGACGGTCGTACGTCCGCTGCCGCCGGGACCGGTGATCAGGAGAGTGCGCATGAGGGTGAACGGTACCTTCGCGCGCCGCCCTCAAACCGCCGTGACTACTTCTCCCCCGACTCCACGCGCTTCTTCAGCCCTGCCAGCGCCCGGTCGATGATGACCTTCTCGGCCTTCCGCTTGATCATCCCGAGCATCGGGATCTTCACGTCCACCGTCAGCCGGTAGGTGACCTCGGTGGCCCCGGCGCCGGCGGGCTTCAGGATGTACGACCCGTCGAGGGAGCGCAGCATCTGGGACTTGACCAGCGTCCAGGACACCTCGTTGGCGCCGGTCCAGGTGTACGCCAGGACCTGGTCGTCCTTGATCGCGCCGGCGTCCATCACGAGCCGTACCTGCTCGGCCCGCCCCTGCGCGTCGGTCGCGAGGACCTCCGCCTCCTTGACCTCGCCGGTCCAGTCCGGGTAGCGCGCGAAGTCGGCGATCACCCCCATGACATCGGCCGGTGCCGCCTCGATCGTGATGCTCGAGCTGGTGTGTTCCGCCATCGCCGTGGCTCCTCCAGATGCGGGCCGGTGAGAGATCGTCGTGCGCACGTGTGTGCAGCGTGAAGGCTACCGCGCGCCCGACCAGGCGACTTCACCCGGATCGGGCAGTTCACCATTCGAGTGCCCAGGGCTTCCCGGTGCCGGCGAAGTGCCCGACGTTCACACACTCCGTGGCCCCGATCCGCATGCGCCGCACCAGGGGTTGGTGGACGTGGCCGAAGAGCGCGTACCGGGGCCGGGTGCGGCGGATCGTCTCCAGCAGTGCCCGGCTGCCGCGCTCGAAGCGCCGGGCCACGGTGTCGTAGACGAGCTCGGGCACCTCCGGCGGGATGTGCGTGCACAGCACGTCCACCTCGCCGACGGCCGCGAGCTTCGCCTCGTACTCCTCGTCGTCGATCTCGTACGGCGTCCGCATCGGCGAGCGCAGGCCCCCTCCGACGAACCCGAAGGTCCAGCCGCCGATCTCCACCCGCTCCCCGTCCAGCACGGTCGTGCCGGGCCTCGCGTACTCGGCCCAGAGGGACGGCATGTCGACATTGCCGTAGGTCGCGTACGTCGGTGTCGGGAAGGCCGCGAACATCTCGGCGTACTGCCCCCGCACCGCTCCCTCGATGGCGGTGGCCCGGTCCGTGTCGATGCCGCTCCACAGCCGGGCCCCGAACGCGCGCGCCTCCTCGAAGCGGCGGGCGGTGCGCAGCTCGACGATCCGATCGGCGTTCTCCCGGCCGAACAGGTCGGGGAAGATGCCGCGCGAGTGGTCGGCGTAGTCGAGGAAGAGGACCAGGTCACCCAGGCAGATCAGGGCGTCCGCGCCGTCGCCGGCGCGGGCCAGGTCATGGGCGTTGCCGTGCACGTCGCTGATCACGTGAACCCGGGTCCTGCCGCTGCCGGCCGGTGTGGATGCCATGACGATCAAGCGTAAGGGTGTGGGGTGTACGTGAACAGAGCCGTCGGGACCTGCGGTTACTGGCTAGTCAGTCAGCGGGTCGACTACCGTACACAGAGCAACACCCATCTGTGTGACGCAGCGAACATCTCGCCGGGACCCCCTGTCGAAGAAGCCATACCGGCGGGTAACGTCCGGGCAGTCCAGTCGTGCTCAGGATTTCAACGAGTGATGTCCCGAGCACCTGCCCGAGCCTTGGACGCACCGTCGCATCGCACAACGTCGTGGCGCCGGCGCCTTATTAGGAGCAGCAGTCTTGCGCGAGTTCAGCCTTCCGGCTTTGTACGAGGTCCCTGCGGACGGCAATCTCACCGACATCATCCGCAGAAACGCCGCGCAGCATCCCGATGTGGCCGTCATCGCCCGCAAGGTCGGCGGCGCGTGGCAGGACGTGTCGGCCACGGCGTTCCTGGCCGAGGTGCACGCCGCCGCGAAGGGCCTGATCGCCTCCGGCGTCCAGCCCGGCGACCGGGTCGCCCTGATGTCCCGCACGCGGTACGAGTGGACGCTGCTGGACTTCGCGATCTGGAGCGCGGGCGCGGTCACCGTGCCGGTGTACGAGACCAGCTCGCCGGAGCAGGTGCAGTGGATCCTCTCCGACTCAGGCGCGACCGCGGCCCTCGTCGAGCTGGACAACCACACCGCCGCCGTCGAGTCGGTGCGCGACCGGCTGCCGGCCCTCAAGCACCTGTGGCAGATCGAGGCCGGCGGGGTCGAGGAGCTGGGGCGCCTCGGCAAGGACGTCAGTGACGCGACCGTCGACGAGCGCAGCTCGCTGGCGCGGGCCGACGACCCGGCGACGATCGTCTACACCTCCGGCACCACCGGCCGCCCCAAGGGCTGTGTGCTGACCCACCGCAGCTTCTTCGCCGAGTGCGGCAACATCGTCGAGCGCCTGCGGCCGCTGTTCCGCACCGGCGAGTGTTCCGTGCTGCTGTTCCTCCCGCTCGCGCACGTCTTCGGCCGGCTCGTGCAGATCGCCCCGATGATGGCGCCGATCAAGCTGGGCACCGTCCCGGACATCAAGAACCTCACCGACGAGCTGGCGTCCTTCCGGCCGACGCTGATCCTGGGCGTGCCGCGGGTCTTCGAGAAGGTCTACAACTCGGCGCGCGCCAAGGCGCAGGCCGACGGCAAGGGCAAGATCTTCGACAAGGCCGCGGACACCGCGATCGCGTACAGCAAGGCGCTGGACACGCCCTCGGGGCCGTCGCTGGGCCTGAAGATCAAGCACCGGACCTTCGACAAGCTGGTCTACAGCAAGCTGCGGGCGGTGCTCGGCGGCCGGGGCGAGTACGCCATCTCCGGCGGTGCCCCGCTGGGCGAGAGACTCGGCCACTTCTTCCGCGGCATCGGCTTCACGGTGCTGGAGGGCTACGGCCTGACCGAGTCCTGCGCGGCCACCGCCTTCAACCCCTGGGACCGTACGAAGATCGGCACCGTCGGGCAGCCGCTGCCGGGCTCGGTGATCCGGATCGCGGACGACGGGGAGGTGCTGCTGCACGGCGAGCACCTGTTCAAGGGCTACTGGAACAACGAGGCCGCCACGGCCGAGGCGCTGACCGACGGCTGGTTCCACACCGGTGACATCGGCACCCTCGACGAGGACGGCTACCTCCGGATCACCGGCCGCAAGAAGGAGATCATCGTCACGGCGGGCGGCAAGAACGTCGCTCCGGCCGTGATCGAGGACCGGATCCGCGCGCACGCGCTGGTCGCGGAGTGCATGGTGGTGGGCGACGGGCGGCCGTTCGTGGGCGCGCTGGTCACCATCGACGAGGAGTTCCTGGGCCGCTGGGCCGCCGAGCACGGCAAGCCCGCGGGTGTGACCGCGGCGTCGCTGCGTGAGGACCCGGATCTGCTCGCGGCGATCCAGGACGCGGTCGACGACGGCAACGCCGCGGTGTCGAAGGCGGAATCGGTGCGGAAGTTCCGCATTCTGTCCTCCCAGTTCACGGAGGAGTCGGGCCACCTCACGCCCTCGCTGAAGCTCAAGCGCAACGTGGTGGCCAAGGACTACGCGGACGAGATCGAGGCCATCTACCAGAAGTAGCGGGCCACTCGGGTCAGGTGTCCTCGGCGAGGACCCGGGTCATCGTGCGCTCGGCGAGCGCGGTGATGGTGACGAACGGGTTCACGCCGATGTTGCCGGGCACCAGCGAGCCGTCGGTGACATACAGCTTCGAATAGCCCTTCACCCGGCCGTAGTTGTCGGTCGCCTGGCCCAGCACGCAGCCGCCCAGCGGGTGGTAGCAGAAGTCGTCGGCGAAGACCTTGCTGGAGGAGCCGAACAGGTCGTAGCGGTAGATCGTCGCGTTGGCCGAGTTGATCCGGTCGAAGAGCTTCTTGGCCATGGCGACGGACACCGCGCTCTGGGCGGCGGTCCAGCCCAGCTTGACCCCGTCGCTCGCGGAGTCGTAGGTGAAGGCCGCCCGTTGGGGGTTCTTGGTGATCGCCAGATAGAGGCTGACCCAGGTCTCGAACCCGATGGGCAGCGGGGCGATCTCCGCGAAGACCGGGTTGTCGGTGTTGGCCCAGTCGTCGATGCCCATGACCGGCATGGTCGACTGGTTGGCGCCGGTGGTGTCCCAGATGTGGTTGGCGCGGCCGAGCATGGTGTTGCCGTTGGGGCCCCAGCCGGCGCCGACGCTGGAGTTGAGGGCGGGCAGGGCTCCGGTGTCCCGTGCCCGGACGAGGAGTTCGGTGGTGCCGAGGCTGCCGCCGCCGAGGAAGAGGTACGTGCAGCTGTACTGCTTGGTCTGCACGACCTTGCCGGTGACGTCGATGCGGTCGGTCGTCAGCAGCCAGCTCCCGTCGCTCGCCCGGTGGACGGCCTTGACCCGCTCCATGGTGTTGATGGTGACGTTGCCGGTGCCCAGCGCGGACGCCAGGTAGGTCTTGTCGAGGCTCTTCTTGCCGTAGTTGTTGCCGTAGATGACCTCCTGCGCGAGCGCCGACTTGGTGGCGGTGCCGGCCGCCTCGCGCTGCATGTAGCCGAAGTCGTAGACGTTCGGCACGAAGGTGGTCTTCAGCCCGGTGTTGTCGGCGGCCTTCCGTGACGTGCGGGCGAACTGGTACCACTCGGTCGACTCGAACCAGGCGGGGTCGATGGTGTTGACGCCGAGCATGGCGCGGGCGCGCGGGAAGTAGGTGTTGTACATCTCCGTGGCGTTCACGGTGGGGAACTGCTCGGTGAAGTACGACTGGAGCGGGGTGACCGCCATTCCGCCGTTGACCAGGGAGCCGCCGCCGACACCGCGTCCGACGTACACGGACATGTTGGCGAAGTGCACGCGGTCCAGGACGCCGGGGTAGGGGGTGATGTCCTTGTTGACGAGGTCCAGCCACAGGAAGGTGGCCAGCGGGGCCTCGGTGCGGGACTTGAACCACATGGAGCGCTGGTCGGGGTTGGCGGTGTTGCAGAAGATCTTGCCGTCGGCGCCGGGGGTGTTCCACAGCTGCCCCATCTCCAGGACGAGCGTGCGGATGCCGGCCTGGCCGAGGCGCAGGGCGGCGACGGCACCGCCGTATCCCGAACCGACCACGATGGCGGGCGCGTTGTCGACGGAGGCCGCTTCCTCGGCCGCCTGCGCCGACTGCAGACCGATCCGGGTGAGCCCGGCCGCGGCCGCGCTCTGCAGGGCGATCATGCCCAGTATTTGACGTCTCGTCAGCTGATGCTGCGTCAGTTTCGCTGTCATGCGCGCAGCATCGGCGGATTATCGGCCTCCGGCTATAGCAACGTCTTCAACTTTTCCGCCAACAAGTCCCAGCGCCACTTCTCTTCCACCCACTCGCGTCCCCGCTCCCCCATGCGTCGCCTGAGTTCCGGGTCGGAGAGCAGGACGGTGATCCGTTCGGCCGTCTCCTCGGGGGAGCCGCCGCGGACCACCCAGCCGGTCTCGCCGTCCAGGACGGCGTCGGGGGCGCCGCCGGAGTCGCCGGCCACGACCGGCAGGCCCGTCGCCGACGCCTCCAGGTAGACGATGCCGAGCCCCTCGACGTCGAGCCCGCCCCGGCGGGTCCGGCAGGGCATGGCGAAGACGTCACCGGCGCCGTAGTGGGCGGGCAGCTCGGACCAGGGGACGGCGCCCGTGAAGCGCACGGAGTCGGCGACACCGGTCTCACGCGCCAGCTTGCGCAGCTCGCCCTCGTAGGGCCCGCCGCCGACGATCAGCAGCACCGCGTCCGGCTCGGCGGCCAGGATCCGGGGCATGGCCAGGATCAGCGTGTCCTGCCCCTTGCGCGGCACCAGCCGGGACACGCACACGACCACCGGCCGCTCGGTCAGCCCGAGCCGCGCCCGGACCACGTCACCGCCCGAGGCGGGGTGGAAGACCTTCTCGTCGACGCCGGGCGGCAGCTGCACCATCCGCCCGGCCGCCGCGGGCGTCAGCGCGGAGGCGATCCGCGAGCGCGTGTACTCGCCGAGGTAGGTGATCGTGTCCGTGCCCTCCCCGATCCGCCGCAGCAACTGCCGCGCGGCGGGCAGCTGGGCCCATCCCGCCTCGTGGCCGTGGGTCGTCGCCACCAGCCGCTCGGCGCCGGCCCTCCTGAGCGCCGGCGCCATCAGCCCGAGCGGCGCCGCCGCCCCGAACCACACCGACGTACAGCCGTGCTCGCGCAGCAGTCCGACGGCCGTCCGGGTGGCCGCGGGTGTCGGCAGCAGCATGGTCGTACGGTCCCGGACGACGGTGAAGGGCTGCTCGGCGTCGAAGGCGCGGGTCGCCTCGACGCCCTCCCTGCCCCGCTTCCAGGTGGAGGCGTAGACGACCAGCCGCTCGGGGTCCAGCCGCAGCGCCATGTTGTGCAGGAACGCCTGGATGCCGCCGGGGCGGGGCGGGAAGTCGTTCGTCACGATCAGGGTCTTGTGCATCGCCGCCGACCCTACCGGGCGCGTCCGCACAGGTGCGCTCGGCCGCGTTTATGGCAAGTTCACAGCCGGGCAGGACATCATGTTCTCCTCAAGACGAACAGCTGGCCGAAGGGGCTCGGGTGGACATTGCGGGTGCGAGGCGGTCCCTGGCGGGGCTGCTGGTGACCTGGTGCCTGACCAGGGTGGTCCTGCTGCTGTTCGTCTTCAAGGTGTGGATCTTCCCGGGCCCGGACGTCACCAGCGACGTCTCGGTGATCTACCGGGGCTGGTACGAGGTGCTGCGCACCGGTACCTTCCCGCACGCCGACGTCACCTGGCAGTACCCGCCCGCCGCGGCCCTCGCGATCCTCTCCCCGGCGCTGCTGGCCTTCCTGCAGTACGCGTCGGCCTTCTTCGTCCTGGCCTGCGTGGCCGACCTGGCCGTCCTCGCCCTGCTGCTCTACGCGGGCCTGCGCCCCGGCAAGTCGCTGCGCGGGGCCTGGATGTGGGTGGCGGGCGTGCCGCTGATCGGACCGACCGTGTACGCCCGCTACGACGTGATGGTCACCGCCGTCGCCGTGGCCGGGCTGCTCGCCGGGGCCCGGCGGCCCCGCGTGATGGGCGTCCTGGTCGGGTTCGCGGCGATGCTGAAGGTGTGGCCGGCGCTGCTGCTGCTCGGTGCCCGCAAGCGGGCCGCGTGGGCCTGGACGGCGGGGACGGTCGCCGTGGTGGCGGGGCTGTTCGCGGTGTCGATGCCGGGGGCGTTCTCCTTCCTGACCTTCCAGAGCAACCGGGGCACCGAGGTGGAGTCCCTCGGCTCGCTCGTCTTCCATGTGGCCCGGCACTACGGCTGGGACGGCCGGGTGCTGTTCAACTACGGCTCGATCGAGTTCGTCGGCCCCTGGGTGAACGCCGTCAGCTCCGCCGCCCTGTTCCTGACCGGCGTGGCCTTCGGCTGGCTGCTGCTGTGGCGGCTGATGGCGACCCGGTTCCTGCCGGGCACGCTCGCCGACGCGGCGTTCACGGCGGTGCTGATGTTCACGGTCACCAGCCGGGTGATCAGCCCCCAGTACATGGTGTGGCTGGTCGGTCTCGGGGCGGTCTGCGTGTGCTTCCGGGGCACCCGGATGGGGCTGCCCGCACTGCTGGTCCTCGCGGCCTGTCTGGTGACGGTGCTGGAGTTCCCGCTCTGGTTCCAGCACGTCGTCGCGAGCGACCTCCTCGGGGTGACCCTGCTGATCCTCCGCAACGGCCTCCTGGTCGTCGCCGCCGTCTGTGCGGCCGTGCAACTGTGGCGCTCGACGGTCTCCCACACCCCGGTCCCGCCCCTGCCCGCGCAGACAACCCGCCCCAAGGAGACCTCGACGTCCTCGTGACGCGCGGTCCGGCCGACGGGCGATCGGGACGGACACCGGCGGCCGGGGCGGTCGTCAGTCCCCGCCCCACCGCTTCACCCCTCGCACGGACCCCCGATCGACACCGCTGCGCCGCCTCGCAGCCGCACGCCCCCGCGACACCGGGCGGCCCGCGCGAACGGCACCGGTGGATCAGCCCAGTTGAGCCTTCAGATACTCCCGCCACTGCTCGGTGAACTTCGCCTGCGTCGTGCCCAGGACCTTCTTCATCGCGTCCTCCACCGAGCCGGCCCGCCCCGGATGGTCGCCCACCGCCCGGTAGAACTGCCCGAGGCGCTTCTGGCCCCACCGGTCGGCGATCATCCGGCAGGCCAGCCAGCCGCCCTCGTAGGCCTGCGCGAGCTTCGTCGCGTCCCCGCTGAAGCCGAAGTCCTTGTCGGCCGGCAGCGCGGCCGGCACCTGTCCGTCGTCCACCGAGCGGGCCAGCTCGGGCGCGGCCTGGATCGCGGTGCGGCCGGTGCCGAGGTAGCCGATCCAGTCGGCGTAGCCCTCGGACAGCCACAGCGGGGTCGCGGCCGTGGTGTGGGCGCGGGTGGCGACGTGGGTGGTCTCGTGGGTGAGCACGACCTGCTTGCCCAGGGTGCCGAGGACGGCGTACGCGTCCGGGTTGACGATGATCCGGTCCGCGGGCGCGTCCGGCGGGCCGCCCACCTCGCCGGTGGTCACCGCGGCGATGCCCCGGTACTGCGAGGCCGGTGAGCCGAGCAGCCCCGCCATGCCCTCCACGGACTTCGGTACGAGGATGAACACGTGCCGGGCCCAGTCGGTGCCCCACGCCCCGCTGACGGCCGGGACGGCGTGGTCCGCGAGGTCGGCGTAGACGTGCAGCTGCTCGCTGGACTGCCCGACGCCGAGGACGAGGCTGCGCCTGCCGCGCATGACGGTCACCTCGCCCTGGTCCCACAGCTGTTGGGCGGACTTGCGGGCGGGGGCGTCGGCGTCCACCCGCCACTGCCCGTCCGAGCCCCGGGAGAGGGTGAGGGTGCGGCCGGCGGTGACGGGGGCGTTGTCGTACCCCTGGACCCGGTACCGGAGTTCGGCGTCGGCGGTGGCCTCGTCGCCGTGCCGGTGCAGGGCCGTGACGCGGTAGGACCAGGAGGCCAGCGGCACTCCGCGGAGGTTCTCGAACCAGCCGAGCGCACCGGTCCTCAGGAAGGCCGTCCGGTCGCGGTCGAGGACGGCGGCGGACCGGCGGTCCAGGACCCGCTGCAGATCCGTCCTGGCCGTGCCGTCGGGAGCCTGTCCGCCGCAGCCCACCAGGGAGACGAGCAGCAGAACGAGCGCCACGACACCCGAACCCCACACCCGCCCACGACCGCCAGCCACTTCCCGATCGTACGGCCGACCGGGCGCGGGGCGTCAGACCCTCGTGACGGAGGACACCGGCATCATGGTGACGCGGTCGTAGCGCACGGGGGCGCCCGGGTAGGGCGCGTGGATCACCTGGCCGTTGCCCACGTACATCGCGACATGGCTGGCGTCCGAGCGGTAGACGACCAGGTCGCCGGGCTGCGCCTGGGAGAGCGGGACCTGCCGGCCGGCGAACCGCTGCTCCTGCGAGGTGCGCGGCAGATGGACGCCGGCGTGCGCGTACGACCACTGCATCAGGCCCGAGCAGTCGAAGCCGGAGGGGCCGGTCGCGCCCCACACGTACGGTCTGCCGAGCGCGGAGCGGGCGGCGGCGATCGCGGCGGCCGCGCGGGCGTCGGGCGGGACGACGCCCGAGAGGTCGGGGATGCCGCCGCCTCCGGAGCGGGAGGCACGTTCGTAGGCGGCACGCTGCCCGAACGGCAGGGAGTTCAGCAGCTGTCTGGCCCTGGCGAGCTTCCGCTCGACGGTCTTCTTGTGGGCGGCGACCGCCGTGCGGCTCTTCTGGAGTTCGGCGAGCTTGCCGGCCGCCTCCGCGCGCTCCTGGGCGAGTTCACGCATCGCGGACCGCAGCTCCCGCAACTGGTCCGCCTGATGGACGCTGATCCGGTCGAGCGTGGAGGCCTTGTCGAGGTAGTCGGCCGGGTCGTCGGAGAAGAGCAGGGCGACGGTCGGGTCGATGCCGCCGGAGCGGTACTGGGCGCCGGCCAGCGAACCGAGCGCGTCCCGCATGGTGTTGACGCGCTGCTGCTGCCGGGCGATGCCGTCCTGCGCCTGACCGACCTCGCGGCGCAGCGTGGCGGCGGTCTCGTCGGCCTTGTCGTAGGCCTGGGTCGCCTTCTCGGCCTCCTCGTAGAGGCGGTCCACCTCGGCCCTGGTGTCGGTGTGCGGCGCGGCGTCGGCCGGCACGGCGCCGAGGGCGGCGGTCGCCGCGGACAGGACGCACAGGGCGGCGCCGGCACCTCGGTTGAACCCGGACGTCGGTACAAGGCGGCGATGGGACCCCACGGGAAGCCGCGCTCCTTCCGCTGACGACAAGGACCGCTTCCCCGCGCGGCGGGGAAACGCGGCAGACAGTAGCCGCGCGGTAGGGGGTCGGCCAAAGACCTCGGCGGGCACGCACAGTGACGCCCCGCCTCTGACGCAGGTCATCGGCGGGGCGTGGGGTCAGCGGGAGGTGCCGTAATTCGCCCGTTCGGGCGGCACCCGGAGCGTCAGCCGACGCGGACGCCGAACTGGAAGGGCATGTTGCCGATCGACTCGTAGCGCACGACGGTGCCGGTGCGCGGGGCGTGCAGCACCATGCCGTTGCCCGCGTACAGGCCGACGTGGTGCAGGTCGCCGTAGAAGAGGACGAGGTCGCCGACCCGGAGCTGACTCTCGCTGTAGATCCGGGTGCCGGCGTTGGCCTGCTCCTGCGAGGTGCGCGGGATGGTGACGCCGGCCGCGGCGTAGGCGCGGGAGGTCAGACCGGAGCAGTCGAAGGAGGCCATACCGGTGGCGCCGTAGGAGTACGGCTTGCCGAGCTGGCCCTGGGCCCACTGGAAGGCGGCTGCGGCACGGCCGGAGGCGGCGGTGCTGTTGCCGAGGTCCACGCGCTCGTTGGCGTCGCGGTTGGCGCGGGACTGGTCGGCGTTGAGGGCCGCGCGCTCGGCGGCGGTCAGGGAGTTGAGGAGCTTCTGCGCCTGGGCGAGCTTGGCCTGGACCGCCTTCTTCTGGGCGACGAACGCGGCGCGGGTGGCGGAGAGGTCCTTGAGCTTGCCGGAGGCCTCCGCGCGCTCCTGGGCGAGCTCGCGCTGCTTCTCCTCGATCTTCTTCAGCGCCTCGACCTGCTGGGCGCTGAGCTGGTCGGCGGTGGAGGCCTTGTCCAGGTAGTCGTCCGGGTTCGACGACAGGAACAGCTGCAGGGAGGAGTCGATGGAGCCGCTGCGGTACTGGGCGGCGGCCGCCAGGCCGATGGAGTCGCGCAGGGCGTTGAGCTCCTCCTGGCCCCGGGCGACGTCGTCCTGGATGGTGGAGATCTCCTTCTGGAGCTTCTGCTCCTTCTCCTTGGCGCCGTTGAGCTTCTCGGTGGCCTGCTCGGCCTGCTCGTAGAGCTTGTCGACCTTCGCCTTGACCTCGTCCTTGGACGGCTTCTCGCTCGGCGCGGCGTTGGCGGCCTGAGCGCTGATGGCAACGGCGGCAGCAGCGGCGGTGGTGAGCACGGTCACGCGCGTGCGACTCGGCTGCTTGGGTCGACGGTGGGACGCCACGGAGGTGAACTCCTTCTTTTGAGTGATCACCCGCTCGGAGGTTCGAGGCCAGACCCTAGTGACCTTCCTGTGATCAGATCAAATCCTCACACCAAAAAATCCCGTCACGCAATGCATTCTTTGCACACAACTCACATGGGGTCACACCCGGTTGACGCTACGTTGCGTGACGATCACACCAAATCGGGCATAGCCCCTGGACGTTGACGTTTACGACAGGCGCTTCAGCAGCATCGCGGAGGCGACCGGTCGCGCCCCCGCCTTCGCGACCCCGTCGGCCACCTCGCGGTCGGTGGAGGCGACGATGACGGGCCGCCCCGGCGGCTCGGCGCGCACCAGCTGGCGGATCAACTCGTCGGCGGTGACACCGGGTTTGGAGAACAGCACCCGTACCCCGCGCGGGGGCGCCAGCAGCACCGGGGCCGCCAGTTCGGCCCCGTCGAAGACGCAGGTGACCTCGGCGCCGGTCTGAGCGGCGAGCTGGGAGAGCTGACCGAGGAGCCTGAGGCGCTGCTTCTCCAGGGGCATCTGCGGATAGCCGGTCTTGGTGACGTTGTAGCCGTCGACCACCAAGTGCGCCTGCGGCAGGGCGAGAAGCTGGTCCAGGACGGCCGGATCGTGCTCGGACAGCGCCCGCGCGGCGATGTCCTTCGGGGTCATTCGTCCCGGTTCGACCGCGTCGACGGTTTCCGCCGGTCGTACGGACACGGGCGGCAACGCCAGTTCGCGGCGCAGCCCCTGGGCCGCGTCCAGAACGGTGTCCAGAAGCAGACGGACGCGCATGTCCTCGACACTGCGCCCCTCCCGTGCCGCTCTGCGCGTGGCCTCGAGGGCCGCCTCGGCCTCACCGAGGCGCGCCTTGAGCCGCCGGGTCTCGCTCTCCGCGGCGGACACCTGGGCCTGTCCCTCGGCCCGTACGGCCTCGATCTCGCCCTGGATCTTGCGCAGGGCGGCCTCGCCGCGCTTGACGTCGCTGAGGGCGGCACGGAGCTTGCGGTGAAGCGATTCGGCTTCCTTCTTGGCCGACTCCAGCTCCACCCGCAGCCGCTCGGTCTCCGCGCGGGTCTGGTCACGGGCGGCGGTGAGTTCCTCGCGCAGCCGCTCCAGCTCGGCCCGGCTCTCCTCGTCGGCCCGCTCGGCGTCCGCCCGCTGGGCCTCCTCGCCGGCCGCGGTGACGAGCTTGACCCAGCCGGTGGGCCGCAGAACATAGGCCGCGGCCGCCACGTCGAGCGGATCCGCGGCCGGGGGCGGCGAGCCGGAGTCGAGGGCGCCGGCGAGCTCCGGCTGGGCCTCTCTCAGCTTCTCCCCGATGCGCTGCCGGAACAGCGGATCGGTCTCCAGCGCCGCCGCCATCGCGTTCCCGGCGAACTTGGCCCGCCGGTTCGGCGCGAAGCGCGCGTACTGCCTCAGCTGGGCGGGCAGCTCCGCGACGGTCAGCCCGCCGAACCCGTCCGAGACGATCTGTACGACCCTTCTGCGCACACCGTCGGGCAGCGGACGGTCGAGCACCTCGGCGGCGCCGTCGCCCGGCCCCCCGCCTTGCGTCTCCACCATCCGTCACACCCCATCACTGTGCGGGGCCGCTCCCGGTCAGGAGCCGGCGCCCGGCCTGTCCACGAGTTCCACCTGGTCCACGGCGTTGCACCAGCGGCAGCGCACCGACTCGATGGTCTCACTGACCACCTCGCGCTCCTCGACCTTCGGCTCTCCGGCCAGGTCGAGGTGGACGTACTCGACGACCTTCGACGAGCGGGTCACGTCGAAGCGCGTGAGGTTGCCGCAGAGGGTGCAGCGCCACCGCGTCGTGGCGGTCGGCAGGGGAACCGTCATCGTGACTGTTCGCTTTCCTTCTAGTCTCCGTGACGCCCCAGCTTCCCTGGAGCGTGTGGCCGTAACCCTACGGCCTGCCGCCGACTCACCGCTGGTGCGTTCTAGGCGGCGAGGCGGTCTGGGCGGCTGCGTCCTGTTACGTCATGCTCTGTGTTCATGATCGGCAACTGGGACGTGACCATCGGCAGAGTGCTCCGCACACCCTCGGCACCGGTGACGTACGGCCTGATCGCCCTGTGCTGTCTGCTCTTCCTGGCCGGGCCCGCGGCGGGGCTGAACCCGGCCTACGGCACCGGGGACGCGCTGCTCGCCGCGCAGCGCGCCTACTTCCACCGCTGGGGCGTGGTCCCGGCCGAGCTGTTCCAGGGCTCGCCCCGGGCCGCGCTCACCCCGGCGACCGCCCTGTTCGTGCACGGCAGCTGGGTGCACCTGCTGGGCAACATGCTCTTCCTCTACGTCTTCGGGGCGATGACCGAGGAACGGATGGGCCGGATCCGGTTCACGCTCTTCTACGTCGGCTGCGGCTGTCTGGCCCTGCTGGGCTACGCGGCCGCCAACGCCGCCTCCGAGCAGTCCCTGGTCGGCGCGTCCGGGGCGATCTCGGCGGTCCTGGGGGCGTTTCTGTACCTGTTCCCCGGGGCCCGGGTGACAAGCCTGCTGCCCTTCCTGTTCTTCCTCCCCCTCCGCTTCCCCGCCTGGGTCGTCCTGCCCTTCTGGGCGTCCCTGCAGTGGCTGGCGGCGGGCCGGGCGTCCCAGGGGCCCGGGGTGGCGTATCTGGCCCACCTGGTGGGCTTCGGCCTGGGCTTCCTCTACGCGTGGGGTTTCCGCCGTACGACTAGAGTGAGGGCCGCCCCTGCTCCGGCCCCCGAGGGAGAGAACCAGCCGTGATCACCGCGATCGTCCTCATCAAGACCAGCGTGGACCGGATCCCCGAGATCGCCGAGCGGATCGCCGCGCTGGACTCCGTCAGTGAGGTCTTCTCCGTCACGGGCACCTACGACCTGATCGCCATGGTCCGGGTCAAGCAGCACGAGGACCTGGCGGAGGTCATCCCGGGCTCCATCAGCAAGATCCCGGGCGTCGAGGCCACGGACACCCATGTCGCGTTCCGGACCTACTCGCAGCACGACCTGGAGGCCGCGTTCGCGATCGGCCTGGACTCCTGACGCGCCGCCCTACTCCGCGGGACGGTGCAGCCGCCCCCAGAGGGTGACCAGCGCGCCCCAGTTCACCACCTGCCAGGCCGGGATGTCGGCGGAGTGCGGCACGCCGTCCTCGTCGGCGCCCCGCACCGTGAGGCTCGCGTCCCGCCGCATCGCCCACCAGGACCGGGGGACGGACGGGTCCGGCAGGTCGACGGCGAGTGTGGGCTCCTCCAGGCCGGACCACGGCAGGAGCGTCCGCCCGCGCGGCAGCCACAGCCCCCGCGCGTCCGCCGTGAGCCGGCCGAAGGCGACCTGCCGGCCCTCATCGAGCCGGGCGAGCAGTGCGGGCGCCTGCGCCCCGCCCACCCGCCGCCGCACGTGGTGGACGGCGGCGCGGATCGCCGCGTTCTCGGCGCGTTGCTCGTCCGGCTCGTGAAGCCGCCACTCGTCGAGGACGAAGGAGTGTTCCGAGCCGTCGGCGAACCGCGCCAGGTGCCGATGGCCGAAGGCGTACCAGGGCGGGCCGTGCTCCCGGCCCCGTCTCAGGGTCAGGTCGATCGTGGAGCGCCAGTCGGTCACCTGCTCCCAGCGCCGGGCCCGCGCGCCCGGCACCGACACCAGCCCCTCCTCGTACAGGTACACCGGTGCCGTACGGAGCAGCCGTGGCCGACGGCGCGCGACGGCCACCGCGAGGAGCTCCCCGAGTTCCCCGGCCGACGCCGACTCACCTACCGCGGCCGGAATCCCCACACAAGGGATGATTACACGGCCGGAACGCAGCGGCCGTCCTCGGTGCGGTAGTTCCACCTCGCCCCGTCGCTCACCAGTTCCCGCACGGCGTTCACGAAGCGCTCGACATGCTCGTCGGGGGTGCCCGCGCCGAAGCTGACCCGGATCGCGTTCAGCGACTTCTCGCCGGGCGCGGCCTCGGGGGCGCCGCACTCGCCCTGGGTCTGGGGGTCGGAGCCGAGGAGGGTGCGCACCAGCGGGTGGGCGCAGAAGAGACCGTCGCGGACGCCGATGCCGTACTCGGCGGAGAGGGCGGCGGCGAAGTGGGAGCTGTTCCAGCCCTCGACGACGAAGGAGATCACGCCGACCCGGGGCGCGTCGTCGCCGAAGAGGGACAGCACCTTCACCTGCGGGACCTCCGCCAGGCCTGCCCGCACCTTCTCGATCAGGTGCCGCTCGCGGGCGACCAGGGTGTCGAAGCCGGCCTCCGTCAGCGCCTTGCAGGCCGAGGCGATGGAGTAGGCGCCGATCACGTTCGGGGAGCCCGCCTCGTGCCGGGCGGCGCTGTCGTGCCACTCCACGTCCACTCCCCCGTCCTCACGGCGGGTGACCTTGCGGCTGGCGCCGCCACCCGCGAGGTAGGGGTCGGCCGCGCGCAGCCAGTCGGCGCGGCCGGCCAGGACGCCGGAGCCGAAGGGGGCGTACAGCTTGTGGCCGGAGAAGGCGACCCAGTCGACGTCCAGGTCACGGACGGAGACGGGGTGGTGCGGGGCCAGCTGGGCGGCGTCCAGCACGATGCGCGCGCCGTGCGCGTGGGCGGCGGCGGCCAGCTCGCGGACCGGCCACAGCTCGCCGGTGACGTTCGAGGCGCCGGTGACGCAGACCAGGGCCGGGCCCTTCGGGTCGCGGTCGGCGAGGGCGCGCTCCAGGGTCTCCACGGCCTGCGCGGGGGTGCGCGGGGCGTTGAGGTAGGTGACCCGGGCGTCCTGCCAGGGCAGCAGGCTGGCGTGGTGCTCGGTCTCGAAGACGAAGACCTGGCAGTCGGCGGGGAGGGCGCGGGCGAGGAGGTTGAGGGAGTCCGTGGTCGAGCGGGTGAAGACCAGCTGGTCGTCGGCGCGGCAGTCGAGGAACTCGGCGACGGTCCTGCGGGCGTTCTCGAACAGGTCGGTGGAGAGCTGCGAGAGGTAGCCCGCACCGCGGTGGACGCTGCCGTAGTACGGGGCGTAGGCGGCCACGTCGTCCCAGACGCGCTGCAGGGCGGGGGCGCTGGCCGCGTAGTCGAGGGCCGCGTAGGTGACTTCGCCGCCCGTCACGAGCGGGACGGTGACATCCCGGCCCAGAACGGGCAGAGGGGCACAAATGGTCTGGACGGACGCAGCGGTGGAGACAGACATGGGGAACTCCCGTGAAAGGCAGAGAAAAAGGCGAGAAGGGGGTGCGCGGAGGCGGGGCTCGGCGGCCCTATCGCATTCGCTTGCTCACGGGAGACTCCCTCGATGACCAGGATCCCTGGGCTGTGCTCATCTCGAGAGCGTGAGGGATCCGCGCTTGCCGCAGACCTCGCTGCCTACGGCCTGGTCTTCACCCGGGGCACCCCGCCACGGACGGAGGGTTGCCGGACAGTCGGCCGGGGCCTCATGACTGTCACTCATGACCTGGAAGAGAACGTACGTGAGGTGATCGCGGTCCCGCAACCCGTGTCCGGATGACGGGACCGCGACCTCCTTCGGTTACTTGTTGCTGGCCGCCACCCAGCGCTCCAGCGCCCGCTTGGCCGCCCCGGAGTCGATCGACTCCGCCGCCCGGTCCATGCCGGCCCGCAACTGCTCGGCCAGGGTGCCCGGACCGGGGTCGAGGGCCACCAGGGCCGCCGCCGAGTTCAGCAGGACGGCGTCCCGTACCGGGCCCGTCTCGCCGTCCAGGAGACGCCGGGCGACCTCCGCGTTGTAGGAGGGGTCGCCGCCGCGCAGAGCCTCCACCGGGACGAGGTCGATGCCGACGTCACGGGGGTCGAAGGTCTCCTCGGTGACCTTGCCGTCCCGGACGATCCAGACGTGGGACGTGGACGTCGTCGTGAGTTCGTCGAGGCCGTCGTCGCCGCGGAAGACGAGCGAGGAGTTGCCGCGCTCGGCGAAGACGCCGGCGACGATCGGCGCCATGCGCGGGTCGGCGACACCCACGGCCTGCGCCCGCACCTTGGCGGGGTTGGTGAGCGGACCGAGCGCGTTGAACACCGTCCGGATGCCCAACTGGCCGCGCGTGGCGCCGACATGACGCAGCGCCGGATGGAACTTGATCGCGAAGCAGAAGGTGATCCCGGCCTCCGCGGCCACCTGCGGGATCCGCTGCACGGGCAGTTCGAGGTTGACGCCCAGCTTCTCCAGGACGTCGGAGGCCCCGGACGCGGAGGACGCGGCCCGGTTGCCGTGCTTGACGACCCGCGCCCCGGTGCCGGCGACCACGATCGCGGACATCGTGGAGATGTTGACGGTCTTCGCGCCGTCGCCGCCGGTGCCGACGATGTCGACGGTCGGACCCGGCACCTCGATGACGTTCGCGTGCTCGTACATCGTCCGGACCAGGCCGTTGATCTCCTCGACGGTCTCGCCCTTGGCCCTGAGGGCCACCACGAACCCGGCGATCTGCGCGTCGGTCGCCTCGCCGCGCATCATCAGGTCCATCGCCCAGGCGGTGTCGTCGGTGCTCAGGTCCCTACCGTTCAGCAGGCCGTTCAGCAGCAGGGGCCAGGAACGGCCCGCCGCGGTGTCGCCTCCAGCGGGGGTCACAGCGCTCATGAGGCCGCTCCTGGGTGTCGTAGAAGTAACGCAGTGTGGGCCCACCCTATCCAGGTCGGCGCACGAAGAAGGGCCCCCGTCCGGTGTTCGGACGGGGGCCCTTCCGCCGTGGCGTGGCGAGCCGCAGCGATCAGTGGTGGCCGTGGCCGCTCGTGATCTCCTTGTACTCCTCGACGGTCGGCTTCGGGATCTGGGACTCGTCGCCGTAGTACGCCTCGCTCAGCTTGGCGCGCAGCTTCTGGGAGCCCTTGACCTTGCGCTCGACGCCGTTCTCGTCGACCGTCGGGCCGATCTCGACCGGCTTGTACTGCTCGTGCGCCGTGAGGGTGTGCAGCGCCTCCTGGCTGAGCGGCTCGTGGACCTCGATGAACTCACCGTGCGGCAGGCGCTTGATGATGCCGGACTCGCGCCCGTGCAGCACCTTGTCCCTGTCCCGGCGCTGCAGGCCGAGGCAGATCCGCTTGGTGGCGATGAAGACCAGGACCGGTACGACGAAGAAGCCGACGCGCACGAACCAGGTGATCGCGTTGATCGACAGGTTGAAGTGCGTGGCCCACAGGTCGTTGCCGCCGCCGATCATCAGCACGAAGTACCAGGAGATCCACGCGGCACCGAACGCGGTACGCGTCGGGGCGTTGCGCGGACGGTCCAGGATGTGGTGCTCGCGCTTGTCGCCGGTGACCCAGGACTCGATGAACGGGTAGACCGCGATCGCGACCAGGACCAGCGGGAAGATCACCAGCGGGATGAACACGCCCAGGACGAGCGTGTGGCCCCAGAGGTTGATCTCCCAGCCCGGCATCGTACGAATCAGGCCCTCGGAGAAGCCCATGTACCAGTCGGGCTGGGCGCCGGTGGACACCTGGTCCGGACGGTAGGGGCCCATGGCCCAGATCGGGTTGATCGAGGCGATCGCCGCGATGGCCGTGATGACACCGAAGACCAGGAAGAAGAAGCCGCCGGCCTTCGCCATGTACACCGGCAGCAGCGGCATGCCGACGACGTTGTTGTTCGTCTTTCCGGGGCCCGCGAACTGCGTGTGCTTGTGGTAGAAGACCAGGATCAGGTGGCCCACCATCAGGCCGAGCATGATGCCCGGCAGCAGCAGGATGTGGACCGAGTAGAACCGGGCCACGAAGTCGCCGCCAGGGAACTCGCCGCCGAAGAGGAAGAACGACAGGTACGTGCCGACGATCGGCACGGACAGGACCGCGCCCTCCATGAAGCGGACACCGGTGCCGGAGAGCAGGTCGTCCGGGAGCGAGTAACCGGTGAAGCCGGTGAACATGCCCAGGACGAGCAGCAGGAAGCCGAACAGCCAGTTGACCTCACGCGGCTTGCGGAACGCGCCGGTGAAGAACACGCGCATCATGTGCACGAACATGCCGGCGAGGAAGATCAGCGCGGCCCAGTGGTGGATCTGCCGGATCAGCAGACCACCGCGCACGTCGAAGGAGATGTGCAGGGTCGAGTTGAACGCCTCGGACATCATCTGGCCCTGCAGCGGGATGTAGCTGCCGTGGTACTCCACCTCGTTCATCGACGGGTGGAAGAACAGCGTCAGGTACACACCCGTGAGGATGAGGATGATGAAGCTGTACATGCACACTTCGCCCAGCATGAACGACCAGTGGTCGGGGAAGATCTTGCGCATGTTGGTCTTGGCCAGGGAGTAGATCCCCAGCCGGCCGTCGGCCCAGTCGGCGACGCGCTCTCCGGCGGGCGCCTTGCCGCGCCGCGGGGCGGTGTTCTCGTTGGTGCTCATCCGCGCTCCCAGAATGCAGGACCGACGGGCTCCTCGAAGTCGCCGAGCGCCTCGAGATAGCCCTCGTCGTTCACACCGATCCGCAGCTGCGGCAGGGCGTGACCGGCGGGGCCGAAGATCACCCGGGCACCGTCGGAGAGGTCGAAGGTGGACTGGTGGCAGGGGCACAGCACATGGTGCGTCTGCTGCTCGTACAGGGAGATCGGGCAGCCCACGTGGGTGCAGATCTTCGAGAAGGCGACGATGCCCTCGTAGGACCAGTCGAGCTCGCGCTTGTCCTTGATGTTCTCCGGCTGGAGCCGGACGATCATCAGCGCCGCCTTGGCGATCTGGGTCTGGAAGTCCTCGTCCTTCTCCTCCAGGCCCTCGGGCTTGGCGAAGGTGAGCGAGCCGACCGCGACGTCGGAGGGACGCAGCGGCTCGTTCGTGTTCATGTTGACGAGCAGCTTGCCCTTGGACCACAGCGTGTGGCGGAGCTTGGTCCCGGGCAGCGGGCCGAGGTCGCGCAGCAGCATGACACCGGAGAGCGGGAACAGGGCCAGCGCGCCGAACATGGTGTTGCGGATCAGCTTGCGGCGGCCGAGCGCGGACTCCTTGGCGCCCTGCTTGAAGTCGGCCATGACCTTGGCCTTGACCTCGGGCGAGGCCTCGATCGGGTGCCGCTCGTCGGCGATCTCCACGTCGGACATCAGGGTGCGGGCCCAGTGGACCGCGCCCGCGCCGATGCTGAACAGCGCGACGCCCAGGGTCAGGCCGAGCGCGAAGTTCAGCGCGTTGATGTGGCCGATCGGGAAGACGTAGATCGCCTTGTCGTGCGGGATCGCCACGTACGAGGCGATGAAGCCGACCGTGGCCAGCATCGACACCGTGAACAGCATGGCCACCACACGCTCGGACCGCTTGGCGGCCCGCTCGTCGATGTCCTGGATCCGGTGCTCGTGCGGGGGCAGACCGGGATCCGCGAAGGGGTCCTTGTCGTCCGCGACGCTTACCGCGCCGTGCGCGTCCTGCTCAGCGGGCAGGTTCTCTTCTGGAATGTCTTGGCTACTCATGACTTCTTGGCCTTTGCGGTCCGAGCGGCGACCCAGACGGCGACCGCGATCAGCGCGCCGAGTCCGAAGATCCAGGCGAACAGGCCTTCGGAGACCGGGCCGAGTCCGCCCAGCTCAAGACCGCCGGGGCTCTCGGTGTTGCCTCCGTTGACCGCGTTCAGGTACGCGATGATGTCCTTCTTGTTCTGCTCGGTCAGCGTGGTGTCGGGGAACGACGGCATGTTCTGCGGGCCGGTCTGCATGGCCTCGTAGATGTGCTTCGGCGCGGCGCCCTCGAGGCTCGGCGCGTACTTGCCGTGCGTCAGCGCACCACCCTTGCCGGTGAAATTGTGGCACTGCGCGCAGTTGGTGCGGAACAGCTCGCCGCCCTTGGCGATGTCGGCACCGTCCGGGCCGTACTCCGCCTTCGTGGGGATGGACGGACCGGCGCCCAGCGAGGCGATGTACGCCGCGAGCTGGTCGATCTGGGCCTGCGTGTAGATGACCTTCTTGCGCGGGATCTGAGCGCCCGGCTGCTGGGCCGGCATACGGCCGGTGCCGACCTGGAAGTCGACGGCCGCGGCGCCCACGCCGACGAGACTCGGACCGTCGGAGGACCCCTGCCCACCGGTTCCGTGGCACGTAGCGCAGCCCACGGAGTAGAGCTTCTTGCCCTCGTCGATGGCGAGGGACTGGGCGGTGTCGTCGGCCTTCGCCTGGCTCGCGGGCGCGAGCGTGGCGTACAGCCCCCCAGTGGCCGCCAGCGCGAGGAGGAGGACGACGACCGCCGCCAGCGGATGGCGTCGTCGTGCGGAGAGCTTTTTCACGGATTACCCCGGTGTCAGGATCTTCTGCGTCGATGCTTCTGGGATGTGCGCCGCGCGGGCGCACGCGGGAACGGGCCCGGCTACTTGATCAGGTAGATCGTGGCGAAGAGGCCGATCCACACGACATCGACGAAGTGCCAGTAGTAGGACACGACGATGGCCGCGGTCGCCTGTTCGTGCGTGAACCTCTTGGCCGCGTAGGTGCGGCCGAGGACGAACAGGAAGGCGATGAGGCCGCCTGTCACGTGCATGCCGTGGAAGCCGGTGGTCAGGTAGAACACCGAGCCGTACGGGTCGGAGGACAGGGAGAGCCCGTCCTTCTTCACCAGCTCCGTGTACTCGTAGATCTGACCGCCGATGAAGATCGCACCCATGACGAAGGTGACGATGAACCAGCCCCGGAGCTTCTTCACGTCCCCGCGCTCGGCGGCGAAGACACCGAGCTGGCAGGTGAGGGAGGAGAGCACCAGGATCGTGGTGTTGGTCGCGGAGAACGGAAGGTTGAGATGGCTCGCCATCTCCTTCCAGTGATCCGGACCGGTCACCGATCGCAGGGTGAAGTACATCGCGAAGAGGGCCGCGAAGAACATCAGCTCGGAACTCAGCCAGATGATGGTTCCGACGCTGGTGAGGTTCGGCCGGTTGACCGACGGGTGCGCGTGCCCGGTATCTACTGTCGTTGCTGTCGCCACGCCGACATTATGTCGGTCGCTTATCCCGCCCTCACCCCGGGGGGTGCCGTTCGGAGTGTTGCTCCGGTTCATACCGTGGTTGACGTGGTGTTGAACGGAGTAACATCCGCCGCAACGGGCCTTTCCGCACGACGCAGACGTCTCGGAGGAACAATGCAGCCGACCGCCACGGTGCTGGTCTACAGCGACGACTCCACCACCCGCGAACAGGTCCGGTTGGCTACCGGGCGCAGGCCGGCACCGGACGTTCCCGTCGTGGAGTTCGTCGAGTGCGCGACCCCGGCCGCCGTCCTCACCGAGCTGGACAAGGGCGGTATCGACGTCTGTGTGCTGGACGGCGAGGCCGTGCCGATGGGCGGCATGGGCGTGTGCCGGCAGATCAAGGACGAGGTCTTCAACTGCCCGCCGGTGCTGCTGCTGATCGGCCGCCCCCAGGACGCGTGGCTCGCGACCTGGAGCCGGGCGGACGCCGCTGTGACGCTCCCCGTGGACCCGGTGGAGTTCGCCTCGGCACTGGCGGGCCTACTGCGGCGCAAGAGCCTTCAGCAGAGCGCCTAGACGCTCTGCGGACGCAGCCGGGCCCGTTCCGCCGGGCTCGGCGCGTCCAGGGTGTCCGCGACCAGGGCGCTGCCGGTGCGCCACTTCTTCCAGTCGAGGTTCCAGTCGCCGAAGCCGTTGCCGAACGGCTCCATGGTGTTGCCGTTGGAGTTCACGACCTTGACGACGTCGCCCTCGTGGACGTTGTCGAAGAACCACTCGGCGTTGGCGGTGCTCATGCCGGTGCAGCCGTGGGAGACGTTCGCGTAGCCCTGTGAGCCGGTGGACCAGGGGGCCGCGTGCACGTACTCGCCGCTCCAGGTGAGACGGGTGGCGTAGTAGACGGGTAGGTCGTACGAGTCCGCGGAGCCCTCGGCGATGCCGACGGTGGCGCTGCGCATACGTACGAAGTACTCCTTGCCCAGCACCACCTTGACGCCGTTGCGGGTGTCGAAGCCCGGCTTCCCGGTGGTGACCGGGATCTCCTTGATCTCCTCGTCGTTCTTGTAGAACGACAGGGAGTGGGAGGAGGCGTCGGTGACGGCGATGACCCGGTCGCCGATGCTCAGCTTCAGCGGCTTGGACTTGTCGCCCCACAGCCGGTCGCCGATCTTCACGCCGGCCAGGTCGCTGCGCACGCTCACGGTCGCGTGCGCGGGCCAGTAGTCCTTGGGACGGTAGTGGAGTTCCTTGTCGTCCACCCAGTACCAGGCGCCCTGCACGGCGGGGACCGAGTCGACCCTGAGGGCGCGTTCGACGACGGCCCGCTGCGCCTTGTCCTTGACGGGCTGGTCCAGTTTGGCGGTGACCGGCTGGCCGACGCCGTACGTGCCCGAGTCGGGACCGAAGGTGACCTTCAGCCGCTTCTTGGTGGTGGGCTTGCTGGTGTCGAAGGAGAGCACCTTGCGGCCGGGCGCCCCGTCCTCGTCCTCGGTGCTGACCCGCACCGTGTAGTGGGCGTCGGCGGCCAGCGGGGAGGTGCTGTGCCAGCGGGTGCCGTCGGCCGAGAGTTCGCCCGTCACATAGCGGCCGGTGGCGTCCATGGCGACGACGTCCGTGATACGGCCGTCGCCGTCGTCGGCGGTGACCTCGAGGGGCTTGTCCGGGTCGGCCTTCTTGCCCTCGCCGGTGGGGCCGTTGAAGGAGATCTGGTCCGACGCGTCGTACGGCTTGTCGGTCAGCGGGTTGCCGCCGCCGCTGCAAGCGGTGCCGCCCGCGCCGAGGGCGATCACCAGCAGCGTGCAGCTGACGACGGTGCGGGTGCGCGGAGTGCTGTTCATGACGTCGACGCTAGGGAGCGGCGTCAATCATGGCGCGCTGGGTGACTCGTACGGGGGACGCACATTGCGGCAAAAGCAGGAACCCGGACGCTCCTGACGGAGTGTCCGGGCTCCAGAACCGCTCAGCGCGTGCTACTGGGTGCGGTTCTCACCGCGGTAGTACTCGAAGACCCAGCCGTACAGGCCGACCAGGATCACCGGCGCCGAGAAGTACAGCAGCCACCAGCCGATGGCGACCGACAGGAAGGCCAGCGCACCACCGACGCCGAGGGCGAGCGGCTGCCAGCTGTGCGGGCTGAAGAACCCGACCTCGCCGGCCTCGTCCGCGACGTCCGCCTCCTTGTTGTCCATCGCACCCGCGTCGACCCGCCGGGCGGTGAAGCCCAGGTAGAAGCCGACCATGATGCTCAGGCCGAAGGCCAGGAAGAGGGCCGTGGTGCCGGCCGGCTCCTTCGACCACACGCCATAGACGATCGCCATGACGAGAAGGAAGGCGCTCAGCCACATGAACATCTTGCCCTGGATCTTCACTTGCCGGCCTCCTTGCCACCAGCGAGGGCCTTGTCACCGTGAGGCGCGTTCTCCAGCTGGTCGAGGGCCGCGATCTCGGGGTGGTGCAGGTCGAACGCCGGGGATTCGCTGCGGATCCGCGGCAGGGTGAGGAAGTTGTGCCGCGGCGGCGGGCAGGAGGTCGCCCACTCGAGGGAGCGGCCGTAGCCCCACGGGTCGTCGACGCCGACCGGCTTGCCGTACTTGGCCGTCTTCCACACGTTGTAGAGGAACGGCAGGATCGACAGGCCGAGCAGGAACGAGCCGATCGTGGAGACCGTGTTCAGCGCGGTGAAGCCGTCGGCCGCCAGGTAGTCGGCGTACCGACGCGGCATGCCCTCGGCACCCAGCCAGTGCTGCACCAGGAACGTGGTGTGGAAGCCGATGAACAGCGTCCAGAAGGTGATCTTGCCGAGCCGCTCGTCGAGCATCTTGCCGGTCATCTTCGGCCACCAGAAGTGGAAGCCGGAGAACATCGCGAACACCACGGTGCCGAAGACGACGTAGTGGAAGTGCGCCACCACGAAGTACGAGTCGGAGACGTGGAAGTCCATCGGCGGCGAGGCCAGGATGACACCGGTCAGACCACCGAAGGTGAAGGTGATGAGGAAGCCGGTCGCCCAGAGCATCGGTGTCTCGAAGCTCAGGGACCCCTTCCACATGGTGCCGATCCAGTTGAAGAACTTCACGCCGGTCGGGACCGCGATGAGGAACGTCATGAAGGAGAAGAACGGCAGCAGCACACCGCCGGTGACGTACATGTGGTGCGCCCACACCGTCACCGACAGACCCGCGATGGCGATGGTCGCGCCGATCAG